>CAJQRU010000036.1 GCA_905612355.1 uncultured Gammaproteobacteria bacterium
ATTTGCTCAATGCGGTAATGGTCATTGGGCTCTCTCCCTGGCCGTAAATTTGAACCAGTTTATAGCCTAGCACTCGGTGCGCATCATCCAGATCCGCAAGGTACATTGGACCACCGCCATAGACGATGGTTTTAAGACAGCGAGTGTCGAGCTCGTCGGCGGCACTGGCATCGGTAAGTCGGCGTACCATCGTTGGTGCGGCAAACATGGCTGAACCGGGATGGTGGGCGAGTAGCCGAAGCGCTTCGTCCGCATTGAACCCGTGACTTTCCGGGATGATCTGCATAGCCCCGGCCATCACATGTGGAATCAGATAGATGCCGCTGCCGTGCGACATGGGAGCGGCATGCACCAGTGCATCACCGGGGTCAATGCGATCAACGTCTGCGAAGTAACAAAGTGCCATCGTCATTAGATTGTGATGGCTCAGCAAGGCACCTTTGGGTCGACCGGTGGTGCCGCTGGTGTAGAACAGCCAGGCACTTGAATTCGGTTCCGTGTGAGCAAGCGTGTCGGGGTTGGTGTTTAGGACGCGGTCGTAGGCTTTACTAGGGCAAGTGATAATCTCGACCATGTTTTCGCAGGTAGCCGCGGCTGTAGCGACCGCGTTTTCAAGTGTCTTGCTCACAAAGCAGGCCCTGCAGCCGCTGTGTTCGAGAATGTATGAAAACTCACGCGAATGCAGTTTGGCGTTGATGGGCAGTGCTGTTAGGCCAGCGTGCCAACAGGCAAACAGGAGTTCTGTATAGCTTGGGCCATTGTGCATCACCAAGCCCACCCGATCTCCAGTGTTAAGACCCAGCGTGGTCCGCAGGTATCCGGCGATGCGCGCGCTGCGTTGGTGCAATTCATTAAAGGTGAAACACACGTGTGTGTTTTCGACGACCGCGGGCTGGTTGGTGAAAGCGTGAGCGCTCCTTTTCAGTAATTGAGCGAGGTTCATGCGTTGGATGTCATGGATTCCAACCACTCGGCAGACGGATAAGTTGATCGTGTCTTCATTGGGTCAGGGCGTGGGAAGTGTTGCGAGCTTGCTGAGGACTTTGTCGCCAAAGTCAGCGGTGGTGATGATGTGCTCGGCGTCACCGCGGCGGGCAAGGTCAGGCGTTGAGTAGCCATCTGTAAAGACGCTCTGCATCGCCTGCCATAGGTTTGCGGCTTCATCAGCCATACCAAAACTCATTTCGAGCATCATGGCGACCGAGCCGATCATCGAGTAGGGGTTGGCGATGCCCTGTCCGGCGATATCTGGTGCAGAGCCGTGCGATGGTTCGTAGTAGGATTTTGTTGGCCCAACGCAGGCGGAAGGCATTAGACCGAGCGAGCCCAAGATGCCGCCGCATTGATCGCTGAGAATATCGCCAAACATATTTTCCATCACCATCACGTCGAATTGGGTTGGATCGAGGCAAAGGTTGGTAGCCGCTGCGTCCACCAGAACGTGTTTTACGCTGACCTCTGGGTAGTCGACCCGCACCTCGTCGAGGATGGTGTTCCATAGTAGGCTGGATTTCAGGACGTTGTCCTTATGGATGTTATGCAGCACCTTTTTGCGTTTGCGCGCCAGGTCAAAAGCAACTTTGAGAACGCGCTGAATTTGTTCTTCGTTGTACTCCAGCATTTCGTGCACGTAACGCCGCCCGGCATCGTCTATGCCCTCGGTCTTGGTGCCAAAGTAAAGACCGCCTACAAGTTCTCGTATGATCATGAGATCAATGCCTTGGCCAATGACTTCAGGACGCAGCGGTGAGAAGTGTGCCAGGCTGTGGGGCAGGTAAACGGGGCGAAAGTTGGCATAGGTGTCATAGCGTTTGCGCATTGGTAACAGGGCCCCGCGCTCGGGCCCCTCATCCGGTGGAATTTTCTTTGACTCTTCGTGACTGAGGCCGATTGTTCCTTTGAGGATGGCGTCGGCGGCATCGCAGGCAGCGATGGTTTCTTCGGGGAAGGATTTGCCGGTTTCGAAATAGGCCGCCGCACCGAACAATGCGGGTGTCAGTTCGAATTGGATTTCGTTGCGTTCTTCGACGAGATGCAGCACCTTGATCGCCTCGTCCATTATTTCTGGGCCGATTCCGTCGCCGGCAAGCAGTGCCACCTTGTGTGTTGTCATGGGATTTGTCCTCCAGCAGTCTTCATCAATTGGATGTTCGTTCGCACGGTGCTTTGTTATTCAATACAGGCATCGCCAGTGCCATCTCCATCCCGGTCGGATTGATTCGGGTTGTAAACGCCCCAGCAGTTGTCGAGCAGGTCGAGCACGCCGTCGCCATCTTCGTCATCACAGATTAGGGTAGCGGACTCCTCTACGATTACAGCGACGCTTGTGTCGTTGTCTCCCTGTGCGGTCGGTACAGTACCAAGAAGGCCGAGTGTCGTTGCGATCACCAGGGTTCTAGCAGGCAGCAGGGAAGCTTTTTGGCTCACAACACAAAGCCCGAAAAAAAGTGACTCAACGCATCAATCACCGCTTCAGGCGCCTCTTCGGGCAGGTAATGTCCTGAGGGCACGGAGCGACCTTGTATGGTGGTTGCGTAATCTGCCCACACGCCGAGCACGTCGTAGTGACGATGCACGAAAGCTTGTTCGCCCCACAGGACGAGTAACGGGGTTTCTATCTTGCGCGTTCGGTCAGCGCGATCATGCGCTAGGTCGATTGAAGCTGCGGCACGGTAGTCCTCGCACGACCCGCGGATGGTGTCGGGGTTGCGAAAACAACGTAGATACTCCGCCAGCGCCGCAGGTGCTAGCGATGACCCGGGCGCACAGCCGCCTGCAAATTTATGGTCGAGGTAGAACTTGGGATCCTGTCCGATCAACCGTTCGGGTAATCCACCCGGTTGGATAAGAAAGAACCAATGATAGTACGCGCTGGCCAAGGCTTTATCGGTCGTCTCGAATGCGTGCAGTGTCGGCACGATATCCATCACACAGGCGGCAACCAGCCGATTCGGGTGGTCGAGGGCAAGGCGGTGAGTAACCCGCCCACCGCGGTCATGCCCGGCAACGTAAAAACGCTCATGTCCCAGGGCGCTCATCATTTGAGCGACGTCAAGTGCCATCACACGCTTGGCGTAACTCGCATGGTCTGGTTGGCTATCTGGTTTGGGGCTGTCCCCATAACCTCGCAGATCCGGGATGATCAGGCGGTAGCGGGTTGCGAGCGCGCTCGCAACGCGGTGCCACATGACGCCAGTTTGTGGATACCCGTGTAATAACAACAAAGGTGGTCCGACGCCTCCTTGGACAACGTAAAGTGGTCCCGCGCCGCATTCGACCCGGATAGCCTCGAATGTGCTTCCAAATAGCTGTGCTTGTGTACTATTCAGGGAAGCCGTTGTGATGGGCAAGTGCTTAATTCCGGGTTTCGTGCATACGGCCTGTCAGTGTGTTTGCCCAGCGAACGCGTGTTCCATCTCGCGTCGAGCCTGGACGGCAGCATCGGTCTCATCCAGCATGACATCATCCCAGGTCAGCACACTGCCGGTCTCGATATCGCGGACCACGCGAACTTCACCGGCAAGGCCCAGTGGCAGCGCCCCAAGAGCAAGGGATGATGCAGCCGGCAGCTGTCTGCCCCACACACAGGCGCCGCCTTCGCCATCTAGTGTTTCGCCCGATTTCAACGGTCGTTTGGCGATGGCAACGACGTCCGCGTGAAAGCCGATCGGTGCGCCAGTGGCCTCACCGCGCAACGCCACAGAGGCAACCGAGATGCCCAGTTCCATGCCAATCATGTGGGTGGGACGGTAAAGCGTGCCATAACGACCCGATGAGTCGGGCAGCATGTGATATTCCCCCATGCAGCGTTGGGCGTAATCGGTTTCGCTGGCAATGACAACGTAAGTGCCCATGGCAAGATGGTGTGGCACGTCTGAGCCATCACGGTTAAGTGACGAGACAACTTCAGTGGTGCCGCGTCGCTCGAGCTGACCGCCGTCAGTAGCGGGTTTACACGTGTTGGCGAGGTCAAAGCGTGAACTGGGCGGAAAGCCCAGTCCATTTTGTTGCGGCGTCAGGCCGGTCGCATTGCACACGGCGGTCATCTCGATACCGGATTTGCTGCCATCGAGAAAAGAGTTAAACATCTTGAGGTTGATACTTTGTGGATCCTCGATGTCAAGATATTGGCGCAGGACATCCCATACGGTATCGGGCGTTAACTGATGGTAATCAGGGTGATAGCGGGTTCCCTTGCCCGCGCACACCACCTCAAACCCACACGCTCTAGCCCAGTCAACGTGCTCACACACGAGTGCTGGCTGGTCACCCCAGGCCAGGCTATAGACCACGCCAGCTGCTGCGGCTTCACGGGCGAGCAGGGGTCCGGCAACCACGTCGGCTTCGACGCTTACCATGACCACGTGATGGCCGGCATGGATGGCCCGACGGCAGTGTTCGATCCCAGCGCGGGGTATGCCGGTGGCCTCGATAATGACCTCCAATCGCTCATAGGCAATGAGTGCCGCGGCGTCGTCGCCGACGTACGTCGTGCCTGACTGGAATGCCACATCCAGAGACTTCGCGTCGAAGCGGGAGCGGTCCCAGCCAGCGGCAGAGAGATTATGTCGTGCGCGCTTAGTGTTGAGGTCGGCAATACCGACCACATGCAGACCCTTGGTCTGCAGCGCCTGAGTTAGAAACATGGTGCCGAATTTCCCGCAACCGATAAGGCCGATCCGAATCGGGTTATCGGCGGCGGCACGTTGGGTAAGCAGTTTATGAAGGTTCATGATGTGGGAGAGTCGTTGATGCGAAGAAAAAGTATAGCGCGCCACTCATCGAACATCGAAGCATTATTGGCAGGTCACGTCAGGTTGATGCCAACTGACTATACTTATCTTCGCCAAGACCTACTGAGCCTCGTCGTTGCCTGAATTTATCTTTGCCAACGAAGCCCTCATCCGAATAGGGGTATTCGGAGGGGTCTTTTGTCTTATCGCGTGTGCCGAATGGCAATGGCCGCGCAGGGTGTTGGGCGTCTCTCAACGCGTCCGCTGGCAGAATAATCTCGGACTGGGTTTGCTGAACACGGCACTTCTGCGCCTAATTTTTCCTATGGCCGCTGTCGGTGCAGCGGCGGTTGCCGCTGAGCAAGGTTGGGGTCTTTTCTCTTTTCTGGGGTGGTCGGGGGGGCTCGTGATGGGTGCCGCGATCGTGCTACTTGATCTTGTTGTGTACCTGCAGCATCGTGCAATGCACGTCATACCGGTACTGTGGCGAGTGCATCGGGTGCACCACGCTGACTTAGATTTAGATGTAACCAGCGGGTTGCGATTTCATCCATTTGAGATGGTCATCTCTATGGCGATCAAGTGTGGCGTCGTCATATTGCTGGGTGCACCGGTTTTATCGGTGGTTGTTTTTGAGGTGGTGCTAAACGCAATGGCGCTGTTCAACCACGCTAACCTTCGCCTGACAAAGACCGTTGACCGATTGCTTCGTTGGATTATCGTGACCCCGGACATGCACCGAACACATCATTCCGTGGCGGTAGACGAGCGTGATGCCAATTTTGGTTTTAATCTGGCGTGGTGGGATTATTTGTTTGTCACTTATCGCGCCGCACCGCGAGAGACACACGAGCGCATGGTCCTGGGGCTACCGGGCATGCGCCAGGTCAGTGAGTGCTGCCATTTACCCTCAATGCTGGCGATGCCGTTTCGAAAAACTAGCGAGTGACTTGCTTGGCTCGGTGCTCGCGGACCACCTCCCAGGCTTTCTGGATGCCTTGCGTTTTTTCTGTGGCCAGCTTTATCATTTCTTCAGGCATGCCGCGTGCGACCATTTTGTCGGGGTGGTGTTGATTCATCAATCGGCGATAGGTTTTCTTTATGTCCCCGTCGCTGGCGGTCGGGTCGGCGCCAAGCACCTGGTATGCGGAATCAACGGACTGTGTTTCCCGGCCTGCGACATTAGCGCCACTGGAAATAAAGTCGATCAAACGCTGTACGTCTCTGGGATCGAAGCCGAGCGCCTGGGCAACTTGTATCAATACGGTGTTTTCCGCTGGATCGATGCGCCCGTCGGCCAGTGCGGCCTGGACCTGAATTTCGAGAAACATTCGCAGCAAGGTGGTGCGTCGCTGGCACTCGCGGCGGAATTGATCGAGGACGGCCTCTAACGGGAAGTCGCCAGTTTTTCCTCGGTTAAAGAGTTCGATAGCGGTTTGTCGTTGGCGCGCATCTAGCCGCATGTCGTCCATAAGCCGTTCGGCAACACGAACTTCTGCAGGCGAGACATGGCCATCGGCCTTGGCCAAGTAACCCATGACTGAGAACGTAGCGGTGAAGAATGCCGCTTGGGTGACTTCACGGCCATTGTCCAGAAAGGGGCCATCGCCAGTGCGTTGCCGCCCCGCATCGAATTGGCGTCCTACCACACTACCGAGTAGCAAGCCCAGCGGCCCGCCAAGCATGAATCCAAGCGTACTCCCGATCAGTGTGCCCCACCATGCCATTGGTGCTTACTCCAAGTGTGTTGTGGATCGTGTGCCTAGATTGTAACGGCGCGCAATGTTTGCGCCTCGTTGGTTGTCGAAGCCCGTTAGATCAGATTCCGTAACATTAACTCGGGTGGGTGAGGGTTGAGGTAGATTTGGCGGGTGATGTACGGGTCAGGATGGCGGCGAAAGTGATGTCGTAGTAATGTCATTGGTACCACCAACGGGATACGTCCAAGGCGGTAATGATCGATGACTTCAACCAGTTCCTGGCGATCGGCGCGGTCAAGCGCACGTTTCAAGTAGCCCTGCAGATGCTGGAGCACGTTAGCATGACTGCGTCGGGTCGCTTTTCGTTTGAGCGCCTGCATCAAGCGCTGGATGTAGTCGTCAGCCATTTTGTAAATATCGTGCTTGCCAGTGTCAGCGACTAGGCGACCTAGCGCGCGGTACGGGACGACACCGTGCGACAACACCAGCAACTTGTGACAGCTATGAAAATCGATCAGGCGCGCCGGTGTGATGCCCTGGTCTTGAAGTTTCTGCCAGCGATAAAAACAGAAGACACGTTCGATAAAGTTGTCGCGCAACACAGGGTCATTTAGGCGACCCTCTTCTTCAACGGGCAGCAATGGCTGGGCTGCTGTAAATGCAGCAGCATACTGACCTACGCCCTCACGTGAGGGCGCGCCGTCGTCCTCGGGGAAAAGCCGCACTCGCTCAAGGCCGCAACTAGGCGATTTGCTCTTAAAGATATAGCCACTGATCGCATCCATCTGAACGGCCATTTTGGTGCCGTATCGGCGAAGATCGTCGGTAACATCAAGGTCTGGGTGACGACTACCGACCACGCGAATGTTGTTTACTGTACCTTTCAATTGGATGGGTGGTCGAGGGATGCCAAGCCCAATCGCAACTTCTGGGCATACGGACACGAGGTCGAAGTACTGACTCAGTGTGCCGGTGATCCAGCGATCATGTTTATGGCTAGCGTCGAAACGCACCGACTCTCCCAACAAACAGGCGCTGGTTCCTAACGCGGGTTTATTGCGCGAAGACATTGATATGGGCCATGGCCACTCGGGTGAGCGTCAGCGCAGCGTCACCAGTTCTTCCCCCGCAGTTGGGTGAATGGCGACGGTGTTATCGAAGTCGGCTTTGGTGGCGCCCATTTTCACGGCGACGGCAAAGCCCTGGATAATTTCATCTGCACCGTGGCCGACGACGTGACAGCCAATGATCTTCTCATCCGCTCCGGTTGTCACCAGTTTGACGATGGTTGGTGGTTTTCGCGATGTCATCGCATGGTACATGTCGGTGAACCGGTTCTGATAAATCTTGATATTGTGTTCACCAAAGGTGCTGATTGCTTCGTGCTCTGTTAGGCCCACGGTACCAATGGGCGGGTGAGAGAAGATCACACTGGGAATATTGTCGTACGCCAGATGTGCATCGGGTTGGTTGTCAAACAGACGATCGGCCAATCGTCGGCCGGCGGCGATGGCAACTGGGGTCAGGGCCTGGCGACCGGTGACGTCGCCTACGGCATACACCTTCTCGGTGGTTGTGTTCTGAAAAGGGTCGGTCCGAATAAAGCCGTGTTCATCTGCCGTGATGCCCGCTTCGGCGAGGCCTAAACCCGTGACGTTCGATTCGCGCCCGATGGCCCAGATAAGACAATCGATGGAGTCCAGTGATTCGCCTGTGCACTCAATACGCAGTCGGGCATCATCGCCAGATATGATCTGGTCGATCTTAGTTTGGGGCAGTATGCGGATGCCGCTGGTGTGCATTTCACTCATCACCACCTCACGCAGGGTGTGATCAAAGGCACGCAGTACAGTGTCCTTGCGCAGGATCAGCGTGACTTCGCTGCCGAGTGCGTTCATTACGCCAGCAAATTCAGTAGCGATGTAGCCAGCGCCCACGATCACAACCCGCGCGGGCTGTGTCTCAAGGGCGAAGAACCCGTCGCTGCTGATGCCAAGTTCGGCCCCCGGAAGGGCCGGGATGGTCGGTATGCCGCCGGTGGCTATCAGAACGTGCTTGGCGTGAATTTTGCGATCTTCAACACGGATGTCATGTGGCCCTTCAAAGCGAGCCCAACCGGTAATGGTCTCGACGCCTGCCTGGTCAAGATTGCGCTGGTAGATGTCGTTCAGTCGTAAAATGTAGGCATCGCGGGCACTTTTTAGCGACGGCCAGTCGAAACGGCTTTGATCGATGGAGAAACCATAGCCGGGGACGTCGTCCAGCATCTCGGCGAGGCGTGATGCGTTCCACATGATTTTTTTTGGCACACAACCGACGTTGACACAGGTGCCACCCAAGCGTCCTCCCTCGATCAGGGCGGTGCGGGCACCGTACTGGGCGGCACGGCGAGCTGCGGCGATCCCGCCGCTGCCACCACCGATAACTAGAAAATCGACGTCTTCTTTCATAGGATGGTCTGAGTGCCCGAGTGTCTTACCGAGGCGTCTGCGGAGTGCGAACGGCTACATGGTAGATTAAACGAAATCAGTGCGCGGCGTGTAAATCGCGCCCCTACCACAGCACATCAAGTATTAGAACCCGACCGATGAAGCAAGTTAACCCGCTGCTGGATCTTTCTGGCCTGCCACGTTTCGAGGAGATCGAGGCGCATCATGTTGAGCCGGCACTCGACGAGGTGCTGGCCACGAACCGCGAGCAGATCAGCGCACTCGAATCCCATGCGGGTAGTGCGGACTGGACTAGTTTTGCCAGGCCGCTAGAGGATCTTGATGAACGATTGCAACGGGTGTGGTCGCCGGTGTCGCATCTGAACGCTGTGGTCGATTCGGATGCGTTACGTCGGGCCTACGAGGCCTGTCTAGCCAAAGTTAGCGTCTATGAGACCGAGATGGGTCAGAACCAGGCTTTGTTTAAGGGCTTTCAGCGTTTGCATGAGACAGGTGAGGGTGTCGGGACGGCGCGGCGGCGTGTCATCTCCAATGCGCTGCGTGATTTTCGTCTCTCTGGGGTGGCGCTGGACGAATCGAGTCGAGCAACATTTGCTGCACTGGCCGAAGAACTCGCACTGCTCGAGAATCGCTTTGAGCAAAATGTGCTCGATGCCACCGATGGTTGGTATTTGGACGTTGTCGATGAGTCGGGTCTCGCTGGAGTACCGACATCAGTGCGCGAGATGGCGGCGGTAACGGCACAAGAAGCAGGTCAGCGTGGTTGGCGCTTTACGCTCAAGGCGCCGTCCTATGTGCCTTTCATGAAGTTCGCCAAGAATCGGTCCCTCAGAGAGCGGATGTATCACGCGTACGTTACGCGTGCCAGCGAGATGGGGCCGGGTGAGGGGCGGTGGGACAACAGTGAAGTGATGGCAAACATCCTAACGTTGCGCCAGCAGATGGCATCGTTGCTGGGGTATGACAACTTTGCTGAGTATGCGATGGAAACGCGGATGGCAACCTCTGTTGCAGAGGTTGACCAGTTTCTGTCTGACCTCGTCCGGCGTGCGCGTGGTCACGCTGAGGACGAACTCGAAGCATTGGTCGTTTTCGCCCAAGAGGCCGATGATGTGTGTGATCTTCAAGCATGGGATCACGCTTTTTATGCCGAACGGTTGCGTGAAGTGCATTTCGCGTTGAGTCAGGAAACGCTACGTCCCTACTTTCCCTTGCCACGCGTGCTCAACGGTCTGTTCGAGGTTGTCCACCGGCTGTTCTCTATTCGAGTTGAACCCGTTGCATTACCACAGTTGTGGCATGAGGCGGTTACCTTTTACGACGTTGTGGATGCGACCGGCGCGCGGCGGGGCTCCTTTTATCTTGATCTTTTCGCGCGAGCCAATAAGCGGGGTGGCGCTTGGATGGCAGACGCGATTGATCGACGTCGATTGCCTGATGGGAGTGTACAAACCCCCGTGGCATTTCTGGTGTGCAACTTCACACCGCCAGTGGACGGTCAGCCGACCTTATTGACCCACGAAGAGGTGTTGACTCTCTTCCACGAGTTTGGCCATGGATTGCATCACCTGTTAACTCAAGTCGATGAACCTGCCGTCGCTGGGATTAATGGCGTGCCGTGGGATGCAGTGGAATTACCCAGTCAGTTTCTTGAGAACTGGTGCTGGCAGCGCGAAGCGCTTGATTTAATAACGGCGCACCACGAGTCGGGTGATCCATTACCCGTCGACCTGTTTGAACGTTTGTCTGCCGCACGGCACTTCCAGTCGGCACGAGCCATGCTGCGCCAACTTGAGTTTTCGATCTTCGACCTGCGCCTCCACAGTCGCTTTGATGCCGATGGAGACGAGACCATTCAGCAGGTGTTGGACGACGTACGAGCCAGTCTCTCGGTGGCTGAGTGGCCGACTTACAACCGTTTTCAGCACGCCTTCTCGCATATCTTCGCTGGCGGTTATGCGGCGGGTTATTACAGTTACCTGTGGGCAGAGGTGCTGTCAGCAGATGCTTTCGGCGCCTTTGAGGAGAGTGGAATATTTGATTCGGCGACGGGGCAAGCCTTTTTGAGCGAGGTGCTTGAAAAAGGTGGTGTAGAGTCGCCGCTAGATCTTTTTACTGCTTTTCGTGGTCGCGCACCGGGGATCGATGCTTTATTGCATCAGTCAGGCCTTGCCTGAGCGCAGTGGATTGGCGACGCCTTAGCGACAGGCGCTCCTAAGCGCTTTGCTATACTTTCGTCCTTTAAAGAGTCGAGCGTGAGAAAGTGTCTGGTGCGGATCGAACCGGGCAGTCTCAGGGTTCTCCATCAGTCTAGCGGGGAAATAACATGGCAGAGGATAAGGCGGAAGACTCGCAACCGAACCGGCGACGCCAGTTTTTGACGGCACTAACGTCGGCTGTCGGTGTGGCGGGTGCCGGGGGAATGATGGTGCCATTGGTCGCGAGCATGGCCCCAAGCGCACGTTCGCGTGCCGGAGGGGCGCCAGTAGAGGTCGACATCAGCGAATTGCGCGAGGGTCGGATGATGGTGGTGGAATGGCGTGGCAAACCCGTGTGGATTGTGCGTCGATCAGAACAGATGCTGACGGATCTGACTGAGATCCGGGACCAGCTGTCCGATCCGGACTCGACTGTCGAACAGCAGCCGGCCTACGCAGCCAATGATCATCGCTCCATTCGACCCGAAATCCTGGTGTTGCTCGGTGTATGTACTCATCTTGGTTGCGCACCCACTAAGAAATTTGAAAGAGGGGCCGCATCAGGCGTCAGTGCTGATTGGAGAGGTGGGTTTTTCTGCCCGTGCCATGGTTCGCGCTTTGATCTTGCGGGGCGAGTGTTTAAGAACGTGCCTGCACCAACCAATCTTGAGGTGCCGCCGCACTCGTTTGTCACTGCCACTCGAATTCTGATCGGCCTCGATTCGCAGGAGCCTGCCTGATGTCGAAGTTCATGACCTGGGTCGACGAGCGTTTTCCTGCGACCAAAGTATGGGAAGAACACGTTTCCAAATACTACGCGCCGAAGAACCTTAATTTCTGGTATTTCTTTGGCTCGCTTGCGATGGTCGTCATGGTGCTACAGATCCTCACGGGGATTTTCCTCACCATGCATTACAAGCCTGACTCGTCCCTCGCTTTCGCATCTGTTGAGTACATCATGCGTGATGTGCCGGGTGGTTGGTTTATTCGTTATCTGCACTCAGTGGGTGCGTCGATGCTTTTTATTGTGGTCTACCTGCACATGTTTCGTGGACTACTTTACGGATCACATCGGTCGCCGAGAGAGTTGATCTGGTTGCTGGGCATGCTGCTCTATGTGACGTTGATGGCCGAGGCTTTTTTCGGCTACCTTCTGCCGTGGGGCAACATGTCGTACTGGGGTGCTCAAGTTATCATTTCGTTGTTCGGTGCGGTGCCCGGCATCGGTCCGGGGTTGTCAGAGTGGATTCGCGGTGATTTTGTCGTTTCTGATGCCACCTTGAATCGTTTTTTTGCTTTTCATGTAATCCTTGTACCGTTGTTGTTGTCGTTGCTGGTCTATCTGCATATCGTGGCGTTACATAAGGTGGGTGGAAATAATCCCGATGGCATCGACATAAAGAAGGACAAGGATGCAAGCGGCAAACCACTCGACGGAATCGCTTTTCATCCTTACTACACAGTCAAAGACAATCTTGGTGTCGCGGTCATGATGACCGCGTTACTGGCAGTTGTTTTTTTTGTTCCAGAATTGGGCGGTTGGTTTCTCGAGAAAGATAACTTTGCGCCTGCTGATATTCTGCAGACCCCACCGGATATCGTGCCGTTGTGGTATCTGACGCCGTACTACTCAATTCTGCGCGCCGTAACTTTTGAGTGGTTACCCGGCGGGGCTAAGTTATGGGGCGTATTGGCAATGGGGTCTGCTATTGTTTTGCTGTTTTTCCTTCCTTGGCTGGACCGATCACCGGTTCGTTCCATTCGCTACCGAGGTTGGATGTATAAGACCGCGCTGACACTTTTTGTTATTACCTTTGTGATGCTGGGTTACCTTGGTACTCGCAATCCATCACACGTTGATTTGGGTCTATTAACAAATGTCACCTGGTCGCAGATTGGATTGGTCGTTTACTTCGCTTTTTTCCTATTGATGCCGATTTATACGCGGATGGACAGGACCAAACCTGAGCCTGACAGGGTGACGGGCTAATGAAGAAATGCATCGTGTCAGTCCTGATGCTGTTAATGCCGCTCGCGGTGTCGGCCTCCGGTGGTGCTGGGAATCTCGATAAAGTCTATATCGATGTATCGGATCAGGCGTCACTACAACGTGGTGCCCGGACCTTCGTTAATTATTGCCTGTCTTGCCACAACGCATCGTTTATGCGCTACGAACGGATGGCCACAGATCTCGGTATCAGCGAAGCGTTATTGCGCGAAGAAATGATGTTCGCGTCTGATAAGCCTGGTGATCTGATGGTCACGGCGATGCCAGCTGCTGGTGCCAAGACATGGTTTGGTGTGGTGCCGCCTGACCTATCGTTGACGGCGCGATCACGAGGAGCAGATTGGATTTACACTTACCTGAGAAGTTTTTACGCAGATGAGTCGACCACGACTGGTTGGAACAACGCACTTTTCTCTAACGTCGCAATGCCACACGTGTTATACCAGTGGCAGGGCACACGTGCTGCAACGTTCGAAGGCGGTGGGGTTGCCGATGTCAGTAGCGTGCGTTACCAATCGGTTGTGCCCGGTACGATGACCGGCAGAGAATACGATGCCGCGATTCGCGATTTGACCAATTTCATGGTGTATTTGGCGGAGCCGGCTAAGCTCGTGCGCTACGAAATAGGTTTCTGGGTGATGCTTTTTATGGGTGTATTCATCGTTCTCGCCTATCTCTTGAAGAAAGAATACTGGCGCGATGTCCACTGAGCATGACTTCGACTCAGCGATTTGATTTGAACTGAATTAGCCGTTCTCACGACTTTAAACTTTCACCACTGATCTTAGCACTACAATGAAACTTTACACCGGTCCCAATTGTCTTTACGGCCATGCCTGTCGCATTGTCTTGAAGGAGAAAGATGTTGATTGTGATGTGTTGGATCCGGCGGCTGATCCGGAGTTTGATCTGACAGAGCTTAATCCTTACGGCGAATCGCCAACACTGCTTGATAGGGAACTGGTGCTTTATGGGGCCAATGTGATCACGGAGTTTCTCGACGAACGTTTGCCACATCCGCCGCTGATGCCGCTTGATCCAATTGGCCGTGGCCGCTCAAGACTGCTGGTCGCACGCTTGCAACGTGATTGGTTGAGCGAAGTGAAGCGTTTACTCGATGGAGGCAAGCCCCTGGACAAGAGGCTCAAGAAATCTTTATGGGATGGATTGCTCGCAATGTCGCCAATCTTTCTTACGCAACGCTATGCAATGGGTAATGAGTTCACTCTGGTGGATTGTTATTTGGCGCCGTTGTTATGGCGCTTATCAGTCATGGATGTGACGTTACCGCCCCAGGGCCAGGCCGTTATGGACTACAGTGCACGACTGTTTGAGCGATCGACTTTTCAGGCTAGTCTCAATTCGCTTGAGCGGGAAATGCACACCTGATTGCTCCGGTGGTATCGAGCACTACGCAGATGTCTACTCGTCCATACCTCATCCGTGCGATGTGGCAGTGGGCACATGACAATGCCTTCACGCCACAGTTGCTCGTAGACGCCACCGTGGCAGAGGTCGTGGTGCCACTCGCTTCGGTAGAAAGCGGTCGGATTGTGCTTAATGTGCACGATCGAGCCGTCGTCGACCTGGAGATGGGCAATGATTTGATCACGTTCAGCGCTCGGTTTGGTGGCGTGCCACAGGCTGTGGTGGTACCGGTGGATGCGGTATTGGCAATCTTTGCGAAAGAGAATTCGCAAGGAATCTTCTTTCACGATGAAACCGGTGTTAAAAGCACAGGTGAAGATGACCAATCTCCGACACCGGCTAAACGGGGCGGGGGTCCGCACCTACGCCTGGTGGAGTAGCCAGGTTTGTCGCTTTTAATGAGGAGTGGTCGGGAAATGAATGAAAATCCTTTGCGCGGTACTACGGTGCTATCCGTTCGCCGTGACGATAAGGTAGTGATTGGTGGCGATGGTCAAGTCACACTCGGTGATACGAGAATGAAAGGCAATGCAAAAAAGGTCCGACGTTTGCACGATGGACAGGTGCTGGCCGGTTTTGCCGGTGGCACAGCGGATGCATTCACACTATTTGAACGATTCGAGGGTAAGTTGCAGAAGCACCAGGGGAATCTGCTGCGCTCAGCGGTGGAGCTAGCCAAAGATTGGCGCACTGATCGTATGCTGCGACGTTTAGAAGCGATGCTGGCCGTTGCGGATTGCTCCACTTCACTGATTATTTCTGGAACAGGAGACGTGATTGAGCCCGAACAGGGGATTATGGCTATTGGTTCCGGTAGCGCTTATGCGAAAGCGGCTGCCCGCGCTTTGTTAGAGGAAACCGAACTCGATGCTCGCATGATTGTAGAAAAATCGCTGTTAATCGCAGCAGATATTTGTATTTACACCAATGACCAATTAACTCTCGAAGAGTTACACGGTTGAGAGAATTCTTATGTCAGGCATGACTCCACGGGAGATTGTTCAGGAACTGGACAAGCACATCATTGGTCAGACTGCCGCCAAACGTGCGGTGGCCATTGCGTTGCGTAACCGCTGGCGGCGGGCACAAGTCGAGGACGAGTCTTTACGTAGCGAGATCACGCCCAAGAACATTCTGATGATTGGTCCAACCGGTGTCGGGAAAACGGAAATAGCCCGACGTCTCGCTCGATTGGCCCGAGCGCCTTTTATCAAGGTAGAGGCAACCAAGTTCACAGAGGTCGGCTATGTGGGGCGCGAAGTCGACTCGATCATCCGCGATTTGGTTGAAATGGCAGTCAAGATGAGTCGAGACGAGGCGATCGAACGAGTCCGGGCCAGGGCCGAGGACGTGGCTGAGGAACGCATTCTAGATGCGTTGCTGCCCCCAGCGCGTAGCTCGGGTGTGGATAACGGTACGGTCGCTGTGGCACCTGACAACGACGGTGCAGCGCGGCAACGGTTTCGGAAACTCTTGCGCGAAGGCAAACTCGATGACAAAGAAATCGAGATCGAAGTCACGAGCCCAACCGTTGGTGTTGAAATCATGGGTCCGCCGGGCATGGAGGAAATGACTGGTCAATTGCAAAGCATGTTTCAGAATCTCGGTGGTGACAAGAAGCAGCATCGAACGTTGACAGTGGCCGACGCAATGAAAATGCTGGTGGAGGAAGAGGCCAGTAATTTAATCAACGAAGAGGATCTTAAACACGAGGCGGTGCGGAGAGTCGAGCAGGATGGTATTGTTTTTCTCGATGAACTCGACAAGATTGTGGGCCGTGCTGATCATCAGGGCAGCGATGTGTCTCGGGAGGGCGTGCAGCGTGATCTCTTGCCCTTGGTTGAAGGCTGTAATGTCAGTACTCGTTACGGCATGCTCCGGACGGATCACATTCTTTTTATTGCCTCGGGTGCGTTTCAGATGTGTAAGCCTTCCGATCTCGTTCCTGAGTTGCAGGGGAGATTGCCAATTCGTGTGGAGCTCGATGCGTTAACTGCGGCCGATTTTGTCCGGATTTTGACTGAGCCTGATGCGTCACTGGCGGAGCAGTATTCCGCGCTAATGGCGACGGAGGGAGTCACTCTGGATTTCCGTGCGGATGGTGTCGCTCGGGTGGCCGAGGTGGCGTGGCAAGTCAATGAATCGACCGAAAATATCGGTGCCAGGCGCCTGCACACGGTTATGGAGCGGTTGCTGGAAACGATTTCGTTTGATGCGGCTGATCGATCAGGCGCGACCATTGCTGTTGATGGTGAGTACGTCGACCAGCACCTTATTGACCTCGTCGGTGACGAAGATTTAACCCGCTATATTCTCTGACCCCGGCGAGCGTATACTGATGTAGCCTCTCTCAATAGAGGTTAAGCCAGATGCACGTCCTTTTGATAGATGGACTGAACCTTATACGCAGGGTGCACGCAGGAGTGCCCGGTGAGGGTGAGGCCCAGCACGCCGATGCGGTGTTGAATGCCTGCGTGGCCTCCTTACGCCGAGCCCTTCGTCGTCACCAGCCAAGCCACGCACTGTGCGCACTTGATGGCGAAGGCCACAGCTGGCGCCGCGATCTATTCTCCGATTACAAGAAACTGCGAAAACCCATGCCGGAAGATCTGCGCGTATTGTTGCCGCGGGTGATCGAACGTTTCGCCGAATTGGGAGTCGTTAGTATAGAAATCCCGGCGTTTGAAGCTGATGATGTCATCGCCAGTGTCGCTGATCGCCTTGCCAAGGTCGGGAGCGCGGTAACTATTCTGTCGACCGACAAGAGTTTCTGTCAGTTGCTGGGTCCAAAGATACGGGTCCACGATCATTTTGCCGATCGTGAACACGATCGCGCGTGGGTTAAGCAACGATTTGGAGTGGAGCCCGAACAGTTGGTGGATCTTTTCGCACTTGCCGGCGATAGTTCTTTGGGGATTCGAGGGATTTACTCGATTGGCGTACACACCGCGGTCAAGTTGTTGACGGATTATGGAAATCTTGAGGGTGTGTTGGATGCCGGTGATACGATTGGCGGTCGCCTTGGCGCCAAAGTGCGAAGTGGTGCCGCCGATGCGCGGCTTGCTGCAAGGTTAGTGGTCCTTAGGCGAGATGTGTCCCTTGATACGAATTTAAAAGCATTTCGTTTTGATCCCAATCTTGTTGGCAACGAATGATGTGTCAGCGCGAGTCGAGTTGTTCGATCATTTCAACTTGGAAGCCGTCGCCAAGGTTGACCGCAACACCCTCTAGGGTAATGAAGCGTCGCCCTTGGATCGCTTTCTTGTGAGCCTGATAATGGGTGACCGCACCTTGCGCATTGGTTACGCGAATATCAATAACACGATGCTGTTCCGACCAGTGGAGAGTGAAGATGACTGCTGACACGGCCAGCACCACGATGAGCAGTGTGTAGGCGATGGCACGCGCAGAGATGCCGATGCCAGGTGGCTCATCGTTAATATTTGGAGTAGGAGGTTTTGTCTTGTGATGTCGAGTACGGAACACCAGCAATACGATAACGATAACGATAGCGGTGAAGAGAAGTTTGGTTAGCATGACCTCGTACAGCTAACGGGTAGGGTAGTCGGTGGGTGGTAATTGAAGGAAATAGCCATGTCCCAGAAGTTGCTGGCTGACCTCAGTGGGGTCACAGGCTGCGAGGTTTTCTCGCGATGCTAAATCTAAGGTCATCACAAGCTCCATCGGGCCCATCATCTGCATTAGTGTGGTTGGCACGCGGGAGAAATCGTCTGCGCGCTCGACAAAAAGGTAAGCCCCCGGTTTGCGCTTACCTTTATAGATTACACACTGCATCGGGAATGCAAGTCGTTCCTTGCAGACATCAGCCGGGGGCCTCGGTAGTCTTGTCTAACGCTCGTTGTTGCTTTGCCCGCCCCAAAGCCACGCCCAGCTGATCTTGCGACTGGTGTGTTCCCGGTTAGCCACAGCAGTGAACTGGCGCGCGACCTCACCTTTGTACAGCTGGCGGGGCCGGCCGATTTTGCTTTCTGCCGAAGACATCATTTCTTTCCAGTGCGCAATCCAACCGACTGTGCGCCCGATCGCAAAGAGAGAGGTGAACATATTGTCCGGGAAGCCGATCGCGCGCAGGGTAATGCCTGAGTAAAAATCGACATTAGGATAGAGTTTTTTGTCGATGAAGTACGAATCCTCGAGTGCGAGACGTTCGAGTTCCATCGCGATATCCAACAGGGGATCGGAAGTGCCAAGTTCATTTAATACTTCGTGGCAGGTTTTTTGCATGACCTTGGCGCGTGGGTCATAGTTTTTGTAAACGCGGTGACCAAAGCCCATCAAACGAAACGAATCGTTCGGATCCTGTGCCCGTTTCACGAATTGGGGAATATTCTCTTTGGTGCCAATTTCCTCCAGCATATTCAGCACGGCTTCATTGGCACCACCGTGGGAAGGGCCCCATAGGGACGCGATGCCAGCGGCGATGCAGGCAAAGGGGTTGGCGCCCGACGAACCGGCAAGACGCACGGTCGAGGTAGAGGCATTCTGTTCATGGTCGGCATGGAGGATAAGAATCTTGTCCAGGGCACGCGCGATCACTGGGTTAACTTCATATTCTTCAGTGGGAACGCTGAACAGCATTCGCAATAAGTTAGAAGCGTAATCAAGTTTATTGTCGGGGTAGGGAAATGGTTGGCCCAGCGAATACTTGTAGGCGTAGGCCGCGATCGTCGGCATCTTGGCGATCAGACGGTTGGCCGCGTTCATGCGCTGCATGGGATCGTTAATATCCGTGCTGTCGTGATAGAAAGCCGATAAGGCTCCTACAACACCTACCATGATGGCCATCGGATGGGCGCTACGCTTGAAGCCACTGTAAAAGCGCACTAGCTGCTCATGCAGCATAGTGCGTTGTGTGATGTTTTCGTCAAATTCAGATTTTTCTTCCGGCGACGGCAGATCTCCATGCAAAAGGAGATAGCACACATCCATGTAGTCGCTGTTCTCAGCGAGTTCCTCAATCGGGTAACCGCGATGGAGCAGTACGCCCGCATCACCATCGATGTAGGTAATGTCTGATGTGCACGCTGCGGTGGAGGTGAACCCTGGATCGTAGGTAAATATGCCGGCCTCGGCGTAGAGTTTTCGAATATCGATGACTCGAGGGCCGATGTTGCCATGCAGGATCGGTAGTTCGTAACTGTCGCCGGTCTCGTTGTCGGTTAGGGTAAACGAGTGGCGCACGGCCCGTGGGGCCATTGGTTCCTTTTTTGCAGCTTCACTCATCTATGATGCGTCCTTTGATCTGTGTTTTGCAGGGCATGGTTTCATTTTTCACCAAACGCACGTAGAGTCGCGCGCTTTCCGGTGCCGCACGGGCTGACCTTG
>CAJQRU010000037.1 GCA_905612355.1 uncultured Gammaproteobacteria bacterium
TACGTTCTTGAACTACTTCCCAACCCGCGACAACAACAATCACCGTCAGAAAAGTAGTCAGGAGGATCAGTGGGACCGAGATGCCGTCAACGCCAAGGAAATACTGGATATCAAAAATATTGATCCAGGGCATTTGTTCGACAAACTGCATGTCGGCAGTCGTTAGGTCGAAATCCCTGTAAAGCAAGACACTCAGTAATAACGTGGCAACAGCGAATCCAAAACTTATCTTCCGCGCCATAGCGGCGTTCCGATCATCACCGGTCGCCAACACCAAAACGCCGCCAAGAATTGGCAACCAGATAAGGATACTTAACAAATGACTATGAAGAAAAGACATTCGCCGACACCTATACCCAAAGATGCCAAGACATCGCCACAACCAAACCAATGATCATCGCAAAGGCATAGTGATAAATATAACCGGACTGGAGGTGTCGAATAATCTCCGCGAGTCGCCCCACAAGATTGGCAGTGCCATTGACCATTATCCCGTCGATCAATTTAACATCGCCTGTCTGCCATAGGCGTTCTCCGAGATAACGACTGCCCCGCATAAAGACATATTGATAGAATTCGTCGAAGCCATATTTCCTTTGAAGGACCCGGTAAATCGGCGCGAATGCGTTCGCAATTTCTAAAGGCCACCTAGGCTTCAGGCAATACAGTACCCAGGCTGCAATAACCCCCGCCACCGCCAGCCAGAAAGGCAACCCACTAAAGCCATGGAGCAACATGGCTCCGGCCGTCGTATGACTCCCCGTGGCGATCGCGGGTTCTGTAATCGCATTGGCAAAAAGATTCCCTGAAAGCACTGGCTCTACCAGTATCGCGCCTGCGACCACCGAGGGTATCGCCAGAGCAATGAGCGGAAACGTAACCACCCAACTCGGTTCGTGCACGCCATGGGCTTCATCCAAGTTCTCCGCTCGTGGCCCGTGAAAGACCATAAAAATCAACCGAAACGAGTACAACGCCGTGACGAAGACGCCGATCAGGACGGCAACATAGGTCAACCCAGCCCCAGGAATCGTCGCATGAGCGACGGCTTCGATAATCGCATCCTTGGAAAAGAACCCGGAAAAAGGTGGAATGCCCGCCAACGCCAAACTGCCAACGATGCAAGTGCCATAGGTGATGGGTAGCGCGCGGCGCAGCCCGCCCATTTTCCTCATATCTTGTTCGTGATGAAGCGCAATAATGACGGCCCCTGCGCCGAGGAATAACAATGCCTTGAAAAAAGCGTGCGTTGTCAGGTGAAAAATTGCGATGGAGTAGGCAGAGGCACCGAGCGCCACCGTCATATAACCCAGCTGTGAGAGCGTTGAATAAGCAACCACTCGCTTAATGTCAGTCTGGACCAAGCCAACCAATGCCATCAAAAGTGCCGTTAAGGCACCGATCACCAAGACGACTGAACGTGCGGTCTCCGACAGTTCAAACAACGGCGACATGCGGGCAACCATAAAGATTCCCGCGGTCACCATAGTCGCTGCGTGAATCAGAGCAGAAATAGGCGTTGGCCCCTCCATTGAATCAGGCAACCAAACATGTAGCGGCACCTGAGCTGATTTACCCATCGCTCCAACGAAAAGCAGCAAGCAAATCAACGTGATCCACTGCCACTCATGCCCCATTGGTGACAAAAACGTGGCCGTTTCTTTTTGAGGTGCTGCCTCGAAGACAGTAGCGTAATCCAGACTACCAAACAGAAAGAGCACGCCAGCAATGCCAAGAAGAAACCCCAGATCACCCACTCGATTGACCAAAAACGCTTTGAGATTCGCAAAAATTGCAGATTCCCGCTCGTACCAGAATCCAATCAACAAGTACGAAACCAGACCAACCGCTTCCCAACCGAAGAACAACTGCAGAAAATTATTTGCCATCACAAGCATCAACATGGCAAAAGTAAAGAGTCCAATGTAACTAAAGAATCGTGTGTAACCAGGATCCTCTGCCATGTAACCAATGGTGTAAACATGCACCATCAGTGAAACAAAGGTAACCACGACCATCATGACGGCAGTCAATTCATCAATCAAAAACCCCACCGTGAACACAACGCCTCCACTTTGACCCCAGGTATAAATAACACCGTTAAAGTGATGTCCCTGAGACACATCCACCGCGACGATGATCGACAACAAAAATGAAATTGCCACGCCAGCTATCGCTATAGTGTGAGCGGCCACGCGACCGACAACACTGCCGAGGAACCCAACCGCGACAGCGGCGCCCAGGCAGGCGAGCGGAATTAAAAGATAAACAAGTTCCACTTTGATCGATCTTAGCCGCGCAGGCTGCCTAGATCCTGAACATTGATGCTTTGACGATTTCTGAAGACAATGATTAGAATCGCCAGCCCGATGGATGCCTCCGCCGCGGCCACGGTAAGAATGAAGAAGACAAATACTTGCCCAGACATATTGCCAAGGTAGTGAGAAAACGCCACAAAGTTCATATTCGCTGACAGCAGCAACAATTCAATCGCCATCAACAGAATCACGATATTTTTCCGATTGAGAAATATCCCAATCATGCTCAGCGCGAACAAAGTTCCGCTCAGCACGAGGTAATGGGATAAAGGAATCACTGGCTCTTTTCTCCATCAGTTATCTCGCTGCTCATTTTCACGATCCGCAGTCGATCCGCCTTAGTCACCCGCAGTTGCTCTGCAATGACCTGCACCTTGGTGCCCCCACGCCGCCTGAAAGTGAGCGAAATGGCAGCGATAATCGCAACCAGGAGTATCAGAGCAGCGATTTCAAACGCGTAAACGTAATCGGTGTAAAGAACCAATCCCAACTCTCGTGTATTGCTGTAGTCGGCCCCTCGCCCGACCGGTCGAGGTATGGCATCAAGACTAAAGCGCCCCGACAACATCACCACCGCAAGCTCAGCAACCATCACACCCGCAATCACCAAACCAGCCGGCAGATATTGCGTGAATCCTTCTCTCAGGCGCGCAACATCGATATCCAACATCATGACCACAAACAGAAACAACACCATCACGGCTCCGACATAAACCAGAACCAATACAATAGCCAGAAACTCAGCTTCTAGCGTCAACCAGATACACGCCGCGCTGAAAAATACCAACACGAGATACAACACCGCCTTCACTGGGTTTCGTACAGTAACGACCAGGGACGCGGCCACAATAAGGATGACAGAGAAAAGGTAAAAACTGAACTGTAAGAAATTCATGGGATGACTCGCCCTGAACGACTATCGGTACGGTGCATCATGTTCCCTTGCTGTTGCAATGCTTGACTCGTATCGATCACCAATCGCGAGTAAGCCCGCTTTGTCAATCACCGTTCCTTCGCGTCCTTCAAAATGAAATTCGTGTATATCGGTCAGAACAATCGAATCGACCGGACACGCCTCTTCACAGAAGCCACAGTAGACACACTTAAACAAATCAACATCGTATCGCGTCGTCCGTCGAGTACCGTCCTCTCTTTCTTCCGACTCGATGGTGATGGCGACTGCCGGGCAAACCGCTTCGCAAAGTTTGCAAGCAATACAGCGCTCCTCTCCATTAGGATACCGTCGAAGCGCATGCAGTCCCCGAAACCGAGGTGATTTCGGCGTTTTTTCATCTGGATACTGGACTGTAAACTTGCGCCGGAACAATCGACTCCCTGTCAGCGCAAGACCGCGCAACAACTCCCAGAGAAAGTACGTCTTTATGAAACGTATAAAAATTCGTAGCACGGTATCGCCCTAGCTGAACAGAAAACCAAACGGAGTGAAGAATTTAGCCGCACCGATTACTCCGATCCACACTAGAGTTACCGGTATAAATACCTTCCACCCCAGACGCATGATCTGGTCATAGCGATAGCGTGGAAATGTCGCCCGAAACCAAAGGAATAGAAAGGCAACTAGGGCCAGTTTCCCAAAAAACCAAACAATTCCCGGGACCCACGTAAACGGCGCCATATCCAATGGGGGTTGCCACCCGCCCAGAAACATAATGACCGTTAGGGCTGAAATCAGAATCATGTTGGCGTATTCCGCAAGAAAAAACACGGCAAACGCCATTCCCGAATATTCCACGTGAAATCCCGCAACAATCTCAGATTCACCTTCCGCGACGTCAAACGGGGCGCGATTGGTCTCGGCCACGCCTGACACCAGATACACCACGAAAAGCGGGAATAAGGGAATGAAATACCACTGAAAAAAACCACCTGCCTGGGCTAAAACAATCTCACGCAAATTCAGGCTACCGGCTGCCATCAACACACCAACCAGCGCAAAACCCATGGCAATTTCATAAGCCACAATCTGGGCGGCCGACCGCATAGCGCCAAGAAACGCATACTTCGAATTGGACGCCCAACCCGCAATGATTACGCCATAAACACCCAACGATGTCAGCGCCAACACAAACAATAGACTGGCATCAATGTCCGCGAGTACTAACGTATCTGTGAAAGGAATCACGGCCCACGCGGCTAGCGCCGGCGCGAGAGCAAGCACTGGGGCAATCAAAAACAATTGCCGTTCGGCATTGGTCGGAATGATAATTTCCTTAAACATCAATTTGACCGCATCAGCAATGGGCTGCAACCAACCCCGTGGACCCACCCGATTCGGCCCGACCCGCAGCTGCATATACCCAATGACCTTTCTTTCCGCGAACGTGTAATACGCCACCATGGCGAGCAGAGGAAAAAGAATGGCTGCAATCTTAAATCCCACCTGTAATACCAACGGTAGGGAATGCCAAATCTCGACAAAGACCTCCAACATCACCGAACCACCTTAAGTTCGATGTAATCAGCCCCGCCAAGTGGTGCTGTGGCCGCACTGCCCATGGGAATGTAAACGCACCCATCGAGCACTCGATCATCCGGCGTAATCGTGAGTCTCACTTCGTCGGTATCAGCGATCACCCGAACGGAATCACCCGCCTTAACGTTAAGCGCGAGCAACTGTTCTTTATTCATATGAACCGCAGCCAGTGAGTGGTCTCGCGTTCGCTGTAGCGATGAGGCACGCCGAACAATAGGATCTACGTCATAGATGGGCACGTCCACTACCCGTTCAAACCGCTGACTCTCAGCGGACCAAGGGACGCTCTTCGACGCCGCTCCGGGCAACGGGCACCCTTCTTCTAGGCGACAAACGACCTCGGGCAGGGACAGATTCACCCGCGACCTCACATCGTCAGCAGTGATGTAATCGAATCCGGGCAGTGCAAGATAATTACCCAGTACTCGAAGAATTTTCCAGCCCGCTCGCGCCATCCCTCGTGGGTCCATAGCCGCTTCGACCGACTGTGCCCGTCCATCGCAATTGACATAAGTACCGGCACTTTCGGTAAACAGTGCTAATGGAAATACCACGTCGGCCTGCGCTGGTACCGCTGAACGAAAGGCGGAGAAACTCAACACAAACGATGCATCTGATAGCGCGGAAACAAGATTCCCGGTCGCGGCCAGATCCATCGTTGGCTCGAGTCCGAAAAGCAGGTAAGCACTCAGCCGAGCCGACAGCATCTGACTGACATTCAGGCCAGGTTCTGGCACACCATCACCGTTCGCCTGTCTATGGGGCACGCACCCTGCGATCCAGGCCGCCGCGCCGTTTGCTTCAGGCAGGAAAGCCAGTCTGATACCAGTATGCTGCGCGAGCCAACTCGCTATTGCTCTGAGCGCCGACGCTTCACGATGCTGGGCTGCAATCTGGCCCAAAACCACCACCACTTCCCCTTCCACATCGCTCAGCATCTTCGCTGTCCGTGCAAACTCCTCGCTATCCGGAATCAACTCAGCCCATTGCCTTAACTCCTCCGGCACCTCGACCTGATCGACCCGCGCAATGGCAATCCGCGCTAGCGCTGCCGGCAACGCACTCGGTGCAACCACCAACGCCTCAGTCAATGGAAAATTCTGCTCGTAATCCATCGGGTTCAATGCCGCAACTTGCCCACCCATGCGACACAATTCACGCACTCGAAGCGCGACCAGCGGGAGCTCTTTTCTTAGATGACACCCCACCAACAACACACGGGCGGCGTCTTGAATCTGCTCAACTGGCAGTTCAGTGCCCGGAAACAAAGCCGTAAAAGAGTCATCTCGAAAATCTCTCTGACGCAACCGGTGATCAACGTTGTCCGATCCAAGGCCACGCATCAATTGCTGCAGTAAGAAAAACTCTTCCAATGTTGCCGTCGGCGATGCCAGGGCACCAATCGCGCCCGGACCCTCTGCCTTACCGATATCAGACAGTGCCGTAGCTGCCCGTTGGAGCGCCACCTCCCAGGCGACTTCCTCAAATCGGTCTCCTACTCGGACCAATGGCTGAAGTAATCGATCCGATGAATTAACCCCTTCGTAACTGAAGCGATCTCGATCCGAAAGCCAACATTCATTGACGTGCTCGTTTGTTCTTGGCAGGACCCGCTTAACCGTATCGTGCGCTGTCTGAATATTGAGATTCGAGCCCAAACAATCGTGGGGGCTAATTGCGTCATGCGAGGCCAACTCCCACGCTCTGGCCGTGAATCGGTAGGGTTTGGAGGTCAGTGCTCCAACCGGGCACAGATCGATGGCATTCCCAGAGACCTCACTGTCGACTGTCCGCCCGATAACAGTCGCAATCTTCATGTCTTCGCCTCGACCGATGGCGCCTAATTCCATAATGCCAGCAACTTCCTGACCAAATCGAACGCAGCGAGTGCAATGGATACAGCGTGTCATTTCGGTTTCAATCAGCGGACCAATATCGGGATCATCTACCACCCGTTTACCCTCGCTGAAACGCGATACATCACCACCGTATCCCAATGCCTGGTCTTGTAACGGACATTCACCCCCTTGATCACAAATCGGACAATCCAACGGATGATTAATCAACAAAAATTCCATGGTTCCTTGCTGCGCTTCCACCGCCTGCTCTGAAACCGTGTGTATCACCATGCCATCGGCAATTGGGGTGGCACAGGCGGGTAACGGCTTTGGCGCCTTCTCGACCTCCACAAGACACATGCGACAATTTGCGGCGATGGAAAGCTTCTCGTGGTAGCAGAATCGAGGGATATAGATGTCAGCCTTATCAGCAGCCTGAATAATCATCGATCCCGCTTCGGCTTCGATCTCTTGTCCGTCGATGATTATCATGACCATAAGTAAATCCCTCCGAACGCTCAGACAGCGTCACCCGCCTTGATCATGCCCTCAAACTCACCGCGAAAGTGCCGAAGAAAACTCTGCACTGGCCAAGCTGCCGCATCACCAAGCGCACAAATCGTTCGCCCCTCAATGCGCCCGGCAATGCTCTCCAGGAGTTCCAAATCTTTCGACCGCCCCTGACCTGTCCGAATCCGCTGCAAGCAGCGATACAACCAACCCGTTCCTTCCCGACAGGGCGTACATTGACCACACGACTCTACATAATAGAACTGCGCAATGCGCTCAAGCACTTCGACCATACACGTGGTGTCATCCATGACAATCACCCCACCCGAACCAATCATGGAGCCTGCCTGCTTTAAGGCGTCGTAATCCATATTGCAATCCATAATGGCCGATGCCGGCATCACCGGCATCGATGAACCACCAGGAATCACCGCTTTCAACACCCTCCCTGGGAAAAGTCCACCAGCTAGTTCCAGCAATTCACGAAATGGCGTTCCAAGAGTTACCTCGTAATTCCCTGGACGTTGCACATGACCGGATACAGAGAATATCTTGCTGCCCCCGCTCGCCTCGATGCCAAGATTCAAGAACCACTCCGCCCCCTGCCGCAAGATAGGAGGTAACGATGCCAATGTCTCGGTGTTGCTGACCGTTGTCGGTCGCCCAAAAGCACCCACCTGCGCTGGAAACGGCGGCTTAAAACGCGGCATCCCCTTCTTGCCCTCTAACGACTCAAGCAGTCCCGTTTCCTCACCGCATATATAGGCGCCAGCGCCCCGCTGACTGTACAACTCAAAGTCCCTCCCACTATCGAGGAGATTCGAGCCAATCAATCCCGAAGCACGTGCCTCCTCAAGAGCCGATTCGAATCGCGCCCATGGTTCGTAGTACTCGCCCCGAATGTAGTTGTAGCCCACAGTGGAACCCGTGGCATAACAAGCAATGGCCATGCCTTCAATCAATTGGTGGGGGTTATACCGAAGAATATCCCGGTCTTTGAAGGTCCCGGGCTCACTCTCATCTGAGTTACACACAATATACTTTTGTCCTGGCGCATCCCTAGGCATGAAACTAAGTTTTAATCCCGATGGGAATCCAGCCCCCCCACGACCGCGCAAACCCGATGCCTTAATTTTTTCAATAACCTGTTCGGCCGGTACACCTTCTGTCAGGATCTGACGCCATGCTTGATATCCTCCGCCACGAACATAGGACGCCATGGTCCATGGCGCTTCAATGCTGGGATCTGGCAAACAAACGTGACAAGTACCCATGATGGTCAGTCCAGTTCCGCCAGCAGGTGCTCCAACTTTTCTTCCGTCAGGTCTTCGAAATAGCGATCCCCACACACCAGCATCGGCGCACCGCCGCAAGCCCCAAGACACTCGGCAGCCAACAATGTAACCCGACCATCTTCAGAGGTGCCCCCCACCTTCACACCAAGCTTATGTTCGAGCAGTTCAACAATGCTCCCCGCACCCCGCAACATACAAGAAATATTGGTACACACACGCAACTGATGGCGACCAACCGGCTCGGTATAGAACATGTCGTAAAACGTCGCAACCTCATAGACCTCAATGGGCTCAAGTTCAAGCAACTGCGCGACAGCCTGAACTACACCTCCCGACACCCAACCATGTTCCGCTTGGGCATAACGCAAGGCCGACTTTACTGCGGCTCTACGCTCAGGATATTTAGCGACTTCCGCCGCCACCTTGGCAACGACCTCGGGCGACAATTCCGCGACGACCTCCACTTCACCCATTAGCGATCCACCTCTCCAAACACGATATCCTGACTACCGATAATGGCCACCACGTCAGCCAACATGTGGCCGCGTGCCATCTCATTCAATGCCGCCAGGTGGGCGAAACCGGGGGCCCTAATCTTTAATCGATAAGGCTTGTTCGCACTATCGGAAACGAGATACACACCAAATTCTCCTTTGGGCGCCTCAACCGCAGCGTAGACCTCACCTGCCGGCACGGTATATCCCTCAGTAAACAATTTGAAATGGTGAATCAAAGATTCCATGTCCTGTTTCATCTCTTCACGCCGCGGTGGAACTACCTTGTAGTTCTCAACGATTACTGGACCCTCATTAACCTGTAACCACTTAACGCATTGGCGGACAATGCGATTCGACTGACGCATTTCCTCTACTCGAACCAGGTAACGGTCATAACAATCACCCTCTGTCCCCACCGGGATATCGAAATCCATCTGGTCGTAAACTTCGTAGGGCTGCTTCTTTCTTAGATCCCATTCAACACCAGACCCCCGCAACATCGGACCGGTGAAACCCAACTTGAGCGCACGCGATGGTTCTACGACTCCGATGCCGACGGTGCGTTGTTTCCAGATACGGTTGTCTGTCAGCAAAGTCTCGTAATCATCTACGCAGCCTGGAAAGCGTTCGGAGAATGCCCAGATGAAGTCAAGCAATGATCCGGAACGATCTTGATTGCGTTCACGGGTAGCTCCTTCTCCATGCCAACGAGATGACTCATATTGCGGCATGCTGTCGGGAAGATCACGGTAGACGCCGCCGGGGCGATAGTAGGTCGCATGCAGCCGGGCGCCAGATGCAGCCTCGTAGCAATCCATTAAATCTTCCCGCTCCCGGAAAGCATAAAGAAATACACTCATCGCGCCAATATCCAACGCATGCGCACCGATCCACATCAGATGATTGAGTATCCGTGTAATCTCATCGAACAAAACGCGAATGTAGCGGGCTCGTTCCGGAACAGTCACGCCAAGCAATTTTTCTATTGCCATCACGTAAGCATGTTCATTACACATCATCGACACGTAATCGAGTCGATCCATGTAACCGATATTGTGGTTGTACGGCTTGCTCTCGGCGAGTTTCTCGGTCGCCCGATGCAACAACCCAATATGCGGATCAATACGCTCTACCACTTCGCCGTCCATTTCCATCACTAAACGGAGCACACCATGGGCTGCCGGGTGTTGCGGCCCGAAGTTCATCGTGTAATTACGAATTTCGCTCACCACTCCCTCCTTCGCGAATGACCCGCGGCACTGTCACACGCGGTTCTATAGAGACAGGCTCATAAACAACTCGACCTTTTTCCTCGTCGTATCGCATCTCTACATGACCTGACAACGGAAAATCTTTACGAAACGGGTGTCCCACAAAACCGTAATCGGTTAACAGTCGGCGGAGGTCTGGGTGACCGATGAATATGATGCCAAAAAGATCGAAGGCCTCGCGTTCAAACCAATCTGCAACCGGCCAGATATCGATCACGGAGTCCACCATCAGTGACTCCTCCTCAAGGCGCACCACGACACGCAATCGGTGGTTATGCGTGACGGACAAAAGATGATAGACCACTGCAAATCGGGGGCCCGTGCAACCAGCATTGGCCTGAGTGGAATCTTTCCCGTAGTCCAGATAGTCCACTCCACAAAGATCGATCAGCTGTTCAAAACAAAGGTCCGGCTGATCGTGCAGAAGCTGGAGACACCGATGCAATTGTGAACACTCAACCTCGATCGACACCTCTCCGTGCGCTTCGGTTACTGACATATTCACCCCCGATCCAACCGTCGACAAACGACTGATCAGGTGCTGCGTAGAACCCATGATCTTATAAATGTCTGCTTGGTTGGTCAGGAACGTGCAATCGTCTCGGTTCTTTTGATCTTTTTCTGCAACTGGATAATTCCGTAAAGCAGGGCCTCGGCTGTGGGTGGACAACCTGGCACATAAACATCAACCGGAACAATCCGATCGCAGCCACGCACCACCGAATAGGAGTAATGGTAATAACCCCCGCCGTTGGCACACGATCCCATCGAGATGACCCAACGCGGTTCAGGCATTTGCTCGTATACCTTACGCAAAGCCGGCGCCATCTTGTTGGTCAGTGTGCCAGCTACGATCATTACGTCTGACTGTCGCGGACTGGGACGAAAGACCATACCGAACCGGTCAAGATCGTATCGCGAAGCACCCGCATGCATCATCTCAACGGCACAGCAAGCAAGACCAAACGTCATTGGCCACATGGAGCCGGTCCTGGCCCAATTGATCAGGTCATCCAGCCTCGCTGTTGCCCAACCCTGCTGCAGGACACCTTCGAGCGCCATTTAGAACATTACTCCCACTCAAGCGCTCCCTTCATCCATTCATAGATAAATCCAACCACAAGCACCAATAGAAACAAAACCATGGAAAGAAACCCAAAGACACCGATATCCTCGAGCACCACAGCCCATGGAAATAGAAATGCTATTTCCAGATCAAAAATGATAAACAAAATGGCCACGAGATAATAGCGGACATCAAACTTCATCCGCGCATTCTCAAAGGCCTCAAATCCACACTCATAGGGAGACAATTTCTTGTCATCTGGCTTATTGGGCGCCAATAGACTGCCGGCGGTCAGCGCAGCCCCGCCAACCACCAAGCCAGTCACTAAAAACATCAGGATAGGAAAATACTGATCAAGCATAAAGAATGAGTAGGTTTTCCACAGTCTTTGATTCTAGGTTTGGTCTTCGATCTGGTCAATCGGATTACCCCATCCATGATCAAACTCAACCCCACCCGCTGAAGGCAATTCATAAAACAACGTATGGTGCCGAAGGCCGGACTCGAACCGGCACGGCTCGCGCCACCGCCCCCTCAAGACGGCGTGTCTACCAGTTCCACCACTTCGGCAATAGGCTCTTCGATTTGACTGCCCATCATGGCGTAAAACACTACCATGATCACTGACCCTTCGGCACCGCAGGCAAATCTGAGTCCGATCGTGACCCATCCGTGGGCGCAACAGGCACGCTGCTGTCCGTTGTCTGGGCCGATGTCGTTTCTTTAACCACACTGTTCGTGGCCGCACTTTCCCGAGTGTAGATATAGGCGAGACTCAGTGCGGTGATAAAGAACAGCAATGACAGACCGCCGGTCAGTCGACTCAGAAACGTCGCTGACCCGCGACTACCGAAAAGAGATTGGGATGAACCGCCGCCACCAAAGGCCGCCCCCATATCCGCCCCCCGGCCTTGCTGCAATAGGATCAGGACAACAATAGAAATTGCCGTCACAAGGTGAATAACTGTCAAAACACTGGTTAACATGATTTCCTCGCCGCGGCGGAGCAAATCTCAAGGAAATTCTGTGCACTCAAGGCTGCTCCCCCAATCAGTCCACCATCAATATGCTCTTTTCCAAACAATGCCGGCGCATTGTCAGCCTTTACACTGCCCCCGTACAGTATCAGCAACTGATCAGCAATTGTGCCCGATCGGCTAGCGACGCGATGGCGAATAAATTCGTGCACCGCGTCGGCTTGCTCGGGCGTTGCTGTTTTCCCTGTACCAATAGCCCATACCGGCTCATAGGCGACGACCGCTTCGGCAAGCAGGGCAACACCACCGTGATGGATGACCGCTTCAAGTTGCCGCTGAATCACGGCCTCAGTGCGACCCGCCTCTCGCTCTTCAAGCGTTTCCCCAACACACACGATCGGCGACAAACCCGCTGACTGAGCTGCCAGCGCTTTTTGAGCCACCCACTCATCACCCTCTCCGTAAAGCATACGGCGTTCCGAGTGCCCAACAATCGCGTAACGACAGCCCTGATCTAGCAATAAAGCGGCATTGATCTGACCTGTAAACGCACCGGGCATATTGGGGTCAAGATCTTGCCCCCCAACGGCGACACCACTGTCAGCTAACAACGCAATGGCTTGGCTAATCAAAACGAACGGGGGACAAACAACGACCTCCACATCAGTGAGCCCGGATACTCCACTCGCTATAGCGGATAACAGATCAGTCGCCGTGTCGCGACTGCCGTTCATTTTCCAGTTCCCTGCAACGAGCCGTGAGCGCATTTCTCTAGAGTGTTGTTGTGGCAACGCCAAGTGCGTTCATTGCCATTAAAGTGAACGGACTATCCCAATACAGCAGCAGTGTTATGCCGGAAATAATCCCGTGAAACGGCGTATTCTACACAGGACGAGAAAGTTTAGGATGACTAATCCAGTCACTCATCTGCAACCGCCGCGGCAATTTGTCGGCAATACCGGGTGACTAACTCCGCATCACTGCCCTCGACCATGACCCGAACAACCGGTTCAGTGCCCGAACACCTCACCACAACCCGACCATCAGCACCGAGCAAGGACTCCACCTCGCTGACCATTTGTTGCACCCTCGCCCCACTGACAACAGATGAAAGGCCGGCTCTATCAAGAGAAAGGGTCACGTTGGCCCTGGCTTGCGGATAGTTATCCAGATCCCCCGTGAGGAGCGAGAGAGTTGTGTCCGTCGATACCATGGCATTGAGGACTTGCAGCGCGGCTACGACACCATCGCCTGTTGTGGTCTTATCAAAACAAACAATGTGCCCCGAGGGTTCCCCGCCCAGACACCAGCCTCGCGAACGTAACTCCTCCAACACGTGTCGATCACCTACCCGTGTTCTGCACAAATCAATGCCATAACGGCCCAGCGACTTTTCAAAACCATAATTCGACATAATCGTTCCAACCACGCCGCCAGCCAAGGCACCGGTTTGTTGACGATGACGCGCTAACAGAAACAAGATCTTATCGCCATCGAGTATGTTTCCGGCTTCATCGACCATCACCAAACGGTCCCCATCACCATCAAATGCAATGCCCGCATTGGCCTTGTGCTTGATCACCGCCTCGACCAATGCCGCAGTGGACTCCGTTCCACAGTCTTGATTGATATTGTAACCATCTGGTTCGTTTGCAATTACACGGACGTTTGCTCCCAGCTCACGAAAGACGCGCGGTGCCAGGTCATAGCACGCACCGTTAGCACAATCCACAACCAGGCAACACCCCGACAGCGATTGCGTCTGGGGAAATGTACTCTTACAAAACTCAATGTAACGACCCGCGGCATCAGGTATACGCGTTGCCTTACCCAGATCTGACGCCGTGCGCATCGGCTGATGAAATTGCTTTTCTATCTCCTGTTCAAGCACATCATCGAACTTATGTCCGTCGCCCTGGAAAAATTTAATCCCATTGTCATAGTACGGATTGTGAGAAGCACTGATGACGACCCCGGCACTTGCCCGAATGGTCTTGGTCAAATGGGCAATCGCAGGCGTTGGCAACGGCCCCGTCAAGGCCGTATCCACGCCCGCCGCAATAAACCCTGCCTGAAGTAACGACTCAAAGAGATAACCCGAAACACGCGTATCTTTCCCCAAGACCACCTGTCTGCCCTTTCCCAGCACCTTCAGAGCAGTCCCGGCTGCCCATCCTATCTTGAGAACATCCTCGGGACTGACAGGGCTATGACCAACCCGACCTCGTATACCATCCGTACCAAACAGCGCGGTCAACACAAACTTCCGTGCAACTGGGCGTTACCCTCATCCAGAGGCGGCGCTGCCAATGCTTCCCAGGTCCGCACCAAGTTTCGTGTCAGCGCCACATCATGTACTCGTAAAACCGCGGCACCCTGAGACGCCGCATATAGGGCTACTCCTGCGCTGACCTGCGCCGTTTCGTCATTCTCCTCCTGATCGACACTCGCCAGCCGTCGCACAAATGCCTTACGTGACACGCCAACGACGATCGGTCTTCCAAGGTCAGTCAGGCCACCCAAACCCCGGAGAAGTTGGACGTTATGCTGAAACGTCTTTCCAAACCCAAACCCAGGATCGACCAACAAATGATGCCGCGCGATGCCCGCTGCCTCACTGGCACGAACGCGGCTGGAGAGAAAATGACTGACCTCTCGCACGACATCAGTATAGGCTGGAGCCTTCTGCATGTTGGGTGGTGTACCCTGCATGTGCGTCAAACATACAGGCACATTCAAGCGCGCCGCCATCTCCATGGCACCCGGTCGACGAAGCGCGTAGATGTCGTTAACCATGCTCGCGCCGGCCGATACCGCCGCCTCCATCACCTCGGGTTTACTGGTATCGATTGAAACCTGGACAGATAATTGCTCTTTCACGGCACGAATCACCGGCAATACTCGCTGGAGTTCTTCTTCCACAGGGACAGGGCTTGCGCCAGGGCGAGTCGACTCGCCGCCGATGTCAATGATGTCGGCACCCTCCCTTAACAAAGCAGCAGCCCGCTCGACAGCACACGCTACATCATGGTACGCGCCATCCCCCGAAAACGAATCAGGCGTCACATTCAGAATCCCCATGATGGAAACACCTGAACCTCTTAGTGGCAACATTCGTCGCCAGTCAGTCACGCGAGCAACGTTGTCCGAATCACGCCGAATGACCGGCTGGAAGATCAATGTTCGGATTGATGCCAGGTTTTTGGGAAGCCGCGCCACCTGACTCCGCATCACTGCCTGTGATGGGCGGGTCACCATCACTCGAAGGCGCCGGTGGCCGAGGCTCATCTCCGGCCATGATCTGATCAATCTGATCAGATTCCAGTGTTTCCCATTCAAGCAGATTCTTGGTCATCCGCTCAATAATTTGGCGGTTCTCCTCAATGAGGCTGCGGGCCCGATCGTACTGTTCTTGAATAATACGACTGACTTCCTTATCGACCTCCTCAGCAGTCGCATTACTGAGATTACGATGCGTCATCATATCGCGGCCCAAAAATACCTCGGAATCGTTATCGCCATATACCCGGGGGCCAAGCCGATCACTCATACCCCAGCGCTGAACCATCTTCTGTGCAAGATCGGTTGCGTGCTCGAAATCATTAGCAGCGCCCGTCGTCATCTGTTCCATGAAGATTTCTTCTGCAATTCGCCCCCCCATCAGCACAGCAATTCTGGCCAGCAAATATTCCCGGTTATGACTGTAACGATCTTCCTCCGGCAACTGCATGGTTACCCCAAGCGCTCGCCCCCGAGGAATGATGGTGACTTTATGTACAGGATCGGTCAACTCCGACAATATTTTTGCTACCACTGTATGTCCTGATTCATGGTAAGCCGTATTCAGCCTTTCATTTTCAGGCATCACGATCGAACGGCGCTCAACACCCATGATCACTTTATCCTTAGCGAGCTCAAACTCCTCCATCGTCACCAACTTGCCGTTCCCTCGGGCGGCAAAAAGCGCCGCCTCGTTAATCAAATTTGCAAGATCCGCGCCAGAAAAACCCGGCGTACCCCGTGCAATGATGCTTGGGTCAACGTCATCGGCTATGGGCACCTTGCGCATATGCACCTTGAGAATCGCTTCGCGCCCACGAATGTCTGGCAAAGGCACATACACCTGCCTGTCGAAACGACCTGGACGCAACAATGCCGGATCAAGCACGTCAGGTCGATTAGTTGCGGCAATAACAATGACTCCATCATTCCCTTCGAATCCATCCATTTCGACAAGCAGTTGATTCAAAGTCTGTTCACGCTCATCGTGGCCTCCGCCAAGCCCCGCGCCGCGTTGCCGACCCACCGCATCAATTTCATCAATGAAAATAATGCAGGGCGCATTCTTCTTGGCCTGTTCAAACATATCCCGAACCCGCGAAGCACCCACCCCAACAAACATCTCGACAAAATCGGACCCTGAGATCGTGAAAAATGGAACCTTTGCCTCTCCAGCGATCGCTTTAGCCAATAGCGTCTTACCCGTACCTGGACTACCCGTCATAAGGACACCCCGGGGAATCCGGCCACCCAGTTTTTGAAATTTACTCGGGTCTTGCAAAAACTCGACTAATTCCTGGACCTCTTCCTTTGCTTCATCGACACCGGCAACATCCGCAAAGGTCACACGATTCTTATCCTCAGTCAGTAGCCGCGCACGACTCTTGCCAAAACTCATGGCACCACGGCCACCCCCGCCTTGCATCTGGCGCATGAAGAAAATCCAAACACCAATCAATAACAGTAGCGGGAACCAACTGATAAAAATCGTCATCAGGAGGGATGTGCCCTCTTCTTTCTGGGCCTTGATGGAGACACCCGCATTAACCAGGTCATTGACCAATTCAGGATCACCTGGCGAATAACTGACAAAACGATCTCCATTGTGTCTTTGCCCATAGATAGCGTCCCCGTCGATCGTGACCCGCTCAACCCGACCGTTGCGGACTTGATCCAGAAATGTCGAATAATCCACCTCCTGCCCACCGCGGTCATCCTTAGCCGAAAAGTTGTTAAATACCGCCATCAGCACCATCGCGATGACCAACCAGAGGACAATATTCTTGGTTAGGTTATTCACCCACTACCTCTTCAAATTTTTTCATGATTTCAGTTATTTCCTGCCACAAGCTCCAATCAAATATAGTTGAAAATCAAGGAGCGGGGATTATTTAACCACCGATTTTGAGCCTTTTCTTCAATCAACACAACTGAGGTTTGCAGATCCCATGCGCTCCTCATGCCTTATATTCATTGCAGCCCCAACCCATTTGAAGAGCCGGTGAGCGGATTAGTGGCAATAACATACCGTTCTCGGCTCTCACTCCGGGATGCCGCTGGCTTTCTCGATACATAACGCTCAAAGCGCTCCTTGACTTGATCTCGAAAGGTTGTTGTCGTTTCTCCCTCAAACACCTTGACCAACAACGTACCGTGATGAGTCAGCAAACAACCGGCGACTTTGAGGGCGGCTTCAGCCAGTTCCAGCGCTAGCGCCTGATCCCGACTCACCACACCACTCATTCTGGGGGCCATATCGGAAATAACAAGATCAACCTGGCGATCTTGTAAATGACGACGAATCAACTCGTCAGACCCCGTCCGGGTAATGTCGAGCTCAACCATCTCAACCCCGGGGATCGCATCCATCGGTGTGACATCTACCGCCACCACCAACCCCGACCGCCCAACACGTTCCGCTGCATACTGCGACCAACCACCTGGTGCCGCTCCGAGATCCACCACGCATTGCCCTGCCCTGAAAAGGACATTCCGACGATCAAGTTCAATCAATTTAAATACCGCTCGCGAACGATAGCCTTTTTCGTGCGCCTGACGCACATAGACGTCACGACGTTGGCGTTCAACCCACCGTTTGCTAGAACCTTGGCGACGACCACTCATGGAGTGTCACCCAATGGTATGCTGTGATGCCGTGATCTGCTTGTCATAACCATTGATACTCACCGGCTCCCAAAAACGTTATCTTCGTGGACTTGCACATCATCGGACAATCGCCGTAACCATTGGTTCTGTCGGATTGTCCGACGCAGTTGTCGACGAATTGGAACAAGCACTGGCTCACCATGAATTGGTGAAAATCAAACTGCCCGCAGTTCCTAAACACAAAAAAAAGGAATTATTGCATTCTGCCTGCGACCACACAGGCGCCGTGGCAATTCAATTAATCGGTCGCATCGGTATCGCATACCGTAAAGCCTCAAAACCGGTAATCCAATTGCCCTGAATAGCCATTGGCTGTCCCTAACCCCCCGGGGGGGTATTCACCGTGTGCTTTATTCTAATTGGGATCCGTGCTAACACAACGTATCCCTTTGTCATCGCTGCAAACCGTGATGAGGTACATCATCGGGCGACCGAAGCCGCCGGCTTCTGGCCAGCTCACCCCGACCTGTGTGCCGGAAGAGACCTGGAAGCCGGTGGCAGCTGGATGGGAATCACCCGCAGTGGGCGGTTCGCTGCCCTGACCAATTTTAGCGAAGCCCAATCGATATTGAATCCGCGCTCCAGAGGCCAATTGGTGACGGATTATCTGCTTGGATCCGCGCCCGCTGAACAATTCATCGCCGATCAACAACCTGAGTTTGACTCTTTCGGAGGATTCAACCTGTTGGTTGGAGACTGGTCCTCTGGAATTCACTGGATATCCAACCGCCATCCAACATCGAAAACGCTTGAAACTGGTGTCTTCGCGCTTAGCAATCACTTTCTCGACACTCCCTGGTCAAAGATCACCAATGGGAAGAAAGCATTTTCAACTATTCTCGAATCCAATTTTTCGACAAAAGCCTTATTCGACTTGCTGCACCATGACACCCCGGCGCAAGACCTCAAAACGGACGACGACCCTGTAACCGCACAGGTGCAAAGAATCCGCTCATCCATCTTTGTCAAATCGCCCGACTACGGCACGCGAAGTTCAACCGTAATCACCATTAGCCACGACCAGCAGGTAAGATTTATCGAGCACTCATTTGATATCGATGGCAACTGCCACAATGTCGTCAATGTCTCGTTCGAACTGCAATGAGCATTCGACCAGAAAGCAAAAACCAACACAAAACTTCTTCCCCCAGACTCATGCATAAACGAGTCTGGTCTCTTGCCGCACCCATCATCCTATCCAATGTCACGGTGCCGCTGGTAGGTGCTGTTGATACTGCCGTCGTTGGCCACCTGGCAGACACCGCGCTGATCGGAGCCGTTGCTTTTGGCGCTCTGATCTTCAGTTTCGTCTATTGGGCCTTCGGCTTTCTACGTATGGGCACCACCGGATTCGCTGCTCAGGCATGGGGCCGCAACGACCCGACCGAAGCCTATTTGACGCTGTCACGAGCGATGTTTATCGGATTGTCAGTGGGATTCCTGTTAATTATTACTCACCCATTGATCGGTCAGTTGGCACTCATACTCTTTCAGGCATCCTTAGAAGTCGAGTCCGCAACCGCCGTTTATTTCGGCATTCGAATCTGGAGCGCACCGGCTGTATTGGGTCTCTACGCCATCCTCGGTTATCTGATCGCCGCACAAGACATGAGAGCCGTGCTTTACACGCAGCTCCTGCTTAACGGACTCAATATGTTCCTCGACATTCTGTTTGTCACTTATTTCGACTACGGCATTGAAGGCGTGGCGGTCGCCACTGTAAGCAGCGAATACATCGCTATTCTTTTCGGAATTTGGTTAATACGCCACCGGACAGGCTATCGCGTCAAACCCACGTTGACTCATCGTCTACTGGATGCGGGCGCTATCCGCAAACTCCTTAACGCGAACTTCAATCTCTTTATTCGCACCCTGTGCCTAATCTTTAGTTTTGCCTGGTTCACTAATCGAAGTGCTCAACTGGGAGATCTCTATCTCGCTGCCAACGCGGTGTTGCTCCACCTGCAGACCATTTCCGCCTACGCACTGGACGGATTCGCACATGCGGCTGAAACACTGGTTGGGCGCGCAGTGGGACAACGCGATCGGTCGGCTCTGTTGGCTACCATCCGCATCAGTACGTTATGGGCGTTGATCGTTTCGTCAATCATAAGCTTGACTTATTTTATAGCTGGATATCACCTGCTTAATTGGATGACCAACCACTCAGATGTCCTCAGCCTGGCGCGCGCCTATCTGCCTTGGGTGGTGATTGGACCGATTATTTCAGTGTGGAGTTTTCAACTCGATGGGATCTTTATCGGGGCGACACGTACTCGGGAAATGCGTAACGCGATGCTGATCTCCCTTGGCGGATATTTGTTGGCCGTGGAAGCATCCATTGCCCTCGCCCAAAACCATGGATTGTGGATGTCCCTCCTGCTTTTCTTTATCTTGCGGGCGCTCACTTTGTCTTTCTACATGCCACGCATCATCGCAACGACTCATTAATTCTTTACATGATTTCAAAGGACCATTGCACCGGCACTCAGCGACGAAGCATGATGCGACTGTTTCCGGGCCCGCCAAATAGTTGCTGGAGTTCATCGCTACTGAACTCCAGCGCATAGCGATAAGATGACTCGATCCCATATAGCCTACCGGGTTCACCAACCAACGGCCGCGGCATGTGCTGGCTACTGATAAAACTACCAGAACGTGAAAAAAAAGCGATATTCAACGCAGTCTGCACATTTTGCATGTGAAATCGGGTGCGCACATCTCGGTCGAATACAAACAGCAATGGAAATCGCGCTATCTCCGCTTCGCACACATGCTGGAATCCAGCTGCCCGCTGGCGGGCACTGACAGCCATCCTGACTCGAATGACCGAGCGCCTTTCATTCTCGTTCCAAATCTCAACAATCTCCGTCGGCATCGTAGCAAACGCCTCTGGGACATCATTGCACCTGTCAGCCCCCGCGTTAACAGCCGGCAGCACAAGAATGAGTTGAAAAAATAGCCTGATTCGCCGACACGCCATTACGCCAACTCGTCACTCGCGCTCAGGAGATGATATGTAATGACTCAGCGATCTTGCGGCGAACCTGTCCAGCAACTTCCAGTGCACGCACCCCGTCCATACCAGTGACCAACGGCTGTCGCCCATCTCGAACACACGCGACAAAGTGCTCCAACTCCGCATCTAAGGGTGGTCGAGTATCGACTTCGATCGACTCGGTCTGAATCCCAGGAAAACCTGACGCCTCGATGTGTGGCGTCCGTCGAGACACCTCGACCTGCTGATTTACAAAATCGAGACCCAGGTAACAGGCCTCTCCAAACACTCGAATGCGCCGGAATTTTCGAGAAGAGACCCGGCTCGCGGTGACATTAGCAATCGTGTTATCTGAGAATTCCAGCCGAGCATTCGCGATATCAACATGCGCCGACACGACGCGGGCCCCCACCGCAGACACATAAGTAAGCTCTGCGGTGACCAGTGAAAGAACGATATCAATATCGTGAATCATGAGGTCAGTAACGACATCAACATCCGCTGCCCGAGAAACAAACGGGCCCAACCGATGAACCTCAATAAACCGTGGCCGATCAAGCTCTTGCACCAGCCGTACGACACCCGCATTAAACCGCTCCAAATGGCCGATTTGCAAAATGACGCCCGCTTCTTCAGCTGCCTTCACGATCGCTCTCGCATTAGTCAAATGATCTGCAATGGGTTTTTCCAATAACACGTGCATGCCATGGCGCAAATAAGATTCGGCTACGACACGATGACTAGAAGTCGGCACGACGATGCTCACAGCGTCGACTTTATCGAGCAGGGCCTCAGGCTCGTTGTAGGCGGAACAACCACACTCCTCGGCCACGCGGGTCGCCGCTTGCCCGTCAATATCCGTCACACCCACCAGTTCTACCCCGGGCATTGCAGCGTAAATTCGGGCGTGAATAACCCCCAGATACCCCACACCAACCACACCCACACGGATAGATTGTGTCGTCAATACCTCACTCCCCTAATGCCGGCACATCAAACAAAAAACAATTCCTGTTAACGTGAGACTTCGCCTATCAGTCATCGAAAACAACAATGACGCGGCGATTCTGGCGGCCTTTCTTTTCAATTTTTCGAACACGCATGCGCCCGATCTCCCCCGTTGAAGCGACATGGGTACCTCCGCAAGGTTGCAGATCAATACCTTCAAACTCAACGATCCGAACTTGACCACTTCCTGTTGGAGGCTGAACTGACATCGTTCGAACCAGTTCTGGTTTGTGAGCAAGCTCTTCGTCGCTAATCCACCGCATCTGCATTGATGAATCCTGCGCAATCAACGCATTCAGTCGAGCAGTAACCTCTTCTTTATCGACAGGGTCGGGTAAATCAAAGTCAAGTCTTCCACGACCATCCTGGACCGAACCCCCTGTGACGGGTGCCGGGATCACAGCGCATAACATATGCAGGCAACTGTGCATCCGCATCAAACGATAACGGCGCTCCCAATCCAGTTTCAGTGTGACCCTCTCACCAACCGCCGGCAAATCGAAATCACTCGACACCCGATGCTGCTGTTCACCCGTCTCAGCGTCCTTTTGCGTATCCGTGACCACGATTTCGCTACCGTCAGCGCGCAAAACCCAACCCGTATCCCCAGGTTGACCTCCACCTTCAGGATAAAACACCGTCTGATCGGTGACGATCACCCCATCGTGCGCCCTCACTACTATCGCATTGCATTCCTTAAGGTAGCCGTCCCGCCTAAAGAGTTCATCTGTAATGGTCATCTCTGTTTACCTTACCCGCGGGCTCGTTTAGAAGACGGATCATACAGTGGGCTAAGGCTAGCGGTCGCGGGATAACGTTGACCTGCAATCTCGATCGTATAGCGACCCCCGGTAACGAACTCGTCATCAACGCCATCCCTATGCTCAACGTAGCCAAGCCCGACCGCACCACCCAGTGTGTGCCCATACATGCCTGATGTGGTGCGACCCACTCTAATGTCATCACGCCAGATCGGCTCATCGTGATATAACAACGGCTCCGGATCGTTTACTAAGAACTGGATCAAACGCCGGGTCAACGGTTGCTCTCTCTGTTGTAACAGCGCAGCCTCGCCGAGAAATCCGCCCGGCTTACCAAAACCCACAGCAAAACCAAGCCCCGCCTCAAGCGGAGTATCCTCATCACTGATGTCGTGCCCCCAGTGCCGGAATGCTTTTTCGATACGGAGACTATTGAGCGCGTGATACCCCGCCATCACAAGACCATGCGACTCCCCTACAGCGGCAATAACATCGTATACCCCGACTGCAAACTCGCTTGGAATGTAAAGCTCCCAACCCAATTCACCCACATAACTCATTCGCGTTGCCCGGACACGGGCATAACCAAGGTCGATCTCTCGCGAAGCACCGAAAGGAAATGCCGCGGGCGAGAGATCCTCAGGAGTCAGGTCCCTCAATAGCGCACGAGACCGTGGCCCCATTAACGCAATAACTGCGTATCCACTGGTGACATCTGTTGCCACTGCACGCGCATCATCCGGAATATGCTCTCGCAACCAGTAATAGTCTCTGGCCTGCGACGCTGCCCCCGTTACGATGAGGAACTGGTCGTCATCAATCCGTGTGACTGTGAGATCCGCCTCGATTCCCCCACGAGCATTCAGCCACTGTGTATAAACCGACCGACCAGGGGGAATATCAACATCACGGGCTGATATGTGACCCAGAACACGGACCGCATCCGGCCCCTGCAAAAGAATCTTACCAAAGGACGACAGATCAAACAGACCGACACCCTGGCGAACGCCCTGATGTTCAGCACGGCTGTTATCAAACCAGTTCTGACGGCCATAACTGTACTCATAGGCCGGCACCGTACCCGCTTCGCCGAACCAATTTGGCCGTTCCCATCCGGACACCTCTCCAAAACACGCGCCCACGGCTTTCAGACGATCATGTAACATCGACACACGCACCGGTCTCGCGCTCTCTGTCTGGCGATAGGGCCAATGCATGGCATAGAGCAGACCGAGCGCTTCTGTGGTGCGATCGTGAAGGTATCTTTGGTTACTCTGGAAAGGCATCACCCGCCGTATGTCAACATCCCATAAGTCCATCGGCGCATGACCGGCATCTATCCATTCGGCAATGACTTTACCCGCCCCTCCCGCCGACTGGATGCCGATCGAATTGAACCCTGCGGCAACAAAAAAGTTGTCAATTTCTGGAGATGGCCCAAGGTAGTATCGGTTGTCGGGTGTGAAACTTTCGGGCCCATTAAAAAAGAGTTTAATACCCGTGTCCGCAAGCAACGGAATGCGGTGAATGGCAAGTTTAAGGTGCGGTTCGATATGAGCGACATCCTCTGGCAACGTGTCGAATTCAAAATCTGGCGGGATCCCGGTCATACCCCAGGGCTTTGCTGTCGGCTCAAACATGCCGATCAGAAGCTTCCCAGCATCTTCTTTATAGTAGTTACACGCTGATGGCTCCCGTAGCACTGGCAAATCGATGGGCAGCTTATTGATCGGTTCCGTGACAACATAGAAATGTTCCGCTGCATGCAACGGAATATTCACGCCACAAAGCTGCCCCACCTCACGGGCCCACATTCCCGCACAATTCACCGCAATCTCACAGGAAATGGTGCCCGAGTCGGTTCGCACCGAGGTCACACGTCGACCTTTGGTCTCGATCGCGGTTACTCGAGTGTCTTCAAACACCCGCGCGCCCCGGTTACGCGCCCCGCGCGCAAGCGCCTGGGCCGTATCCGTTGGGTTGGTCTGGCCGTCTTTTGGCAGGAAAACACCGCCCACCAAATCATCAGTCTCAACCAGCGGATGTAGGCTACGCACTTCAGTTGGTGAAACAACCTGAGCTTCAAGTCCAAAACAACTGGCCATAGACGCCCCTCGGACAAATTCTTCAAACCGCTCTTTATCCGATGCAATTGCCAACGATCCATTCTGTCGAAAACCGGTCGATTGACCCGTTTCCTGTTCCAAGGAGGCATATAGTTCCGTTGTGTATTGGGCCAAGCGAGTGAGGTTGTAAGTAGCCCTTAACTGACCGACTAAGCCTGCTGCGTGCCAGGTCGTACCCGAGGTCAATTTCTTACGTTCCAACAACACCACATCCGTCCATCCGATCTGGGTAAGGTGATACGCCACACTGCATCCAATCACCCCACCCCCAATAATGACGACTTGTGCCTGTTGGGGAAGTTCAGTCAAAACAAGTCTCCTTATATGTGGACCGACAATCGGCCTGTTGACCACGGACGGCGACAACGTGCGCTAGAGGTTATCCCAAACTGGGGAAAATAATTGAAGAGAATTTCTGTTCTTGCTGATTTGTCGTTTCCATCTGACATCGGAGACAATCAGACTAACAAGGCATCGCTCAGAAACAACAACCACCACCCACTCTATGAAGTGGCTATCTCTAACATGACGGCATACCCAAAATAACAACAATTGATCACAAACCACAACCATGACTGATCAGCCAACCGCAGAAAATACGAGTGCTGGCGAATTTCTGCACCCACGCTACTGGGCAACCTGGGCTGGTATCGGCACGCTGCGCCTGTTTTCATTGTTACCGATTCGCATACTGTTTGGTATGGGCAAGGTATTAGGCAAGGGGCTGTACCTCATCCTGCCTGGTCGAAGGCGTATCGCTACCATCAATATCCAGCGGTGCTTCCCCGAGCTCTCGTCTCGGGAAGTCGTCACCATCGTTCGAGAATCATTCGAGGTCACCACAACCGTTGCCATCACCACTGGCATCACTTGGTGGGCATCTCGTGCCAGAATAAGTCATTTGGTGCACTTGCACCAAGCGCACTATCTTACCGACGCGCTGGCCCAAGGTAAGAGTGTGATCCTCCTCGCGCCCCATTTCTCTGCAGCCGCCACCGTTAGCATTTACCTCGGCACACTCGCTGCAGGTATTAGCATTTATCAACGCATCAACAATCGCCTTTTAGACAAATTCGTTTTGCGCGGTCGCCAACGATTCGGTAGCCGAATGTTTGAGCGCAAAAGCAGCATGAGAGAAGTGATTCATGCCTTGAAAAATGGCGCGTGCTTGTATTACCTACCCGACCAGGATCCAGGACCTCGGCGAGCCATCTTTGCTCCATTTTTTGATATTCCAACCGCCAGTTGGCCTGTCCTTGGCCGCATCGCTTCTATGACTAACGCTATTGTCATTCCCTGTTTTTGCAGTTTAAATCGTGACCGACGTGGCTATGACATTACTTTCGATGCCCCACTTGACAATTTTCCAGGCGACAACCCGGTGGCCGATGCAACCCGCATGAATCAAGTTATTGAATCGGCCGTTCGGGCCATGCCAAGTCAGTACTTCTGGGTGCACAAACGGTTTAAGACGCGCCCCCCCGGGCGAGGACGACTTTTACCGCTGACTGACAGCGTAACTGAGATCCTCAGCTAGAGGTTAGACCTGAAAGCACAACCCTCCCAATACGCCACGACAACACTAGCCAGCGACGGCGGCTGCCAGCGCCGAGCCAACCTCAACCGTATTGGCCGACCCACCAATATCCGCTGTCTTCGGCCCATCCCGCGCCGCCATCACAGCTTCAATGCCAGTCATCACGGCAGCGGCAGCCTCCGTTTCACCAAGATGATCTAGCATCATGGCACCAGACCAAATTTGTCCGATCGGATTAGCAATGCCTTTGCCCGTAATGTCAGGTGCCGACCCATGGACTGGCTCAAATAGCGACGGGTGCTCTCTTTCTGGATTGAGATTAGCCGACGGCGCAACCGCAATGGTTCCAGTGGTCGCTGGGCCAAGGTCAGAAAGGATATCGCCAAAAAGATTGCTCGCAACAATCACGTCAAACCATTCTGGCGTCAAAACAAGGCGCGCAGCAAGAATATCGATATGGTACTGGTCCGTCTCAATATCAGGAAACCGATCGGCATTTGCAGCAAACCGCTCATCCCAGAAACTCATGGAATGAATGATCCCGTTTGACTTTGTTGCCGACGTTAATTTGCCTTGTCGCGACGCCGCCAGATTAAACGCGTACTCATGAATGCGGTCGGTGCCTTGACGCGTAAAAATCGATTCTTGAAACGCCGCTTCCTGATCTGTTCCTCGGTACAACCGGCCACCAATCTCTGAATACTCGCCCTCATTGTTCTCTCGAACGATCACGTAATCAATATCCCCCGGCGTCTTATCTCTCAATGGGCACGTCAGTCCAGGAAGCAACTTGACCGGGCGCAAATTGACATACAGCTTGAGGCCTCTCCGCATCGGCATGAGAAGTTCCCACAAAGAAATATGGTCCGGCACTCCAGGGAACCCAACGGCACCAAAATAAATGGCATCAAGCCCCGCCAACTGTTCCAGACCATCAGCTGGCATGATCTCGCCCACTCGATGAAAACGCTCGCAACTCCAGTCGAAATCCACCCATTCGAACTGAAACCCAAACCGTCTAGCCACTGCCTCCAGCACCCGCTGACCTTCTGGCACCACCTCTCGACCAATACCATCACCAGGAATTACTGCGACTCTGTATGTTCTCATCTGTTGTCTGCCCTGCATTCGTTTTATCCATACACGCCGGCCAATGACCGTCGTATCGCTCAGTACGAGCTGAAGCGGACTAAGTCTAACTCAGCCCCGTCGTTCCACCGAACCAACCGCTAGCCTCGCGCTGATGAGACTCTGTGCCTCATTTCATAGGCCGAAGTCTGTCGGCATAAACCACACAACTTATCAGTTAATCGAGCAACACAAAGATAAAGCCCACTGCCCAACACCACGCTGACACAAGTCGCTTCAAGTAATGGCTCAGTGGATACCACCATGACCCCCGATAGCTGAGGATAAGCTGCCAGCATCCAGGCTACAGCAACTACACTGACTGACCAGCAGGAAAATTCCAGGGTATTCGACATCGTTCTAACTCCATCATCGGCTAAAACACCGATAATGGGACGACCGCTGGCTCATGGGATGAGCTTGCCAGAACATCTGTCCTTGAGTTCAATGCAATGCCTTTAGGCATCCTTAAGCTGGCTTGTAATAACGCTCGAGAAAATCTTGGTAAGCCAAACTAAGCCCCTCGGCAAGCGGTGTGGTCGCGGACCAACCCAACGCCCGCAAACGCTCCATATCCACCCATTTCCTCGGCGTACCGTCGGGTTTCGACGGATCCCATTCGAGCTCCCCGGTAAATCCGACAACGCCGCGCACCTGATCCGCCAAGTCCCGGACACTCACCTCTTCCCCACTACCGATATTGATCAGCGGTGCATGATCCTCTGAGAATAAGCCAGCAACAACATCGGGTGAACGGGTCAATAAGAACACGCACGCATCGGCTAAATCAGCGTTATAAAGAAATTCCCGCCGTGGCGTACCTGTTCCCCAGACCGCCAGATTAGCGGCTCCGCCACATTTCGCTTCATGGGCTTTTCGAATGAGGGCCGGCAACACATGTGAAGTCGCAAGGTCATAGTTATCACCAGGCCCGTATAGATTATTCGGCATTACGGCCAAATACCGGGTACCGTACTGTCGATTGTAGGCCCAACACATTTCGACACCGGCGATTTTGGCAACTGCATACGGGCGATTACTCGACTCCAGCACACCGCTTAATAAGTGCGTTTCGTGGATCGGCTGTGGAGCATATTTGGGATAGATACAACTCGAACCAAGGAAAAGCAATTGTTCAACCCCACTCTCCCAGGCGCTGTGGATGACATTCGATTGTATTAAAAGATTCTCGCCGATGAATTCCGCCGGATAAGTGGTGTTGGCAAGAATGCCCCCCACCCGGGCAGCGGCTAATACCACAACCTCTGGCTTTTCCTGTGCAAAAAATGCCGCAGTAGCGGATTGATCGAGCAAATCGAGTTCGTCACGCCTACGGGTGATAATCTGGCTAAAACCACGCGCTACCATCACTCGGTGTATTGCTGAACCGACCAAACCTCGATGCCCAGCGATAAAAACTCGACTTTGCTTATCCACCACCTGCCACCTCTAACAATCAGTCATTAGGTGGGTGAGACTCATTAAGCTCACTCCTAGCCAGCGCCAAATCAACCGCCGCCATTTCAGCGACCAGCTCTTGAAAGGTCGTTCGGGCACGCCAGCCTAGAGCTCGCTGCGCCTCAGTCGGATCTCCAAGCAAACTTTCCACCTCGGTCGGACGATGATACCGCGGATCAACTGCAACAATAATCCGCCCGGTTGGGTCTATCCCCTTTTCATCGAGCCCACTTCCCTGCCATTCGATGCCCATATCGAGCTCTGTTGCGGCCGCCTCGATGAAATCGCGAACACTGTGTTGCGTTCCACTTGCGATCACATAATCCTTCGGATGTTCTTGTTGCAACATCAGCCACTGTGCCTCGACATAGTCACGCGCATGCCCCCAATCACGTTTTGCATCCAGGTTGCCCAGATACAGGCACGAATCGAGGCCACACCGGATTCTTGCCAAGCCCCGAGTGATTTTACGCGTGACAAATGTCTCTCCGCGAACCGGCGACTCGTGGTTGAAAAGAATGCCATTACAGGCATAGATACCGTAAGCCTCTCGATAATTCACTGTAATCCAATAGGCGTACAACTTAGCGACCGCATAGGGGCTGCGCGGATAAAATGGGGTTTTCTCAGTCTGGGGGACTTCACGAACTAGCCCGTATAACTCTGAAGTCGAGGCCTGATAAAACCGAGTCTTTTCCGTCAGCGAGAGAATGCGGATCGCTTCCAACAGTCGCAGCGCACCGAGCGCATCTGAATTGGCCGTGTATTCCGGCTCCTCAAAACTCACTGCGACGTGACTCTGTGCACCGAGGTTATAAACCTCGTCGGGCTCGACCTGCTGTAACGTTCGCACGAGGCTAAGCGTATCGGTGAGATCGCCATGGTGCAGGATCAAGCGGGGGTCACGCTCATGGGGGTCCTGATAGAGGTGATCAATCCGCTGAGTGTTGATCGAAGACGCCCGTCGTTTAATGCCATGAACGACATACCCCTTCTCCAACAACAGTTCCGCAAGATAAGCGCCATCCTGCCCCGTGATACCCGTAATCAACGCCGTCTTCGTCATATTTTTTAGCTGCTCTTAGGCCTCACTCAGCGCCCGTTCAAAATATCGAATGGTTTCTCCCAATCCCTCATCGAGATCCACCGCCGGCGACCAGTCCAGATTCGTTCTGGCGAGAGTAATATCCGGTTGGCGTTGCACAGGGTCATCTTCTGGCAATGACTCGTACACCAACTCAGAATGAGATCCGGTCATCGCAAGCACCTTCTGAGCCAGTTCGATAATCTGGAACTCTCCCGGATTGCCCAGGTTTATTGGCCCATGCAGCGCATCGGGACTCGCCATCAGTCGGATCAGCCCTTCAACTAAATCACTGACATAACAAAAAGAACGTGTTTGCTCTCCGCTCCCATAGATCGTAATCGGATTGCCCTGAAGCGCCTGCACAATAAAGTTGGAGACCACACGACCGTCGTCTCGATGCATATTCGGTCCATAGGTATTGAAGATACGGGCCACTTTTATGGCCAAGCCATGTTGTCGCTGATAATCGAAAAACAAAGTCTCCGCGCACCGCTTGCCTTCGTCATAGCATGCGCGGATACCAACAGGATTGACCCGCCCCCAGTATGTTTCGGTTTGCGGGTGCTCTTCAGGATCGCCATAGACTTCGCTGGTCGACGCCTGGAGAATTTTTGCGCGTGTTCGCTTTGCAAGACCCAGCATATTGATCGCTCCGTGAACACTGGTCTTGGTCGTTTGCACCGGATCGAACTGATAATGCAGCGGGGAAGCAGGGCAAGCTAGATTGTAAATTTGGTCTACTTCAACGTAGAGCGGAAACGTGACGTCGTGACGCATCAACTCGAAATTATCATAGGCTTGCAAAAAGACGACATTCTGCTTCGCTCCAGTGAAATAATTGTCAACGCAAAGAACGTCGCATCCATCTTCGACCAATCTTTTGCACAAGTGCGAACCGATAAACCCGGCTCCCCCTGTGACCAACACCCGTAAGGACATGAATAAGAATCCAATGAAACGACGTGAATTTTAGACGTTTTTAGTCGACCTCGCAGATATTGCCAATTGTGCCTAAGGCGGCTCGTTATTACTCGTGGCCCGAACCGGCGCACTCTTGCCGTCCTATACTCCTTTGGTCACATCGAGCAACGCACCATGACACTACCCTTCACTCAACACGAATACGGGCAACGGCTGGCAAAAACACGCCGTGCCATAGAAGAACGCAACATACAAGCGCTATGGGTTACCGACCCTTCAAACATGGCCTGGCTGACGGGTTACGATGGTTGGTCGTTCTACGTCCACCAGGGCGTATTTCTCCCCTTCGTTGGTGATCCAATCTGGTTTGGCCGCGAACAAGACACCCAAGGTGCGCGTCGTACTGTCTGGATGGATGACAAGAGTATCGTCGGTTATCCGGATTATTATGTTCAGTCGACTGAGCGACACCCGATGGATTAGCTCGCGAACCTGATTCTCGAGTGGGGTTGGCATGAACAATGCATCGGCGTGGAGATGGATAATTACTACTTCAGCGCAGCTGCCTATCTCGCCCTGAAAAAAAACTCCCGTCAGGCACCCTGATCGATGCGACCGGCCTTGTTAACTGGCAACGCGCGGTGAAGTCGCCGCAGGAAATCATGTTCATGAAAAGGGCCGGCGTCATTGTGGAGCGTACACACGCCATGATTCAGGAACGGGTGGAACCTGGGCTTCGAAAAAATGAACTGGTTGCAGATATATTTCGCACTGCAATTCGGGGCACAGAGTCGTACGGTGGCGATTACGCAGCGATTGTGCCCTTGGTACCGACGGGCCTCGATGCCGCCGCGCCACACCTAACCTGGGATGACCGCCCGTTTGAACACGGTGCAGGAACCTTTTTTGAAATTGCCGGATGTTACCGTCGATATCACTGCCCGCTTTCCCGTACGATCTACCTCGGCACACCGCCAGCTCAATCATTGCAGGCGGAAGAAGCCGTTCTTGAGGGGATTGAAGCGGCGCTTGACGTTGTCAGACCGGGAAACACCTGCCAAGACATTGACGCGGCTTGGAAAAAGGTCATTCACCGCTACGGGTTTAGCAAAGCAAGTCGTTGCGGTTACGCCATCGGGTTGAGTTACCCCCCTGATTGGGGAGAACGAACCATGAGCCTACGCCAAGGTGATCAGTCAATATTGGAACCCGGAATGACGTTCCACTTAATGCCCGCACTTTGGGAGCATGATTGGGGTCTGGAAATCACAGAAAGCTTTCTTGTCACCGACACAGGCCATGAAACTCTCTCCCATTTTCCAAGACCGTTACTCATAAAACCCTGATCATTGCTCTACGTCGGTGGTGCCGACGAGAGGCCTTTCACAAAAAGTCATCCAATCGATTGTTATGCGTACATACGGAGACATACACCTACAGACAGGAATGGCTTAAAACCTAGGGTTTAGGGGGTAGGAGTGTTGAGAACTAAAGGATGCTGGTGCCGGCGAGAGGATTCGAACCTCCGACCTACGCATTACGAATGCGTTGCTCTACCAACTGAGCTACACCGGCTTTGATTTTAAAAAATTCGTTCTGATTATAAACCGGTCACCTCAGAGCAACTCTTCAAGTTACCTATTGCCTCGCGGTGATGGCACTGAAAAAGAAACACCTTCATCTTCCCGAGCTATCCCGGTGACGAGCTCACCACCCCAAGTCACCAATTTATCAATTACCTCAACAATCAAACGTTCTGGCGCCGATGCGCCAGCAGTCACTCCAACAAGTTCGCATCGCTCCAGCCATTCTGGCTGGATCTCACTGACGTCGTCGATCAAATACGCATCGGCCCCAGATTCTGCAGCGACCTCGCGGAGCCGGTTGGAGTTGGAGCTCGTAGGCGATCCCAGCACCAGCACTACATCGGCTCGTTGGGCAATACTGCGGATTGCATCCTGCCGATTCTGTGTGGCATAGCAAATATCACCCTTGCGCGGTCCATCGATACCAGGGAAACGAATCTGCAGTGCCGTCACGATGCGCGTCGTGTCATCGACCGACAGCGTGGTCTGCGTCACATAGGCCAAACTGGCAGGGCTTGTGACCTGCAACTCGTTGACTCCATTAAGATCTTCCACCAAGTAAATGCCGCTATCACACTGCCCGAGAGTTCCCTCAACCTCGGGATGTCCCGCATGGCCGATCATCACTACTTCTTTGCCTTCCGCTCGAAACCGCCGCACTTCAGCATGCACTTTGGTCACTAATGGGCAAGTCGCATCGTAAACGTTCAACCGACGACGGCTCGCTTCCTTAATGACAGCCCGCGACACGCCATGCGCACTCAAGATGACTGTTGCCTTGTCCGGGACCTCATCAAGTTCCTCGACAAACACCACTCCACGCTCCGACAAATCCGCCACGACCGATCGATTATGTACCACGGCATGCCGCACATAAATCGGCGTACCGTACCTCATCAGCACCTCCTCGACCGTCTGAATAGCACGATCCACGCCGGCACAAAACCCACGTGGGTTAGCAAGTTCAATCTGCATGGGTTATCCGTGCCTCTCCATCACCGCCAACACCTCGACTTCAAATCTCAGGTTCTTACCAATCATTGGATGATTAAAATCGACCTTAACCTGCCTGTCATTGACCTTGAGCACCTGTCCTGCCGAGAAACCATCCGCATCCACAGAACATGCTACCAGCGCGCCCGGTTTCGCTTCGATATCTTGGGGGAAATCCACCAATGGCACTGTTTGAATCAGTGCGGGATCGTGCCCACCAAAGGCGGCAAGACCCGCTGTTACCGGCATCGAAAATCGCTCCCCTGCCGAGCGTCTCACTAATTCCGCTTGGACACAGGTCGAGACAAAACCGGCACCCACTGACATTTTACAAGAGCCATCATCCGATGACTCGAACTCCTGCCTACTTTGTGGCAAAACCCGGTAACGAACTCGATACACCCACTCGCCCTCAAGATCAATCCCTATCATCGTCGTCGGGAAGTACGCGTTAGATCTATCAATAACACAATGACCCCTAATGTAATCACAGCATCTGCCAGGTTGAATGCGGGCCAATGCCATGCCTGGTAGTAGAAATCAATGAAATCCACGACATAACCAAACCGAAGTCGATCGGTCAGATTACCCAGCGCCCCACCAAGAACCAATGCTAAACCTGCTTCAAACAATGCTTCGCCCAACCGCGGGCGAAATAAACGCCATACAATCCACACACAAACAAACAATCCAGTAAGGGTCAGAAACCACTGTGCCCACTCGCCCTGGTTAGCGAGCATGCCAAATGCGGCACCACTGTTGTGAACATGGACAAACCTCAGAAAGGACGTCAGGTCGATCGCTTCCCCGAAGGCCATGTGTCGAACCGCAAGCTCTTTCGTCAACAAATCCAACACCAATAAAACCACGGCCAAGCCAATCAAAGAGAATGCCCACCGCGATCGAGAAGCATTGACGACTGCCATTAGACCGTGGGCTGGTTTTCTGTTAACCATGCCGCTGCCGCCAGAGTGTCTTTACGAATCTGTTCCTTCAATGCATCGAATGAGTCAAACTTCGTTTCAGCGCGAATGCGCTTCCTGAATATCACTCGAACGCGATCTCCATAGAAAATTCCTGAGAAGTTAATCAGGTGCACTTCGAGCAAAAGACGATCACCGCCAACCGTCGGCCGAAAACCCAGGTTAGCCACCCCAGGTAACAGTCCTTCCGCTACCCCCTCAACCTCAACAGCAAACACACCGCGCAACGGTGGATTATGGCGTTCAACCAACAAGTTGGCCGTTGGAAACCCCCAAGTTCGGCCTCGTTGATCACCATACAGAACACGACCTGAGATTGCGTAGGGACGCCCCAACAAACGTGCCGCCAGCGCCAAATCGCCGATTTGCAACGCCTCTCGCACTCTCGAGCTGCCAATCTTCTCGCCGTCAATCGATACAGCAGCGACTCGAGACACCCCAAAGCCGTACGTATCTCCAAGCGCCTGTAAGCTTTCTGCAGTGCCGGAACGGCCCTCGCCAAAGCCGAAGTCATAACCAACCACAACGTGAGAAGCGGACAGCGACTCAACCAAATATTTCCTGACAAAGTCATCCGCAGACAAGGATGCCAATTGTTCATTAAAGCGAAGCGCGATAACCCGCTCAACTCCGTAATCGCGAAATAATTCGAGTTTCTCACGCACACTACTCAAACGATTCAACCTGATGTCTGGCTGGAAATAAGTCTGAGGATGGGGCTCGAAGGTGACCACCGTCGACTTTAACGAGAGCTCCCTAGATCGCGCCTTAAGCGTCTTGATTAGCTGTTGGTGACCCAGATGAAAGCCATCAAAATTCCCAATAGCGACAACAACCGATGCCTTCCCACGCGCCGGGTTCCGGAGATCTCTACACCAATCCACTGTTGAAGCAACTCATTTCAGCATGAAGATTAATCAACCTCGGCATCACTGATTTGGCCATGCCCAATCAGGCGCCTCGGAGTCAACAATCGCTGCGATATCCTGGCGGACGTTAGAACTATCGGATACCCCATGATAATAGGCCAGACGAACCTCAGGATACTTCCAGCACAAAAAGCCATCCCCGGTAAAGAAATCAACATGCCACAAACCTGTGACAACTGGCCCCAGTCGTTCGATCTTGTTAGACCAGGTTTGCACGGTTGCGGCATAGACTGACTCCCGATGACCAAGGCGTGGATCGCAACTCAATGTATTTCGCACCGCATCCCTTAGCGGCAACCATTCCGAATATGCTGCTCTCGTAATTTTTCTAATCAAAGGCAGAAGCGCTTCTGCTTCGCTCAAACTAAAAAGCCGCTGGTCTCCTGGCTTGCCAATCTGCGGCACCTCCAAGGTATGCGTTTTTTCAGTCACTCTCACGACGCGTATGATTCAACAGCTGATGAACACGCATTCCAAATAAGTAAAGCGCTGCGACATAAATTCCAAAACCGATCACCACCAGTTCCGATAACATTGAAATTCTTTGTGCAATGGTCGCCTCCAACCAAGTTGCATTCTCGAAACAACGGTACCACAGGACTGCGCTCATCACAGTTGTTGCCGCAAAAACCCGCCCAAGGAAACGCGACCACCCCGGAAGTGGGTGATACACATCGTCACGCCGTAACCACCAGTAGAGCAATGCGGCATTCAGTAGGCCCGCAATCGACGTTGCGACCGCCAACCCCACATGCTGGAAATAGAAGACCAAGACCAGGCCAAACGCCGTATTGACTATCAAGGAGAAGACACCCGCCCGGACCGGTGTTCTCGTATCCTGGCGGGCAAAATAGCCTGGCGCAAGCACCCTAACGGAAACATAACCGGCAAGGCCAGCTGAGAACCCAACTAATGCCTGCGCTGAATGCTCAACATCCACGACAGAAAATGCACCGTAATGGAAAAGTACAACCATCAATGGAACGGCCAGGACAGCCAGACTGGCTGCCGCCGGAATAGAAACCAGCAATCCCCACCTTAACGCCCTATCCAGGGTATCGGAAAAATCCCCTGTCGCTCCAGCGGCATGCTGAGCCGACAAACTTGGCAACAGGACTGTCCCGAGGGCTATTCCAAAAACACCGAGTGGAAACTCCATGAGGCGGTCAGCGTAGTACAGCCAAGAAACACTGCCGGTCACCAAAAATGATGCGAGCAATGTGTTGACCAGCAAATTGATCTGAGCGATCGAGGCTCCAAAGGCAGCCGGCAACATCAAGCGAAATACCCTGCTGATGCCATCCGATGTCTGCGCCGCGGTCACCCCAGAGTCGCGCAGGCGAGGGCGCGGCAATCGACCCACTTTGACTAGAAACGGCAATTGAAACAGCAACTGAATCACTCCAGCAATCAATACACCCACTGCCAACGCAACCGCGGCGTTCGGGAAATGGGGAATCAACACAAACACTGCCCCAATCAAACTCAGATTAAGAAGAACCGGCGTGAGAGCGGGTACGGCAAAACGATCGCGAGCATTGAGAATACCGGCAGCCATCGCAACCAACGAAATGCAGAAAATATACGGAAATGTGAAGCGAAGCGCATCAACAGTCGCCGAAAACTTGATCGGATCCTCCCCGAACCCAGGCGCAAGAATCCTCACAACCCATGGCGCCAGCGTAATGCCACCCAAGGTGACCAGCAATAGCACCAGACTCAATCGACCGCACAGAACATCAAGGAAGCGACGAATCTCCTGCTCTGTGCCCAACGTCTCTTTTTCCGTATAAACGGGCACAAAAGAAGCGGAAAAAGCCCCCTCGGCAAAAATTCGACGCAGGAAATTGGGAATCCGGAAAGCGACAAAAAACGCGTCAGCAAATACGCTTGCACCTAAAAACTGGGCAAAGGCCATATCGCGAATGAGCCCTGTGATCCGCGATAACACCGTCATTCCACTGACAATCGCAGTAGATCTGAGTATTTTTTCCGTCATAGACGTTAGCCGGGGCGGTGATCCGATGTTAGGCACCCGTCCCGAGAAACACAGACAAGGGACCGCGCCATCGCGAATCCTTATTGACAAATCGATGAAAAATCAAAATAATCGCCGCCCCTGCCATACGCGAGAAAATTTCTTGGCAAATTCCGCCCAAGCTCGTAAACGAGCCCGACAAGCAATCGGGCGCCGCTCACGTAACGTCGCTCGAAGATCTGCGCTGCGCACACACATCAAGAAGTTCATGACTGTTGCAGAATCGGGTGAAAAAGATAGTGCAACAACAGCCTATCAGACTGCTGCTTCGAACATTGATCGGGCTTCACAGAAAGGCCTTACTCATCGCAACAAGGCTGCCCGTTTGAAACGCCAGTTAAATGCTAAACTCAAGGCAATGGTCACTGCGTAGTCACCAGCTTTGCTCTTTGGAGCAGTCGTCATAATACGACAAGATTGTCCCGATGAATCAATTCAGGTTCATCGACATATCCGAGAATACTCTCGATATCGTGGCTAGCCCGACCGATGATCTGTCTGGACTCAATAGCGCTGTAGTTGATCAGACCACGAGCAATCTCGACTTGCCCGGCCATTGTAGTACAGGCCACGAGATCTCCCCTTTCGAACTCCCCTTCAACGTCAGTGACCCCGACGGGAAGCAAACTGCGTCCGTCGCTTTGAATCACCCGGGCGGCACCCGGGTCTAGATATAAACGCCCAGCAACCCGCAACTGACCCGCCAGCCACTGTTTCCTCGCAGCAATACGACTGGCCACAGCACGAATCCGAGTCCCCGGATTCTCACCGTCAGCCACTTCCAAAAGGACGTTTGAACGATGCCCGGAAACAATGAACGTATCTGCACCCGACCGGGCCGCCTTCTCGGCCGCGTGGATCTTGGTCAACATACCCCCTCGCCCTTGAATACCCCCCGGACCTGCCACGCTTTTGAGTGATGGATCCCCGGCTATTGCTTCTCGCATGAGTACGGCCGACTCCGATCGGCGCGGATCCGCATCAAACAACCCCGCTTGATCGGTCAGAATCACCAGACGCTCGGCTTCAATTAAGTTAGTAACTAACGCTGCCAATGTGTCGTTATCACCAAACTGGATTTCATGTGTCACTACTGTGTCATTTTCATTCACGATCGGAACGAGACCTAAATCCAGCATAGTCTTCAGTGCGCTTCTCGCATTGAGATATCGAGAGCGATCGGCAAGATCCGCATCGGTGAGCAGCACCTGGCACGTAGTAATTTGCTGATGGTTAAACCAGGTTTCATAACTCTTAACGAGGCTAGATTGACCAACGGCGGCCGCGACCTGCAGGCGATGCAATTCGTGCGGTCGTGTAGTCCAACCCAACCGAAGCATACCAGCGGCAATCGCACCTGATGAGACCAACACGATGTCGATACCTCGGTCACGGAGCGCCGCAACCTGCGCGACCAAATCACTAATCGCGTCCTCATTGAGACCAACTCCTCGATCAGCCAGCAATGAACTGCCGACCTTGACCACCCAACGGATACGGTCACCCTCACTCGTCATCGCCTGATCCTTCGTCTTCCCGCATCAAAAACAGAAATGCATCGCGCATGACACGGCGACAGCCTTCCCCAGTTACCGCCGAGGTCTCATAAATTGGAGCCGTCCATCCCAACGTCGCCTGTAGTGACGCCTTGATCGATCCTAAGTCGACTTCTGGGACCAAATCCGTTTTATTAAGCACAATCCAACGCGGCCGTTCGCTGAGCCTGACATCAAACTCACGCAACTCGCGCGTTACCTGACCGAAGGCCTCCGCCAGATCGGTAGCGGTATCACTGCCCACGTCGATCAAATGAAGCAATAAACGGGTACGTCGCACGTGCCTGAGAAACTGTAACCCGAGACCGGCTCCATGAGCCGCTCCAGGTATCAAACCAGGAATATCTGCTACTACCAGACTGCTGTCAGTCCCCTCCTCAAACACACCCAATTCCGGTGCTAGCGTAGTAAAGGGATAAGCTGCTACTTTCGGCTTAGCAGCGGAGATGGCACGAAGAAAGGTTGATTTTCCAGCATTGGGTAAACCGAGAAGACCGACATCGGCGAGTAATCGAAGCTCAAGTTTTAACTCACGTTCATCGCCTGGCGAGCCTGGGCTTGTGCGCCGAGGTGCTCTGTTAGTGCTTGACTTGAAGCGCGTGTTGCCACGCCCTCCCCGACCACCTTCCACAATAGCGAACGGTCCCCGTTCATTGGCCATGTCGACGATGAGTTCCTGAGTTCCTGCATCAAACACCATAGTTCCCTTCGGTACGGCAACGGAATAGTCAGCTCCCCCTGCGCCGGTTCTGTTTTTGTTTCCACCTCGAGCGCCGGATCCGGCGCGGAATCGGCGCGCATGACGGAAAACACTTAACGTGTTGAGTCCTGTATCAGGGACAAGAAATACGCGCCCCCCGTGACCTCCGTCACCACCATCAGGCCCGCCGCGGGGAATGTATTTTTCACGACGGAAACTCAAAAATCCATCGCCGCCGTGACCGGCAGTCACCGTTATAGTTGCTTCATCGACGAAGTGCATAGCCAAACAGCCTATCCAGTTAAACAAAAAACCCCGCTCGAAGACTGCGGGGTTCCTGGCTTAAACGACGCAGTCTCGCCTCAAGTCTCAGCCAGGATACTCACTGTTTTTCGACTCTTCGGGCCCTTAATCTCAAACTTGACCTTGCCTTCGATCAAAGCGAATAACGTGTGATCTTTACCAAGGCCTACATTATTACCCGGATGAAATCGGGTACCGCGTTGTCGGATGATGATGTTTCCCGCTTTAACTAGCTCACCGGCATAACGTTTGACCCCGAGACGTTTTGACTCTGAATCACGGCCATTCCTTGAACTACCACCCGCCTTTTTATGTGCCATGCTATCTCTCCCTTGCGAAGGTTGCCAGCATACTCAAGCGGAAATTTCCGTGACTTTGAGCTGTGTATAGGCCTGCCGATGCCCTTGCGTTCGACGGTACTTCTTACGTCGCTTCATTTTAAATATGCGGATCTTCTTGTCACGCCCGTGAGCCATCACCTCGGCTTTGACCGAAGCTCCTTCAAGAAGCGGATTACCGATCTTGACATCCTCACCCTCAATCACTGCAAGCACGCGCGGCAAATCGATGATCTCACCGGCCATGCCGGCCAATTTTTCAACCCGCAACTGCTCACCAACGACCACTCGGTATTGTTTCCCACCGGTTTCCACGACTGCGTACATATTTGTTTCCCTGCAGAAAATCGTGCACCATTCGGTGCCAGATAGAAAAAGACCAAACACCCCGGATGGGGACGCGGAATTCTAGTCAAACACTGGCCATCGGTCAATTCACGATCCCGAGCGTATAACACTGAACTCATGCCCTCACCCAACGTCACTGCCATAAGAAAAGCAACGGATCGGCCTGGCGGGAGTGAAAACCCAAGGATTGCCCTATCAACTGTAACCGCTCCGGTGCGGCATGAACTCGTGGCCGTCGAGCGCGCGATTCAGGCGCAACTAAAGTCCGACGTAGCCCTTATCAGTCAGGTGGGGGCTTACCTTGTTGCCGCAGGAGGAAAACGCCTTCGACCTATCACCGTGCTACTTGCGGCTCACTCCGTTGGTTATCAAGGAAAAGATCATATTGCACTTGCGGCTGTCGTGGAACTGATTCATACGGCGACATTGCTGCACGACGACGTGGTTGATGAATCCACATTACGACGTGGTCGGGAGACCGCCAACGCCGTCTGGGGCAATGCGGCAAGCATCCTGGTCGGGGATTTTATTTATTCACGATCATTCGAGATGATGGTTGCTACAAATCGTATGCGCGTGATGGAAATTATGGCTGCGACGACGAATGCGATAGCCGAAGGCGAGGTCCTGCAGCTGCTTAACACACAGTCACTTGCACTGGATGAAACGGATTATTTACGAACAATTGATCGTAAAACAGCCCGCTTGTTTCAGTCTGCATCACAATTAGGCGCAGTGGTTGCTGGTGCTTCGATCGCAGCCGAAAAAGCGCTTGCACAATATGGTCTGGAATTGGGCACTGTGTTTCAGTTAATTGATGACATTCTTGATTATTCCTCCCAGGCAACCGATATGGGGAAAAATGCAGGTGACGATCTGGCCGAAGGCAAGCCCACGCTGCCGGTCATTTACGCGTTCCAGAAAGGTGACGCAATACAATGCGCAGTACTTGAGAATGCCATTATTAATGCAGATAGATCAAAACTGCCTGAAGTGCTTGAGGTCATTGAATCGACTGGAGCGCTTGCGTACACTTTCGCATTGGCGCAGAAACATGCCACGAAGGCCCAAGAAGCGCTAGAAGCGCTTCCCGATTCTGATTATCGTATCGCTCTATCGAAACTCGTCGATTTTGCATTTACGCGATCATTTTGACGGTGCATCGGACCCATATTCTCGCTGACCCAGTCGGGGTGTAGCTCAGCCTGGTAGGTCACTGCCTTCGGGAGGCAGGGGCCGGAGGTTCGAATCCTCTCACCCCGACCATTTTCACTAGTTGTTTCATAGGTCTACAGCAGTCGTTCCAGACGGCCTTTCGCATTTGTCCCTCCTTGACACACTGATGACACAGTTGAGGAGCAATCATGGCTACGATTCGCAGGAGAAGTGGCGGATATAACGTCCAGATTCGTAAACAGGGCTATTCCACCATCACCAAGACCTTCAGCAGTATTACCACTGCCCGTAAATGGGCAGCAGGTGTAGAAGCCGATATGGAACGGCGCCTATATATAGAAGTATCAGAACAAATCACCCTCCTCTCGCTTCTTAATCGTTATGACGATGATGTGCTTCCACTACATAAAGGTAGCCAGAGTGAGCAATACCGTATTCAGCATCTGAAGAAGCATCTGGGTCATTTAAGACTCATTCATCTCTCCCCTCATGAAGTCTCCAAATATCGGGATATTCGTCTAGAGAAGGTTTCCCCTGCTTCTCTCAAAAGAGAACTGGTCATATTGAGTCGTGTACTAACCATCGCCGCGAAAGATTGGGGTATTTGTATTCCAAAGAACCCCATTCCTCTCGTATCCCTTCCGAAGGTAGACAAGGGGCGCACCAGAAGATTGGAAAAAGGTGAACAACAGTGCCTTGTTGATGACTCAGAAATGGGGCGCATCATCACCCTTGCATTAGAGACAGCAATGAGACGAGGTGAGATTCTGAATATCAAAAAGAGTCACATTAACTTCTCTATTTGTACGCTTCTAATACCCACTACAAAGACCGATCAACCTAGAACTATCCCACTTTCAAGCGTTGCAATAACGTGTCTTAGAAGCCAACTACGGGCCTCTGAGAGGCTATCTGGAGGGGTGATTTCACTCTATGAAAAGCCTCTTTTTACCTACTCTGCTAGAGGTGTATCAGGGGCCTTTTTAAAGCGTTGCAGACGATCAGGAATTGAGGATTTGCACTTCCATGATCTACGACACGAAGCGACATCAAGGTTATTTGAGAAAGGACTAAACCCAGTCGAGGTGGCGACCATTACAGGACACAAAGACCCACGAATGTTGATGCGCTATACGCACCTTAGGGCAGAGGATTTAGCAAGGAAGTTGGGGTGAATGACTCCTCAAAGTTTTTCTATAGAATAGAAATAGCACTTGTCACCTAACACAATCAGTCTTTGCAGTGGACTACACGTAGAGAACAACGCCCCGCTCGACGGGGCTTTGTAAAATCTCGCTAACAGCCTACATTGTCCAGATTACGTCTCCAGCTTTAACCTCAGGTGGGCTTGTCATGTATTCTGCCATCTCTCCAAAAATCTCTTGAATTTTTGGCTGTGCTGCCATAGCTGATTCCTCGCTATCATATCTTGAGATGATCATTCCCTGTCCTTCGCCAATCCGACACTCATCGACAGATTCAAGTCCCGCTATGGACTGTAAGTCCTTACGTATTGCCCCATCCATTCTTGCGAGCGCTTCGTCAAGACGACTTTCATCAAACCCATAGGTGGTCACTTTAATATACATAAGCATCCTCTATCGTATTGTGATTAATGATAAATAAAGACTATATGTTCCATATCGACGTAGCAACTATTTAGTGTTGATAACTCACTTGTGATTATTTTAGTGTGCTTAGGTCCAGTCAGTCTGAATGTTGATGCCCTATACGCATCTAAGAGCAGAGGATTTAGCTAGGAAGTTGGGGTAGTTACTGCAAACACTCCACCAACACAGTCAACTTCTTTGCTTTGTCAAAGATTACTATTTCATTTTCTGAACAGTAAGGCCGCAATTTTTCTGAATTGCCACAACTTCGAGCGCTTCGAATTCTCCCTTGAGCCGAGCATATTCAGTGGCACGAGCGTCGTCGCCACCCTCTAGAAAGAATAATGCCGGCCAGAACAAAATAAGCCCAACCGCCATCTGTGCCGTATCACTATCTGCTTCAGATTTAAGGGCGCCGCGCAATTCGTTTGCTTTCCGACTTATCCTAGACAGTTCAGCTGTTATTTGATCACAGGAAAAATCCTTATATTGCAGTGGAGAAACATAAGCCGCACCGATTTTTCCCGGCGATGACGCACAACCCACCAAAACAAGCGATACCGCGAGTGTAATAATTATTTTCTTCATCACATCAACCCTCCAGCACAATTGAGAACTTGAAATAGATATTGTGAACGTTTTCAATCTTCTTTTTGTAAAACTTAATTCTTACTTATATACCACAAAAAACACTCATTTCATCTGCTTAACTCCATAGGTTTAATTGAAATTTAGTTTACTGCAAACACTCCACCAACACAGTGAACTGCTTGGCTTTGTCGAAGGTGCCTACTGTTGACATCGCTGTACGACAGAAATGTTTCCACTTAGGGACTCGTCCCCAAAGTCGTCGAAACACTCAAAACGAACCGCGATAATTCAGCATTACCTGCCCGTGTGTAACATCACGGGCGTGGTGATAATCATTGATATAGGTGATCCCAGCGCTGACCGACCGTTGTGAATCGATCTGGTGTTGGAACGAAACGCCCACATCAACTTGCCGACCGCTGGGTGACAGATTCACCCTCTCCGCGTCATAGGGCGACTTGATGGTGACTGCACCACTCTCCACTCTCAGCGGCGCAGAAAGTGACAGGTTTAGCGTATCGGCGGCATTCAACTTGCGCGTCGCCACCACATCCAGTCCCAACGAATGAATACGCGTGAAATCCTGCAGGATCGATTCTTTGTTGGAGCGGGCCTGTCCCAACCCATAAGTTAAATCACCACTGACCTGCCATTTATTACCCATTGTCCAATCGCGACTCAGGCCCAAATATAGGCTACTCGCATCTTTATAACCCAACCAGCCTTCACCTCTCGTACCCAACAAGGTGTCGTCAACCGCCACACTGTACCGAAATTCACCGCGCTCAAAACCCAATGCCACATGCCCACCCATATTGATGTTTGCAGCAGGTGTCGACTCTTTAAAACCCAGCTGAATCGCATCCCCCAACGAAGTGACCGCGTTCATGTAAACATAGTCATCAAACGAAAATGATGCGCTGTGTCGAAATATCTCTTGGTCCAGATTTTCCCCCACCATGAACATATTACTCACCGCTGCTTTTTTTACGCTGCCCCCGAATGCGCGACTCAGTCGAATCCGGGATGGAGTTTTCCCATACTTAAAACGCCACCGACCATCACCAAAAATTGTCTTCAAGATCTTGGCCAGATCAGGATCATATTTCTTCAGGTCTTTCCGATTCTTGATGTATGTGCGTTCTGGATCTGTAAAATCTTGATCGAACCACGCTACCGCTCCCTCAGCCCAATATTCCTGAGCATTCTGCACGCTATAGGCACCTTTGTACTTACCCGCCTTGATCGCTTTGGTATAGGCTCGTTTAATGTCACGTCGAACAGCCGGCATTTCAAAAACAAATCCAGTGTAATCGAGCAAATGCGCGAACTCATGGATAAGCGTCGAATTACCACGATTCCACACGTAGCCATAATAAAGTTCGCGGGCATTGCTTTCTCGAGTAAAGCCTGTTCTGTAGAACTCCTCCCATCTCCACTTAGTTTCATTAAATATCTGATCGTAGCGGTATGCATAGGCTAGACCCGCAAACTTATCCCATTTCTTTTCACCCCTTAACAACGGCATGTGGCTGAAACTCTTGCCACGTGGCACGATAGCAATTCGATTTCGGTACTTTGTGAGATGGCCGGCCAGTCTGTTGCCCATTTTCTTAGGTGCCAACATTCTTTGAATAAGATGACCCGTCTTCAGTAAAGCCCTATTGTTGACTCTACGCGGCGCGATGATTGGAATACCCTTGACACTCACGTACTTCTTGTAAAACTTGGTATCGATATTAAAGTCGGTCGCAATATTCTTCGGTACAGTGGTTATCTTTGCCGCCATACTCTGCGACGCAAATAAAGCGAGGAGTAAACCAACAGCAAGGCGAGATATCTGCTGTCTCATACCCACACTATATTCCACTCCAGAGACTCAGGGAATGGTGTATGGGTGCGAGGGATAGACATCTATAACCAGCCCTGATACCTCTTCCTCAACACTTAAACAACCAACCACGGGGCTATATGGGGCTTACATAACCTCTAGTGACGTTGCCCCTTAACTGCTTTCTTGAGTTGGTCTTGGGTTAAGCCATACTCCTGTTCAAACAACCTATCCAACTCTGATTGCAGTTCCTCATTAGACAGATTATCGAGGCTGCTCACCTGTTCTACTTGCTGTCTATCTACAGGTTTAAGTCCCGCTCTATCAAGTACATCTTTAATAGCACCCAACTGGACTGATTCAGACTGCGCTCCTTCTACCAAGTCCTTCAAGCGTTGAAGTGCAGGAACTACATAACCCTTTAATTGATTCTTAGCCTCTGCCTCTATATCTGGCAGTAACCTCATCTTGAGCCTGTGTCCAATCGTGCTAGCGGAGGAGGCACTAACGCCGACAGCTTTTGCTGCCAGCGTAGCGTTTCCACCGTTATTGACATACTCACAGATGAAATCTGCATCTCTATCTTCTCGTAATTCTTCCATCAATTAACCTCTCGCTTATTCATTTTTAGTCATCCCCTTGTCCTCCTTTCAAACGCCTGCCAAGCCACCCCACTCCAGACCCTTAAAAAACCCAGTCATAGCAATGCTTACAGGGGTTTTTCTCCCCTTTCCCAACTGGA
>CAJQRU010000038.1 GCA_905612355.1 uncultured Gammaproteobacteria bacterium
CGTAGTTGTTTAAGTGTTGAGGAAAAGGGTATCAGGATTCGTTATAGACGTGTCTCCCACCCACCCACACGTTATCCCTGAGTTTCTGGAGTGGAATATAGTGGTGGAATGTAATTCCAGCGGAGTGACTAGGTGACTTTATGTCAGAACATCTTGTTATCACACTTCTAAAGTATCTCGTCGGCATTGTAATACCCCTCGTAATACCAGTAGTAGTTCGCTTCTTCTTGGTAAAGAGGCGAGTCTCAACTCTCTGGACTGTTGTAATTGTTGTCACAAATTTCATCCTTATGTTTGCAGTCGTAAATATTGGTTCTGGCAGGCCTCCGTCTTTCTTGGAAGCATTTTTATATTTATTAGTTCCGATGGCGATAGTGAAAGGTCAATACGGAAAAAAAGATGCACATTCACAAGAGGAACAGGCTAGTAGGAAAAAAGAGCAGAGTTGTGGGCAGGTTCATCAAACAAAACTAGTACAGATGCCAGACAAAAAGTCTCATGCCCTCACTGTGATAAATCGTTTGAGACCGCAACCTAGTCGAGGCCAGGGCTCGGGTGGTCTGCAGCTGCAGCAAGGCCAGTAAGCAATTGATCTCTTTACTGTATAGGCCCTATTTTTCAGGAAGCGACCGCATGAGTTCACCCTAGGGCGACTGGACATCAACGGTCATCGATCGCTTTACAATGATCGAGCCGCTCGAATCTATAGACTGCAAACAGTACGTATAAGTATTCGACGAAGTGGTATATCCCAGGGACTTCGGTGATGCGACCCACAATGCGCCAGCCTGGCAATTGTTGCCATATCACCTGAAAGCCATTGATTCCCGTTTTGATAGTCCCTGCACTATCCTGAACATGCAGTCTCTTTAGCGCCTCGCGCTGCGATATGCCGAGGCCTTTTAATGGTGATGGGTCGGTTGCTATATCCAGCCATTCGAAAACCTCTTCCGGGACAATCCGTTGATAGTAATTAATCTCTTTACTACACAGACCGCATTTGCCGTCGAAATAAACCTTAATCATGCTGTTATTGGATAAGGACTGCGGTAAACCCATCAATCTCTAATAGAACCCGATTTCTTTTAGATCGATTTGCGCTGTGTGGTCCCGACCAAAAGCAACGATACCGACTGAACTCAGGCTTTTTCCATTCAGCACCTTAGGTAACCACTTACTGGAGGATTTGAAACTTGTTAATGGCAGACGAACCTCTTGCCAGGATTCTGTAACATCAAAACCAGCTTGATAGTATTGCCAAGGCAGCATCGTCCATTGGTTGCGTAAATGAATAAAGTATCGCTGCCCATTGCCTCTGACCGTTAGAACGATCCCCGTCCTACCCTGCAGGTCAAAATCGAGAATCTTACGCCGGAACTGTATGAAACCCCCATGATTTTTCGTGCTGACTTGGCCCGACATTTCGACATAGGAGTAGCCCGCCATCACCTTGAAGCTAATACGTCCTGTCGATACTCCTCCCATGACTTGATCCGAGACAAAAATCCACTCGGATTGAGCGTTGTCACTGAAATCATCGATCATAATTTGTTCCGCAAAGGCATAACGAGAACTAAATATGAACATTGCGGTCGCAAGCAACCTGTACACTAACTGGATTTCCATTCAATTAATCTATTCCACTCAAAGTCAACGAGATGTGAAAATATCCGCCGGCGTACTCAGCATTGGGTCATAGGTACGCTGACGGCGACGGTGTTGAAAGAAATGACGTAAAAGCAGTTCAGTTGTGGAAAAAGGCACTTATCCACGACAGAGATAACGAATTCTCAGGGGAAATCACGTCGAATTTGTCAGTATATTATGTAAAGGGCGAAGGAGTGCCACAAAATGAAGTGGCTAACTATGCCTACTTGCTTACTGCTAAAGCATTAGGTTATGGCACAGCAAAAAGTTACTTGCACAGAAATAAGCAGTTTTTAAGCGAATATACAAGAGCTAATGGCCAAAGGATGGCGGCTCAAATATGGGCTGAGATAGAAGCTGGCAAGAGTGGTAAGTCTGATAGGCAATCAGGTGGTACTGGCACTGGCTTCATCATCAAGAAGCAAGGGTACGTTGTCACCAACAGTCACGTCGTTAACAACTGTAATCGTATCAAGATAATTCAAAACGACACAAAGATAGACGCTGCCATCGTAACCAACGACAGCCATAATGACTCGGCAGTATTGAAGATGTCCAAGCGTTCCAAGAAATTTGCCACGTTTAGAAGTGGCAGAGGTATCCGCGCAGGACAGGACATACTGGCCTTTGGTTTACCATTCAAAAGTATCTTGTCAGACGATTTGAAAGGAACAAAAGGCATGGTGAATGCTCTTGCTGGATTAGGTAATGACACTCGCTTCATGCAGATTTCTCCCCCTGTACAACCCGGCAACAGTGGAGGACCCCTACTTGATCAGGCAGGGAACGTAGTCGGTGTCGTCACCGCTAAGATGAATGCAGTCAAGATGGCTAAACATACAGGCGGCATTCCACAAAACGTCAACTTTGCACTCAAAGCCTCACTAGTCAGAGATATGCTGGAAGTTGAAGACATTGACTACGAAACAGCGTCATCCAAGAAAAAATTAAAGACAGTAGACGTTTTTGACAAAGCCAAGAAGTTCACTGTGTTGGTGGAGTGTCTGCAGTAACTAACCCAACTTCCTTGCTGAATTCTCTGCTCTAAGGTGCGTGTAGCGCATTAACATTCGTGGGTCTTTGTGCCCTGTAATGGTGGCAACCTCTACAGGATTTAAACCTTTCTCAAATAGTCGATTGGTTGCTTCATGACGTAAGTCCTGAAAGTAAGAATCCTCAATGCCAAATGGCTGCTTGTTGCAGTCTAAGCCCCTATTTGCCACGTTCGACGGCAGTCCTTTCACTTCGTGTACACAAGCGTTTCCTTAAGATTTAAAGCTAAATTGTGATACACAATCAAATTAACTACGTAAATATTTGAAACAAAAATAATTCGAGGAAAAAATGAATTCTACAATCGATAAAGCTCTTGGAACTAGTGAAACCAGCATAGCGATGCTGAAGGTTCTTGCGGATAATAGCTTTGATTCAATTCTAATCACTGACGCAACTACGCAGGGTAGAATTATCTATGCAAATAAATCCTTTAAAAAGCTTACCGGTTATGATCCATCTGTAGTAATTGGAAAAACACCACGGATTCTTCAGGGTGTGGGAACCGATAAAAAAATTATTGATCGTCTTGCGGTTGCATTGAGATTAGGCAAAAGATTTGAAGGTAAAGCTATAAATTATAAAAAAGATGGAACCCCATTTATTATGTGCTGGAGGGTTATTCCTATAAAAGTTGGTAAAAAGATTCAAGCGTGGGTTGCTATTCAAAGAGAAGGTTCTGTTATATAACGACTTACGTCCGCATAGATATTCGATATTGAGTTAGGGCCTGGTATGTTATTGATGAAAAGATGCTCTTCTCTATACACCTGTGAAAGTAGATGAAATGCACCGTCGTGGTGGAGTGTTAGCAGTAACTACCCCAACTTCTGCGCTAAATTCTCTGCTCTAAGGTGTGTATAGCGCATTAACATTCGTGGGTCTTTATGACCTGTAATGGTGGCTACTTCTATTGTGTTTTAACCCTTCTCAAATAGCCTTGATGTCGCTTCATGACGGAGGTCATGGAAGTGCAGATCCTCAATCCCTGATCGTCTGCACCGCTTTAAAAAAGTTCCTGATACACCTCTTGCAGAGTAGGTAAAAAGCGGCTTTTCGTAGAGTGAAATCACTCCTCCAGATAGGCTCTCAGAGGCCCGCAGTTGGCTTCTAAGACATGTTATTGCAGTGCTTGAAAGTGGGATGGTTCTAGGTTGATCGGTCTTGGTAGTAGGGATTAGAAACGTACAAAGCGAGAAGTTAATGTGACTCTTTTTGATGTTGAGAATCTCGCCTCTTCGCATTGCAGTTTCTAATGCAAGGGTGATGATTCGACCTATTTCGGAGTCATCAACGAGGAGTTCTTCCTCACCTTTTTCCAATCGTCTAGTCCGCCCCTTGTCTACCTTCGGTAGAGATACCAGTGGAATGGGGTTCTTTGGAATACAAATGCCCCAATCCTTTGCGGCGATTGTTAAAACCCGACTGAGGATCACCAGTTCCCGTTTCAATGAAGCAGGGGAGACTACCTGTAGACGAATATCCCTGTACTTGGAGACTTCATGAGGGGAGAGATGAATGAGTCTTAAATGGCCCAGATGCTTCTTCAGTGAGCGAAGTCGATAACCTTCAACTCGACCACCTTTGTGTAGTGGGATCACGTCATTCTCATAACGAGTCAGAAGATGGAGGAGGGTGATGCTGTCTGATACTTCTATATATAGGCGCCGCTCCATGTCGGCTTCCACACCTGCTGCCCATTTACGGGCAGTGGTAATACTGCTGAAGGTCTTGGTAATGGTGGAATAGCCCTGTTTACGAATCTGGACGTTATATCCGCCACTTCTCTTGCGAATCGTAGCCATGATTGCTCCTCAACTGTGTCATCAGTGTGTCAAGGAGGGACAAATGCGAAAGGCAGTCTGGAACGACTGCTGTAGACCTATGAAAAAACTAGTGAAAATGGTCGGGGTGAGAGGATTCGAACCTCCGGCCCCTGCCTCCCGAAGGCAGTTCTTTCTAACGGTGGCCCCGTTAAATCTACCATTTACGTATTCCGACCCCTTGGGAAGCTGACTGAACGGACACATTTAGGCCGCATCAGTTACATAAATTATCGATCTATAATTCACACATCATCAGGGATGAAATGTCATCACGCTGCGATGCCACTGACGTTCGGCTCATAACCGAGTACCGGGGCTAACCACTTTTCGACTTCCACTTCGTTCATGTTTTTGCGTCGAGCGTAATCTTCTACTTGGTCTCGTTGGATTTTGCTCACCCCAAAATATCGGCTTTGTGGATGGGAGAAATAGAAACCACTGACCGCTGCAGTAGGCCACATGGCATAATTCTCCGTAAGCTTAATGCCGATTTTCTTTTCCACCTCCAGTAACTCAAACAGTGTTTTCTTCTCTGAATGATCTGGGCATGCAGGGTAACCAGGTGCAGGTCGAATGCCCTGATATTGCTCCCGAATCAGTGCATCTTTTGAGAAAGCTTCATTTTTCGCATAGCCCCACAACTCCGTACGGACACGCTCATGCATTCTCTCTGCAAACGCCTCGGCCAAACGGTCCGCCAGTGCTCTCGCCATGATCGCGTTGTAGTCATCGTGGTTTTTTTCAAATTCAGCGACTAATGCACCAAGTCCGAAACCAACACAAACAGCAAACCCACCGATGTAATCCACGTGTTGACAGGCCAGCGGTGCTATGAAATCGGCCAACGCAAAGTTGGCTTTCCCGCGACCTTGTCGCATCTGTTGTCTTAAAGTGTGAAGTATCGCCTGCCTGTGAATGGGGTCAACAGATTCGTATACTTCAATATCGTCACCGACGCTATTGGCAGGCCAAAATCCAACGACCGCTTTCGCTGTGAGTAGTCGTTTCTCAACAATTTGTTCGAGAAGTCCCTTCGCGTCGGCGAAAAGACTACGTGCAGTTTCACCCATAATCTGATCCTCAAGAATCTTCGGGTAAGTCCCTTTGAGTTCCCAAGTCCTAAAGAATGGTGTCCAGTCAATATAATTACAAAGTTCACGGAGAGGATAGTCCGCAAAGGTTTTGACACCGAGATAGCTTGGTTGCGGGGAAACGTAGGATGACCAGTCGATCTGGCAACGATTCTCTTGCGCTGTCCTAAGCGACACCCGAACGGCCTGCCTGCGCTCCGCTGCCCGTTGCGTAGCAATTGCCTCGTACTCAGTCGCTGTCTTGACTACAAAGTCTATGCTGTTGTCCCCGAGTAGTCGGGATACTACACCGACGGCTCGGGAAGCATCTGTGACATATATTGTCGGTCCAGTGTAGTGGGGTGCAATCTTGACCGCCGTATGAACCCGGCTAGTGGTGGCTCCTCCGATCAGCAGCGGAATGTCGAATCCTTCGCGCTCAAGCTCTGACGCAACGTGGCACATCTCATCAAGACTGGGCGTGATCAACCCCGAAACTCCGACAATATCAGCACCGGTTTCTTTGATTGCCTGGAGCAATTTGGAAGCGGGGACCATCACGCCGAGATCAATGACTTCATAGTTATTGCAGCCAAGGACCACGCCGACGATATTCTTGCCGATGTCGTGGACATCTCCTTTGGCAGTGGCGAGAACGATCGTCCCAGCATGTTGGCGAGTCGAACCTGATCGATCGGCTGCCATAAAAGGCTCGAGATAAGCTACCGCCTTTTTCATGACGCGGGCACTTTTTACGACTTGTGGGAGAAACATTTGGCCTGACCCAAAAAGATCCCCCACCACGTTCATCCCGTCCATAAGGGGGCCCTCAATCACTTCCAGGGGCCGTTTTGCGGCGCTTCTTGCCTCCTCGGTATCGTCAACAATGAACGTATCAATCCCGTGTACCAGAGCATGGACCAGGCGCTCCTTCGGACTGTCCTGACGCCAACTCAAGTCCTGACTTCGTTCACTGGAGACGCTCTTCGCGGACTGAGCTACTTCCAGTAGACCTTCGGTTGCGCCCTCATGGCGATTGAAAAGGACGTCTTCTATACGCTCGCGCAAGAGTGGCGGAATATCTTCCATAACGGGAAGCTTTCCCGCATTGATGATGGCCATATCGAGTCCAGCCTGAATTGCGTAATACAAGAATACCGAGTGCATGGCCTCTCTTAACGGGTCGTTGCCTCGGAATGAAAAAGACAAGTTAGAAACACCACCCGACACTTTGATGCCCGGGAGTTTTTCTTTGATCAGCCTCGTCGCTTCAATGAATGCCTGCGCATACTCATTGTGCGCCTCGATACCCGTTGCGACCGCAAAGATGTTGGGATCAAAGATGATGTCCTCTGGTGGATAGTGGACAACTTCTGTCAATATTCGGTAGGCGCGCTCACAGATTTTTACTTTCTGGTCTATGGACTCGGCCTGGCCCCTCTCATCGAACGCCATGACCACGACACCAGCGCCGTAGCGTTTCACGAGAATAGCCTGCTTTATAAAGGTATCTTCGCCCTCTTTAAGGCTGATCGAATTCACAATCCCTTTGCCTTGGACGCATTGCAATCCCGCTTCAATCACTGACCACTTGGATGAATCGATCATG
>CAJQRU010000039.1 GCA_905612355.1 uncultured Gammaproteobacteria bacterium
GACTCTCGGGTGATCGCTCTGGAGCCGAATTGGAGCTGTTCTGTAACGCTATCACCACGACCAAGACTGATTTTTACCGAGAGAAAGAGCATTTCGAATTGTTAACAAACGAAATATATCCGGCATTGAAACGGAACATTAGTCAATCGTCGATAGGAAAGCTCCGCTTGTGGAGTGCAGGTTGTTCGATGGGCCAAGAAGTCTATTCAATGGCATTCGAAGCGGCGGATATTTTTGAGCAAGAACTTGAAGCTGGTCTTGATATGAAATTTCTAGGGACGGATATCAATACGGAGATGTTGGCTGTTGCGCGATCAGGAATATACAACGCAGAAATGCTTCAAACGTTAAGTGCGGCGCAACAAAAAAAGTACTTTTGCAAGACTGAGGGAACTGAGAGAACTGAGAGAACTGAGGATAGTGCACTACAGGTTAAGGAGCGCATTGCGGACTTGGTCGAATTTCGACGAGTCAATTTTATGCAGCCAACTTACCCTATAGAAACGACTTTTCAGGTAATTTTTTGTCGAAACGTTTGCTATTATTTTGATCCAGGCATCAGGCAGATTGTGCTCAACCGGCTTGCCGGTTATTTAGATGACGGTGGTTGGTTAGTCCTCAGCGTGACTGAAATAGGCTATGAGATTCCTGATCTGGTGAAAGTCCGGGGAAATATTTTTCGTCGGCAAGCGCAGGCGGCCTGATGTGGGGTAAGTCCTATGCCTCTAGATGTAGTCGTTAAAGATGGAGTCATGCTCGTTTCCGGCCGTTTGGTGGGCCGCGAATTGGTAAGGGTGCGTGATGCGGGAAAAGCATTGTTGGATCAGGCCGATCAAGGAATTATTGTCGATCTGAGCCAAACTGAGCATGTGATAGACATTGCTGGAATACAGATGCTGGCGGCGTTTTCTCGGTCCGCTAGGATCAGAGGCAAGCAGTTTCGGCTAATCGGTCTGAATAAAATACAGATCGACGCGTTGAAACTCGCCGGTTTCGAATCATTAACGGACAGTAACTCAGTCTGAAGGTTATGCGCTTACATATCTTGCTGGTCGATGACTCCGTGACCATACGACGCTATGCCCGGTCTATTCTCGAGGGGCTGGAGGAAAATTATCGAATAACCGAGCGTGAAGATGGCGCGGCAGCGCTCGGGTGGTTGTCATCATTAGTCCCTAGTGAATTTCCAAATCTCATCATTATTGATCGAAACATGCCAAGGATGACAGGGGATGAAGCCGTTCGCATCATCAAAATGGATGAGGAATGGCGATCGATTCCTGTGCTCTTTCTAACGGCTCAGGCAGAGGGTGCCCAGGTCGGTGATGAGGGATTGTTACTGAGTGCTGATGCCTACGTTTGTAAACCCTTTGAGCCTGAGGAGTTAACCGCCGTGGTACGGCGGCTGATGCCGATAAATAATGCTGAGTCGATGCGGACATTGCCGGAGGAGGAAAAGTCGGTGGCAGATTCAGTTTTGCCAGAGGTCGAGGTTAAAGATAATGATCCGATGTTAGATCTTTTTCTTGTTGAAGTCTCTGAACACGCAGCCACAATGGTGCAGGGGGTAGGGGATTTGCACTCGGGGGGCGTCGTCAGTGACACGGTGGCCGAGTTGATCCGAAGTGCACACTCGATAAAGGGTGCTGGCGGGATCGTCGGACTCAACGGGTTTGCGGGATTGGCAGGCGCGCTGGAAGTCTATTTTTCACGGCTGAAAACTAGTGGTGGGTTGATCGAGCGTGAGCAGGCGTTGGTGTTAGATCAATCCGTGGATGTCTTCGTTACCCTGGGTAACGCGTTTTCCCACCAGGTTAGGTCGATGGAGTTGGAGTGTCTGCCGAAACTCCAGTCGCTCGAAGCTCGCCTCCAAGAGTTTCTTGGAGACAGTTCGAGTGGCCAAGGTGCATCAGACAATTCGTTTCCACCTCATGCAGAGGTCTCGCAGAGTGCGCCTGCACAAATCCAAGAGGTGATTGTGGAGAGGCTCTCGGACTCCACCGGTGCAATTAATAGTGGAGGCGGTACGGGTCAGGCGGTACATGTCACGCCTGATGCCAACACGGATCATCGGATTGTTGTGCTGTTAATTGATGATCAACGGATCATCGGCGAATCGCTAAGACAAATGTTGCAGAACGAATCCGATATACAGTTCCATTTCTGTCAGAATCCAATGAAAGCCATTGAAATTGCGTTGGAAATTCGTCCCACAGTGATCTTGCAGGATCTCGTAATGCCGGAATTGGATGGGTTGGAGCTTGTGCGGCGGTTTCGGGCTCAACAGGATTTAGACAAAGTGCCATTGATTGTTTTATCGGGAACAGAAGTGGCCGAAGTGAAAGCGGAAGCATTTGCCCTTGGGGCGAATGATTACATGGTGAAATTACCCAATGCGCTCGAAGTGATTGCAAGGATACGTTACCACTCACAGGGGTATATCAATCTATTGGAACGTGAAGCCGCGATGGCCCGGGTGACCTGGTTAGCAGAGCACGATCCATTGACCGCCTGCCTCAATCGACGGACATGGCATGAGGGTCTTGACGATGCGATCGTTACCTTAGCTCTGGACGAGGCCCTCGTTTTGGCTATATGTGATATTGATTTTTTTAAAAAGGTAAACGACACCTATGGACACCAGTGTGGCGATCATGCGATTCAGCACGTGGTGGCTATTCTGGAAAAAGGGATCGGCGGATTGGGTCAATTAGGACGTTTGGGCGGCGAGGAATTCGGAATTTTCATGGTGCTTTCGAAGATTACCCCCGAGGCAGGCGATCCAGTGACGGAGGCGCACAAAATCTTCGAACATATACGAAAGGAACTCGAAGATTCTCCATTAAGCTGGAATGAACATGTGCTCACATTGACGATGAGTTTTGGGATCACCTTTCACCGCGCCGGCGAAAACGGGGAGTCGGCATTGTCCAGGGCTGATGCCGGTGTCTACCAGGCCAAAGATGGGGGTAGGAATCAAGTGGCACGGATGTGATCCGGTAGCCAGTTAGCGTGCGTCAACGGTTCAGGTTGTTGAGGAATCCCGTAAGCCCGATCAACACAGGTCCGGTCAGTTCCAAACAAGCATAGTGTTGCATGCGTTGGCGTGAGCAATACGAGGTCTCTCGTCTATCCGTTTGACGCTCTGACCGATCCCTGGGTTATACATATTGTTAATAGTCACGGTGTTCGAACTGGTGATGCCACTCGTTTATCCTTGACGTCAGTCAGTGATTTGTACTTGATTCCGACCGTTGCCCTTAGCCACATACAATGCTTGGTCGGCACGGGAAATCGCTGCATCGGGTAGTTCCCCTGGTTGATAGATCGTGGCGCCAATACTCATAGTGAGCGAAATCTCTTTATCACCCACCTTGAGGGGGGTCGTTTCAAGAGCAACGCAGAGACGCTTCATGACCTTTTCCATTGCTACATGGGGTTCGTTTTGTGCCAAAGGGGTCTGGTGGACATCAAGAAAAACGCCGAACTCTTCTCCCCCGAGTCTTCCGAACGTTGCATCTATATCCAAAAAAGCCTTGATGGTATGTTGAACGACATGCCGAATCGCGGCATCTCCGGTGGCATGGCCGTGGGTGTCGTTAACATTTTTGAAGTGATCTATATCAAGCATTGCAACACCAAAAGTAGCGGTGGGGTTGGCCGTATCAATAGCTGTTTGAAGTCGTTCGTGCCAGGTCCGACGGTTTAGGCACTCAGTCAGGGGGTCATGTTCGGCTAACCAGGTCAGCCGCTCTAGAGCAGAGTCTTTCTCAGCTTCCTCACGATTAACTCGGTCGAGCACAGCATTATAGAAAGTTGCGATGTGATGCGCTTCTGTTTGATGGTCGACGGTTACGGGTTTTTTGAAGTCCCCACTTTTCGCCTGATGGCTCATTTGGCGAATTAAATCCAAGGTCGACGTGGTGGCGTCATGTTCGATGATGTTCAGGCCAATGATCTCGGCTTGGGCGCTAACACGGTATTTGATAAATTTTCCGGAGACATAGAAGAACAGCATCGAAAGTGGAAATACATAGAGGCCAACGGCCACGACCCCAAGTGCCTGTATGCCGAGAAACTCGATTGCGCTAAGGTGCTCAGGGGTTTCAACAAAAAGGGCTACCGCAAGCGTCCCCCAGATGCCAGCACCCAGGTGAACGGGAATCGCCCCAACGGCATCATCAAGACGAAACTTTTGGAGCAGATCGATAACGTATATCACAACCAATCCACCGACAAAGCCAATAATCGCTGCCATCCAGGGAGCCGTTGAATCACAACTGGCTGTCACTGCAACCAATCCACCGAGACTGCCATTCAATATATCTAGCGCTTTGGGTTTGCCATAGCGTAAGGCTGTGAGTGCCAAGGTGGATAGGATGCCGAAGACGCCACCAACGATGGTGTTGGTTATGATGAGAGGGACAGACTCATTGGCGGCAAGCATGCTGCCCCCGTTGAAACCGAGCCATCCGAACCAAAGTAGAAAGACCCCGAGTGAGGTCAAAGTGATGTTACTGGGCTCGATTACGCCACCAGGGTCATTGAAGCGGCCTAGCCTTGGGCCGATGTGACCGATAGCGGCTAGCGCGACCCAGCCACCGACGGAATGCACAACGGTGGAGCCAGCGAAGTCATGGAATCCAAGTGTGGCTAGCCAGCCGTTATTGTCTCCAGGAAAAAGTAATCCGCCCCAGGCCCAGTGACCCGTCACCGGGTATACCAGGATGACCATGAACAAGGCCACCAGGCAATAACCATAAAATGACATGCGTTCGGCGACGGCGCCCGAGAGGATGGTTGTGGCAGTCGCGCAGAACATAGCCTGGAAAATAAAAATTAAGTAGATATGAGGGGTTTCGGTAGTCGAGAGTGAGAAGGGTTCACCAATGACGCCACTCAGCGACTTACCAAACATCACGCTGAAGCCAATTATTCCAAAACCAATGACGCTGATCGCAAAATCGGCTGTGTTCTTGATAACGACATTGATGGTATTTTTGGCGCGAATCTGGCCAGCTTCTAAACAGCTAAATCCGGCCTGCATAAAAAGAACCAGGCAGGAACAGGTAAGTATCCAAACCATATCGATTTGGCTAATTTGTATCATCAGATGGTTCCGGTGGTCAGCAGCCGCCACTCATTATAGGGTTCAAACTGATTCGCTGACCGATAGTATGCTCGAGTCAGTTGCTGTGATGGAATCATCTAAACGAGCGCTAACTTTATGATGCTTTAACGGACGCTTTTTTTATCCTATTGAGTTTGCAATACGGATGTCATCTTCTGCTCAGTTAGCCTGTATCGACTGTTCAGGAGGGGAGGAAAGTTCCGCTAGCTCGATCAGTAGATGCCCGGTTGATTCTGGGTCAAGAAAAGCGATGCGCGCATTGGCATGCCCAATACGGGGTGTCTCGTCTATCAGTTTAACGCCACTGGCTTTGAGTTCGGCCAGTGCCCCGACAATGTCGTCAACTTCTAAGCAGATGTGAAAGAGGCTCTCGCCGTGTTTGTCGATCCACTCTGAGACTTCGGTGCCGGCTTTGTCCGATTCAAGAATCTCGAGGTAAGTCTCGCCTACTGGGTACATTGCCATGCGGGTGTTGTATTGAGGCAAGTTTTCTTCATATTCAAGCGTCAACCCCAGTTTGTTTTCGAGGATATCGCGCATGCTGTCCAAGTGTTTGACCGCGACGGCGATGTGTTCAATCCGTTTTATCTTCATCGTTTTCTCCCGGGCATTGGCCCTCGTCGGTCGTTCGATAAATCGACAACTACGTGTATTGTTGATCCAATAGACAATACACCGTCGAACTGGTCAAACCAAATAGTCGAATTCATCAATCTGGCGGTGGTGAATGTTGGGAAGTGGCAAAACGTCAGAACACCAAAGGAAAAGAGATTAGAGCGATGGGTGTCACGAACGCGAGAGTTTTGTGGGGTGTCGGTACTGCGCGCACGGTGCGGGCGCATTGGGCCTTGGCTGAACTCGGTCTTCAATACCGCAGCGTTCCCATCTAGGCGCGGACACCCGCGATGCAAGAAGATGCGTTCCAAAGGGTGAGCCCGCAAGGGAAGATTCCAGTGCTGGAGGATGGCGCACTGGTGTTGAGTGAGAGTCCGGCGATTGTCACTTATCTTGCCGAACGATATTCATCTGCCGAGAATCGCCTGATCCCCGACAGCGTGCTCGATCGGGCGCGCTATTTTGAATGGTTGTCGTTCATCTCGATGGAGCTTGATGCGACGAGCATCTACGTATTGCGCCGCCATGTTGGGTTGCCGCAAATTTATGGCGATGCGCCCAACGCCAGTGCAGTGGCGAGAGATTACTTCGCCCGCATGATCGGGTCGGCGGTGACGCGCCTGTCCAAAGAGGGGCCCTATTTACTTGGGCAGCAGTTCAGTGGAGTCGACATATTAATGACCAGTTGCCTTGATATTGCTGAGAGATATGATCTGACGGTGCCGGAGCCTTTTAAACACTACCGCGAGCGGGTTTCCCAACGACCAGCCTACGCGACTGCGATCGCAGCCAATAAGCCGCAATGACAAACGCGAGCGGACCCCTTACGGGAGTTCAAGTGGTTGATCTCACCACTGCCGTATCAGGCCCTGTCGCTGCGGTGATACTGGCGGACCAGGGTGCCGATGTGATCAAGATCGAACCACCCGGGGGGGATTTTATGCGGGCCGCGGGTCCGAAGAGCGGGATGAACCCGACCTTTGTGGCTTGTAATCGCGGTAAGCGATCCATTGTTCTTGATCTCAAACACCAGGGCGCTGCTGAGATTCTGTGGCGGCTGATTGAGAGTGCCGATGTATTAATCCAGAATTTTCGACCGGGTGCAATTGAGCGACTGGGGTTCGGAGCCTCGACAGTGGCCGCGCGGAATCCCAGGCTGGTTTACCTCTCGATTAGCGGAGTCGGAGAGAGTGGACCTTACTCCGGTAAACGCGTGTATGACCCGGTTATTCAGGCGCTTGGCGGTTTGGCTGATATACAGGCGGACCCGCAGACGGGCAGACCGCGAATGGTCCGCACCTTAATAGCTGACAAGACGACTGCGGTTTATGCGGCCCAGGCAGTGGTTGCGGCACTTTTCTCTCGAGAGCGAACGGGTGTGGGACAGCATGTTCGCTTGTCTATGCTCGACACTCTGGTGTGTTACCTCTGGCCTGAAGGCATGACGTCTTTCGCACTAGTGGATGCAGAGCCGGAAACGACGGCAGCGTCGGCACACGATATGATTTTTCCCACCGCGGATGGTCACATGACGTTAGGCGCGGTGTCGAATCGCGAGTGGAGTGCATTATGTGAAGTGCTTGGACGCAGAGAGTGGATCGACGATGTTCGTTTTTGCACGGTAGCGGCGCGTTCTTTGAATCGGCAGGAGCGTTTGAATGCGGTAGAGGGAGAGATACAAGGGCGAACGACGGAAGAGCTGATAGCCGCACTCGATGCTGCAGATGTTCCTTGTGCCCCAGTGCTAACGAGGGTTGAGATGATGAGCGATCCTCAAGTTGAGGCCAACCAACTGATAGCTGAAATCGACCAGCCAGGTCTGGGTCGATTACGTCAGGTTCGCTCAGCCGCACGTTTTGAGGGCACACCAAACGTTGTACCCTCTGTTGCCCCGATGCTAGGGGAACATACCGCGCCCGTCCTGTCGAATGCCGGTTACACCATCGAGGAAATCGCCGCGTGGCATAAGGCTGGCGTTGTCTTTGACGGTGTGGTTTAGGGCGGGGCTCAGCAACTGAATGTCGCAGACATTCAGGACTCAGCTCCGTGACGCATGAGATGAATGGTCTTGGACGGGGTAAATCGAAGATCGTAACGATGACCACTCAGTTTGTCCGTGTCGCAACGGTTGATCATCCTCTTGGCGCTGGGTCGAGAGTTCCCTCGTCATCATCTGGTCTTAGTGTCGGATGCTCGTGGCACAATCACAGCAATCGAAGTACCCGAAACGTGCGAGCGCTAGCTGGATAGGAGGCGAAACCTGATGAATAGTTCTGATCCTTTATTACAGCCGTTCACGTTAAAACATTTGACGCTTAAGAATCGAATAATCAGCACGAGTCACGAACCCGCTTATTCCGAAGATGGCTTGCCAAAGACGCGCTATCGTTTGTATCACGAAGAAAAAGCCAAGGGCGGCCTCGCGCTCACTATGTTCGGTGGGGGCACCTTAGTGGCACCAGACGCGGCCCCGGCGTATGGGAACTTGTACGCTGGAGATGACCGAATCGTTCCTTATTTTAGGACGCTTGCCGAGGGGGTTCACCGGCACGGCGCCGCGACCATGTGTCAGATCACCCACCTCGGGCGACGCACTTCCTCCTATGCGGGCCACTGGTTACCGGCGATAGCCCCATCGCCTATCAGGGAACCGGCCCATCGGGCTTTCCCCAAGGCGATGGAAGACTGGGACATTCGCCGCGTGGTCCGGTCTTACGGTGCCGCTGCCATTCGGTGTCGTGATGGCGACCTGGACGGAATCGAAGTCGAGGCTTATGGCCACCTGTTTGACAGTTTCTGGAGTCCAGCGCTGAACCATCGTACCGATCGATACGGGGGATCACTGGAAAACCGAATGCGGTTTGGTATCGAAGTTCTGCAGGAAATCCGTCGTCAGGTGGGCGACGATTATATTGTTGGCATTCGTATGGTTTTCGATGAAATGCTAGATGGAGGTCTGGTATTTGATGAGGGGATGAAGATCGGGGAGATACTCACGAACAGCGGCTTGATCGATTTCATCAGTGTTATTCGAGGCCACATCGACACGAGTGCCGGTTTGGCTGATGTCATTCCCAACATGGGTACGCCCGGGGCACCGCACCTGGCTTTTGCCGGAGAGATTAAGCGGGCATTTGATTTGCCCGTGATGCATGCCGCGCGCATCAATGATGTGGCGACGGCCCGCTATGCGGTGCGAGAGGGTTTGCTTGATCTGGTGGGCATGACCCGCGCGCATTTAGCCGACCCACATATTGTCGCCAAGATTACTCGGGGCGAAGAGGATCAAGTCCGACCGTGTGTGGGTGCAGGGTACTGCATCGATCGAATCTATGGCGAGGGCGAAGCCTTGTGCTTGCATAACCCCGCGACGGGCCGGGAGGCGTCGATGCCACACGTGATTGTTTCGAGCGCCGAAGCGCGTCGCCGTGTGGTCGTGGTGGGTGCAGGGCCTGCCGGATTGGAAGCCGCCAGAGTGTGCGCCAGTCGCGGGCACAAAGTAATTCTGATGGAAGCGGCCGATCGACCAGGCGGGCAGATGAATCTAGCGGCACGCGTGTTGCGGAGAAAGGAAATCCTCGGTATTACCGACTGGTTATTCGATCAGGTCGAAAGATTGGGGGTAACGGTTCGACTCGGCTGTTACGCGGAGGCGCTTACTGTTGAAGCTGAACATCCTGATATCGTTATTATCGCGACGGGTGGGGTTCCGAACCTTGCGTTTCTCGGTGAAGACCAAGCACTGGCAACTTCCAGTTGGGATGTTCTTGCGGGTACCGAACAGCTTAAGAAAAATGTACTCATTTATGACGACAACGCGCAACACGCCGGTATATCGTGCGCGGAATTCATCGCCGAAGCGGGGTGCTCATTGGAGTACGTTTCGCCCGAGATGATGATCGCGCCGGATATCGGCGGCACCAATCACCCAGCGTACCTGCGCTCGCTGTACGGGCATGCGGCAACCATCACCTTGAATCATCGATTGCTGTCTGTAACCCGCGAGGATGATGGACTGGCAGCGACGCTTTACAACGAGTACACCGGATTACGGATGTCGCGTCGAGTGGATCAGGTGGTGGTGGATCATGGTTCGTTGCCGGCGGATGAGCTCTACTTTTCTTTGAAACCCGCCTCTACGAATCTTGGGGAAGTTGATTTGGAAGCATTAATCGGGAGTCAGAATCAAATGGTGGTAAATAATGTGCATGGAAAGTATCAGTTATTTCGTATCGGGGACGCGGTGGCAAGCCGTAATGTCCACAGTGCATTGTTTGACGCATTACGACTGTGCAAACAGTTTTGATGTTGATAGCTAATGAGGATTGATTTCAGCGAATTTTTTCGGCGGCAATGTGTCGAGCGACTTGAGGAATTCGAGTGGGTTACCATTGATGATCCGGGGTTGCGTCCGGCTTCCGTCGTCATCGCAATGATCAGAGGATGCGAGACCGAGAAGGTGGGGTTCTACTTGACTCGGCGGAGCAGTCGTTTGGCTCGGCACCAAGGGCAATATGCATTACCCGGAGGACGATTGGACGAGGGCGAAGACGCGCCGACCGCTGCACTGCGTGAGTTGGAGGAGGAACTTGGCGTAAAGGCAAAGGCCACTGATATCATTGGTCGGCTGGATGATTTCCCTACGCGCTCAGGCTTTTGTGTCACGCCGTTAGTTCTGTGGCTGGATAACGACACTGAGCCGGTGCCAGATCCCAACGAAGTGGAAACCGTGTTCAACGTTCCACTCGAAGATCTGACTCAAGCCCAGGTGCCACGCTTACACCGCATTCCGGAAAGCGATCAACCCGTATTGTCTATTCCCTTTGCATCGTTGGGGGATGAAGTATTTTCTCCGACCGCTGCGATTCTTTACCAATTCCGTGAGGTCGTGCTGTATGGGCGTTCGACACGGGTTGCCCACTACGAGCAACCTGTGTTTGCTTGGAAGTGATTTGCGTGCGACAGTTGTCACCCTGGGGTGATTGATTATGACAAGAGACGTGCAAGCACAAACAGGTGAAACCAAAGTTCCGGGGTGGTGTGCCCTGTGTCGTTCTCGGTGCGGTTGTTTTTCTATCGTAAAAGAGGGGAGATTAGTCCGTATCGAAGCGGATCCCTCGCATCCGACGGGGCGCGCATTGTGTGCCAAAGGTCAGGCGGCGCCTGAACAGGTGTATAGCGATGATCGCCTGTTGTATCCACTGAAACGTACTCGCCCTAAAGATGACGTCGATCCGGGTTGGGTGAGGATCAGTTGGGACGAGGCGCTGGATACCATTGCAGGTCAGATGACCCGTATTGCGGCAGAGAGTGGTCCGGAGAGCGTGGCCTTCGCGCTTACTACACCCAGTGGAACGGCTATTTCGGATTCGCTCCAGTGGATTGAACGGTTGCTGCGTGCCTTTGGTAGCAGCAACAATTGTTATGGCACAGAAATTTGTAACTGGCACAAGGATCATGCCACCGAGTACACGTATGGAGTGGGAATCGGCAGACCAGATCTAGACCAGGCGGGTTGCATTTTGCTATGGGGACATAACCCGAACACTTCCTGGTTAGCGCAGGCCCAGCGGGTCAGTGAAGCGCGTCGCCGTGGTGCTTCTATCGTGGTGGTGGATCCCCGCCGAGCGGGTCCGGCCATCAAGGCAGATCAATGGCTGCAGATACGCCCGGGCACTGATGGGGCACTGGCGCTCGGTATCGCCTGGGTCATGTTGTCGGAGTCTGGATACGATCACGACTTTGTGCACCGTTGGACCAATGCACCCCTGTTGATACATGAATCGGAGGGTCGCTTGTTGACAGCATCTGATATTGGCGCGCCCGAGGGTGCAGAGCGTTATGTGGGCTGGGATCAAGGACGACATGAGCCGGTGGTGATGGCGGCAAATCCGGCGCAGCAAGTCGAGACAGACTGGTTGCTTACCGGAGAGGTGACCGTTGATGGCCCGAAGGGTGAGATGGTTTGCCGTCCCGTCTTTGATCACTACTACGTACTGTGTGCGGACTGGACTCCAGAGCGCACAGCCGAGGTAACCGGTGTACCGGCGGAGCAGATACGTGACACGGCGCGTTTGTTATGGGCATCGCGACCCGTTTCCTACTATGCCTGGTCTGGTGTGGGTCAACACACCAATGCCACTCAGACTGATCGCGCGATCTCTATTCTTTACAGTCTTCTCGGCAGTATTGGATCCGCAGGGGGCAATCAACAGCCGGCGGGTGTGCCGCTGAATGATGTCTCGGGTCATGAGTTTGTTACCGAGATTCAGCGTTCCAAGACACTCGGACTTCAAGAGCGGCCGCTTGGCCCTCCAAAAAACGGTTGGTGTACTTCGCGCGATCTCTATCACTCTATTTTAGAGGGAGAGCCTTATCGCGTTCGGGCACTGCTCGGTTTTGGACAGAATCTGATTATTTCTCACGGCGGGGTCGAGCGTGGCATTGAGGCGCTGAAGGCGCTGGAGTTTCATGTCCACACGGATATTTTTCTTACACCCACAGCGAGTTATGCAGACATCGTATTGCCAGTGAACACGGCGTGGGAACGCGATTCTCTACGAGTTGGTTTTGAGATTACCGATGCGGCGAATGGGTGGGTCCAATTTCGTCACGCGGCGGTCGCATCGGCCGGCGAATCGAAAGATGACGGTTGGATGGTGTTTGAACTAGCCAAACGCCTTGGGCTGGCTGACGTATTCTGGGGGGGTGACATGGACGCCGCGTGGCGAGAATGGCTTGCGCCTAGTGGGGTGAATCTTGATCAGCTGAAACAAAACCCTCGAGGCATTCAGTTGGCCGTTGAGACCCCTTTAGCTCCACATCTCGTTGATGGATTCAAGACCCCGACGGGTCGAATCGAAATCTGGTCGCATACGTTCCAGGTGCATGGCCAAGATCCTTTGCCAAGTTTTGTCGAGCCCGACATGAGTCCGGTGAGTCGCAAAGAACTGTTGAAGCACTATCCGCTCGTGCTGGGTTCCTCAAAGTCGCATCGTTATTGTCACAGTCAGCATCGAAATCTTGCCGCGTTGCGACGGTTGCAAAAAGATCCTTTGGTCGAGATACATCCCCAAACCGCTGCCGATTACGGCATAGCAGCGGATGACTGGGTACTGATTACGACACCGCAAGGCGGTATTCGGGCCCGAGCGGTCCTGAAGTCTTCACTTCGCATGGATACTGTATTTGCACAGCACGGCTGGTGGCAGGCCTGTGAGCCGTTGGGACTTGCTGCGGCCCCAGCGAGCGGTGAGGGAAGCACAAATTTTAATCTCTTGATCGATGATGAAGTTAGCGATCCGATCAGTGGTTCGGTTGCTCACCGATCTTATTTATGTAACATCGAACGCGTCGACACCTAAAGCACCATCGATATTGATAGTGCTGGGTATCAGCTAACGAGGCAAAGTCCTCGACTGGACGGAAACGCATGATAATCACGCGGGCTGAAACTATTCTTGTGTCGATCCCCTTTAAGGCGGGAGGGATTCCGCCGTGGAGTTTCGGAGGGGATCCGAAATGTAACTTTGATACGTTGTTGATTCGCCTGGAAACTGACAGTGGCTTAGTGGGTTGGGGGGAGGCGTTCTCGCGCAATGAGGACCATGCCCTTAAGACGATGATTGACACCAGGGTGTTGCCGTTGGTTGTGGGTCGCGACGCGGCGTCGATTGCGAGCCTCAAGTTTGATCTAGAATTTCAGCTGCATAATTTCGGGCGAATCGGGCCGATCATGTATGGTATTTCCGGGGTAGATATTGCGCTGTGGGACCTGTTGGGCAAAGCAACCGATCGGCCGCTTGTTGAGCTGCTTGGCGGGCCCTTCGCTGAAGAATTAACGGTGTATGCGAGCCTGCTTCGGTATGGTGAGCCGAATGAGGTTGCGCGCATCACGCGCGAGGCGATCGAGCGTGGATACCGTCAGATCAAGTTGCATGAGGTGTCGCTGCCGGTGATCGAGGCGGCGGTCGCGGCGGCTGGTCAAGACGCATCGGTGATGCTGGATACCAATTGTCCTTGGTCAGTCGAACAGGCGCTGTATCACGACCGTGTACTCGAGCCGCTCGGCCTAACTTGGCTGGAGGAACCCGTTTGGCCACCCGAGAACTATAAAGGACTGGCTGAGGTGCGGGCTGCTGGCCGCCACCGCATTGCGGCGGGTGAGAATGCAGGCAGCTTGTACGATTTTGTTGCCATGATGGACGCGAAAGCGATCGATATTGCGCAACCCGATGTCGCGAAGACAGGGGGTGTAAGCGAACTGGTTAAGATCGCCGCTTTATGTGATGCAATGGGTGTTGAATACGTACCTCACTGCGCGCTGTTTGGGCCGGGCCAGGTTGCGACCTTGCACTTGAATGCGGCCCACCGAGGTGTGCCTTTGTTTGAGCGGTTGTATTGTGACTTTGAGGCGGAGTTGTACGGTAACGCGACTTTGCCTATCGCGGGTAAAGTTAAAGTTCCGCGCGGGGCCGGTTTAGGGCTTGATCCAGATCCTGATGTGGTCGAACGCTACCGTGTTTTATGAAAGGTATTGTTGATGTTTTGTGACGGGTAAGATACCAACCTTTCTCGATACTCGCGGTTTTCTACGCTCGGACCTGAGGCGGTTTTCGTTTCTCCATGGAACTTGGCTGCGTGGATTGCTGCAAAGGGGTGGATGAGAGTGTTAACAGATGATTCGGCAAGGCTCGGTATCGATGTCGGCGGGACGTTCACGGATTTTGTTCTTGCTGATCCCCGTTCCAATCAGTTAATCACGCATAAAGAACCGAGTACCCCCGATGACCCATCGTTGGCCGTAGAGCAGGGCCTTGCTTGCCTTTTGGATCAATCTGCATTTTCACCAGACAACATTGGGTTGGTTGTTCACGGCACGACCCTGGGTTTGAACACCATTCTGCAGCAACGCGGAGTAAAGACGGCTTTGATTGTTTCCCGCGGAAACAAGGATTTGCTGGAGTTGGGCCGTTGCCGGATGCCCTCGCCGTATAACTTTCTCGCGCCCCGCAGTGAGCCGCTCGTCTCTCGGGACCGGGTGTTTGAGATCAGTGCCCGTAATACAGTCGATGGTGAGGTAATACATGAGCCATCGACAAGAGAGTTTGATGACCTCGCCGAAGCTATTCAGCGAACCAATGTTACGTCCGTTGCTGTCACATTAATTAATTCCTATGTTGACCCGACCCTGGAGCTCGCAGTCGCGGCAGAAATTTCCAAGCGCTTACCGGACGTTCACGTTACTCCCTCTACCAGAGTGTGGCCCGAAATTCGGGAGTATGAACGTGCGATGCTGGCGGTTATGAATGCCTATATTCATCCGTTGCTTGATTCGTACTATCGCCGTTTGGAAGAACGCTTACGCGGGCTGGGGTTGAAAGCTGATCTGTATATCACCGCATCAAATGGTGGGACGCTTAGTATTCAATCAGCCCGCGAACGACCAGTCGACACGCTATTGTCGGGACCTGCATCAGGGGTTGTCGCAGCTTGTGCGTTGAGTTCGAACGTGGGCCACGACGACCTTGTCGCGATAGATATGGGTGGGACAAGTTGTGACATGTCGGTCACGCGTGGCAACCAACCGATGCTAACGACGAGCGCAAAGCTTGGTGATTTCCCGATCATCTCCCCCGTTATCGATGTATCGGCTATCGGTGCGGGTGGCGGTTCGATTGTGTGGTTGGATAGCGAAAATATTCTCAAAGTTGGACCCGGCAGTGCGGGCGCCGAACCTGGCCCTGTGGCATACGGCCGTGGTGGAGATGAACCTACGGTTACAGATTGTTTCGTCACGACCGGATTAATTGGTCCCCAGTCTTTTTTGGGCGGCAGAATGACCCTCGACCGCTCTGGCGCAATGAAGGCACTTGCTGTACTGGGTCCGGGTTTGAGTTTTCATGACGCCGATTGTGCACAGCAGGTTGCTGACTCGGCGCTTCGTGTGACCACCGCTATGATGGCGGCGCAGTTGTATAAGGAACTAGCCCAACGCGGTGTGGATCCGCGTGGGCGTTATTTGATTGCCTTTGGTGGCGCAGGGCCAACGATGGCGGTACCGCTTGCCGAGGAGGCGAAACTGGGAGGCGTACTGATCCCGTTAAGTCCTGGAACTTTGTGTGCGTTTGGGGCAATCCAAAGTCGTGTGCGGCGCGACTTTGTTCGCAGCGTTAGGCACACATTAGACAGTAGTGACAGCATTGTTGAGGAGATCGAAAAGAAACTTACGGCGATGGAAAGCGAAGCTTTGGAATGGGTTAATAAAGAGGGTGACGCCTTGTCGCAGCCCATTATCACTCGAAGGGCGGACATGAGATATGCCGGTCAGGCCTACAATCTTGAGGTGGGCCTCCCCGATGTTGCTGGTGAACGCGCTAGCGCTGCGATCGCGGAATCGTTTCATTTGGCTCATAGTCTTGCCTATGGATTTCCTGATCGAGAAAGCACTGTTGAAGTGATTAATCTTCGCGTTAGTGTTGTGAGAAATCTGCCGGAATTTGAAACGCCAGGCATTGAGCGGGCGACGGGAGATGTGGTCGCAACTGGGAGTCGGGAAATTTTCATAAACGGAGCCACGTGTTCGGCATCTGTCTATGAAAGATCAACACTCAGGGCAGGCCACCAGATTGTGGGCCCGGCAATTATTGAACAACCCGATACCACGGTATGGATACCTGATAACTGGACTGGGTATGTTCGAGACTGTGGAACTTTGCAGTTAGATCGAGTGATTCTTGGTTAAAGGTGGCTAGATCATGATGCTTGACTCAGTGCTATTGGAGATCCTCCGAAACAAGGTCACCTCAGTTACCGAAGAGATGGGTATTACACTCCAACGGACTGGGAGAACTCTGTATGTTAAGGAGACGGCAGACTTTGGGACGGCGTTGGCTGATCTGAATGGGAAATTCTTTGCGTGGCCGCTAGATATCGGGATATCAGGTTTTGTTGACCTTGATTGCGGTCCAACCATCTCAGCGGTCGGTGAATTGTCGGCCGGTGACGTCATCATAACGAACCATCCTTACGCGTCCGGTGGGCTGTGCACCCATACGCCTGACCTTAATCTGGTTCGACCGTATTTTTATGAAGACCGCATTGTCTCGTATGGTTGGACCTTTGTTCATTCAGCTGACGTCGGAGGGAAGGTCCCCAGCAGTGTCTCTCCGACAAACAGCGAGGCTTATCAAGAGGGGCTTCTTATTCCCCCCATGAAGATAGTCCGCAAGGGAAACTTTAATGAGGATCTCATAACCCTCTATCGGCACAACGTTCGAACCCCTGATTTAAATATCGGAGATATCAAAGCGATGCTTGCCGCGTTAGACGTCGGCCAGACTCGGGTTACCGAGATCATCGAGCAATATGGCTTTGACGTGTTTCTGGCCGCGCAGGAGGCGCTGATTAATTATGCGGCCGCGAAGGCGAGAACGGCATTTCGGCAGATTCCAGACGGTGCGTACGAGTTTTGGGATTATCTTGATGATGATGCGTTTACCCAGATACCGGTTCGGGTTCGTCTGAGAATGGAGGTAAACGATGGTTTAATCCATTTGGATTACACGGGAACTGATCCTCAGACGATGGGGCCTTTTAATGTGGTCACCATGGGACGCTCGCACCCATGGGTCACGCTTCGTCTTTTGTCCTATGTGATCAGTCGGGATCCCACGTGTCCAGTGAATTCTGGCGTTTTTAGAAATGTGACAGTCGATTTACCCCACGGTAGTGTTCTCAATCCAGAATTTCCAGCAGCCTCCGGCATCCGTATGGCGGCCGGTGTTCGCTCTTACGATGCGGTCAACGGGGCGTTGTCCAAGGCGCTGCCCGATTTCATGCCAGCTGCGCCCGGGGGGAATAGCATTCCCGTTGTGCTGGTGGAGCCTCTGAATGGCGGCCAGCAGTCGGTCACGGTAGTACAGTTTCTGGTGGGCGGACTGGGCGCGCGGAAAGGGCACGATGGCGTAGACGGCAGGGACCCAAGTTTTAGCAATATGGCCAATAACCCGATAGAAACCATTGAGGCTGAAGCCAGTGTTCTGGTGCTGGATTACGGTGTGCGCGCGGATTCTGGCGGCCCGGGCGAATGGCGCGGTGGGGCCGGCCAGAAAATCAAGTTCAAGGTGCTCTTAGACGGTTGTCAGTTGTTAGCGCGAGGGCTTGAACGCTTGCGCTTTCCGCCATGGGGTGCGGCCGGCGGACGGTCCAGTACGGTGACGCGTTTTATTCTCAATGAAGGGTTAGCCGGTGAACGGGATTTAGGAAAAATCGATATGGTCAGCCTCGATGCCGGTGATACGGTGACGGCCTATCTGTCGGGGGCTGGAGGTTACGGAGATCCGTTCTCTAGGGATCCAGAGTCCGTTAGAAAGGATGTCACTTTAGGTTTTGTGACAGCTTCGAGAGCAGAAATAGACTACGGTGTTGTCATTAAAGTTGGAGAAGTCGATGAGTCAGCCACAGAGACCCTGCGGGCCGGTCGCACAAGCCCTAGACCCGTGGATTTTGATTATGGAGAAGAGCGTGAGGCGTGGGAGTCGGTATTCGATGACGAACGGATGGTCGCGTTGAATCGCGCGTTGGTTGGTTACGCGCCGGCCCAGCGGCAACGCATCAGAAAAAAGATATTTGGGAGTATTGACAAACGACTACTTGTGCCGGCTACGGAAAAGCGGCACGATTTCCGGAATGTGATGGGAGATGGTGATGATATTGCCGGCAGTTTTGACCAACTGTTAAGTGCAATACCAGACGCTACTACCTAGTACTATTTCCGATAGGGGAAGGCCTTAGTGTTTGAAGCGAACTGGCGCCCAAAAGCGATTATTTGGACACCGGGTTAGAAACGGTCGCTGGGCGCTTGGATTGAGTGGTCCTGCGCAATCTAGATCTGATCTTCATTCGTGTGACTGTTAAAATCCATCGCTTAGATTCAGCGATGCCCGGGTGGCGAAATTGGTAGACGCAAGGGACTTAAAATCCCTCGGAGGCAACTCCATGCCGGTTCGAGTCCGGCCCTGGGCACCAGGTTCTGTTAGGTTGATGGGTCATCAATGTGATCTTGATCACTGACCCTAACTCGAAGCTTTCGTATGATCTTTATGACTTTATACGTGACCAGGTGACGGGTTAGCGTTATTTTGGCCACGGCATATGCATATTGCGACGAGACCCATGCGATGTTGCGCCCAATAGCCTAGTATGTAAAAAGCATAATAAATCGTTATAAATATAAAGACTTAGGGATTCTTTTTAAGAAGAATCTAGCGCTGTGTCAGCGAGTCAAAGAGGACACGCAGGCCAGCCTATGAGGATGCCAATCATTGGCAAAGTCGGAGGTTACTACTGAGGAAGTGACTTCGATCGGAACTGCGCCCGCAGCTCCGAGTGCGGTGTTCAAGGAGAATTCCGAGGTAGTGGTCGCGCAAGCGAGCGCAACGGATACCAGCGAAAGCGCGCCGCAATTTCTCGATCCGGGGGCTGAATCTTCTGCGGAAACCCCCGCTGCTGCGGAATCCACCGAAACTGCAGAAAACACAGAAACTACTGAGGCCGCATTCGGGACTCCGACGGAGGGTGCAACGGGTGCTATCGAAGGCGAAGGACTGCTGAAGGAAGGCGAAGAAGGTCTGCTAGAAGGCGCACTGGCGGCGCCAGGTGGTGTGGGTGCTGGTGTGCTTGGAGTCGGCGGTACCACTGGATTGGGTGGTGCGACGACAGATCCATTTGCCGCAGCGATGGGTGCGACGATGATGGGTGCGGCAGGAATGCCCAGTGGAGCGATGGGTGCGGGTGCCCCAATGGGGCCAGCCATGATGGGTGGTCCTGCGATGGGTGGAGCCATGGGTGCTGCGATGGGGGCCATGATGGGTCCCGCCATGGGTGGAATGATGGGTCCGGCGATGGGCGGTCCGGCGATGGGCGCGATGATGGGCCCGGCCATGGGTGGAATGATGGGTCCTGCCATGGGTGGACTGAAGGAGGTGGATGGCACAACAACAGCGCTCACCAGGGGGTGGTTCATCCGAGCCGGGCTAGACGGAACTGAGATTTACCCGCAGCTGAAAGAGGAGGTGTCAGCAGCAACGACGCTGCACATTACAGACGTATCAGCGCGTGATGTGGCAACCATGCGTGAAGTCATGGAAACCGTTGTCAGTCCTCCGTTGCCCGGTAAGGCGTTCGCAACTGAAACTGATGTGATTACAGACACACCAGCGGTGATGACCTTGTCCGTGGACAAACCATTACGAGCGGTGGAACCCACTACTGCGCCCTCGTCATCACCATCACAGTCGCCCTCCCCGTCACC
>CAJQRU010000040.1 GCA_905612355.1 uncultured Gammaproteobacteria bacterium
GACCGTGGGGGCCAGCGCTTCGATTAACGGCTGCAGCTGTGATTGGTATCGACGCCAACGCCCGATCGATCGGCGATTCAAGGGTTGTCGCACCTGCCATAGACTTAGTGTCTCGACCCGCCCTACCCGAGTATGGTGAGCGAGACAAGCGTCACTCCAAACGAGCCCAAGCGACTCGAGGAGATCACCCACTGTTTCACGCGGCGTTGAGACCAACTGTTCATAATCAACTTCGAGCAGCGCACCGCCCAACACCCCCCGCCAGTGCGCCATCAAGGCAACATACTGATGATAGTACGCCGCGATATCTTCAAGCCGATACGCGTAATCCATACCCGGCGGAAAGTGCTGGCAGTAGATCGATAGCGCGGTATCCATCGGGTTTCGGTTGCAATGAATGATGGCCGCTTCGGGGAAAAGGAGATGGATCAATCCCGCGTGCAAGAAGTTCATTGGCATCTTATCCGTCACCCGCTCAGCCTCACCCACGCGCTGTGTGAGTTCATCAAGGTAACGTCCCGCCAATGCCTTCACAGCCTTCGCATCGAGCTGCCTCACGCCGGCTGGATAGGGGTTGCCCTCACTGTGGTGGGCCTCTATCCATAGACTGAATTCCGTGATTTTGCGCAGTTCCCCGGCCGCTGCGACATCGGGGTGGGCCGCCAATACCTGTTCAAGGAGCGTAGTCCCGGAACGGGGCAATCCGATGATGAATATCGGCTGTCGGCTCACCTCGCCCCATCTCGCGCGATCTTCAAAAAACGTCTGATCGAAATATTTTTTAATATCATCAAACGAACGAACGACCTGGTTGATGTCAAATCGCACTGCCTTGTAACGCTCGTCATTGGCCTGTCTAAAGTAATCAAACGCTTCGTCATATTCGCCACAATCGTCAAGGGCTTTGCCGAGCGCGAAGCACAATGCTGCCCGACTCGGAGAAGAAAGATGATCACGCTGCAGTGCCGCCCTCATCGCCAGAATGTCTTGATCCGCCGTGCTGTTGAAACGCTTTAATACCGACAGATTCCGATAAGGATCACCATAATCTGGGTGACTGACCGTCAATGCTCTGAATACGGTCTCAGCCTGCGTGCTTTGCCCAGTCGCCGCTGCCAGTAACGCCTGATTATTCAATGCATCGGGGTGCCCAGGCGTTTGTTGTAAAACCGCTTCATAAAGCGCCTTTGCCTCATCCGGCCACTGCAGTTCGGACAGGCAATTGGCCAATGGCAGCTGAAGCAGTCCAGATGCTGGATGTTGTATCAACGACTCTCGGTAAATGTCGACAGCTTCCTCGATCCGCCCGATGTGGTGCAACATCTCGCCAGCTGATAGCCACAGATCCACCTGATCCGGTTGGGTGTCGAGAGCACCGCGAAGAAGCGTTACGGCCTCGTCAAACTGGCCCAACGCGGTCAATGACTGGGCGAGCGAAATCGTCAGGTTGGTATCAAGCGGTTTCTTCTCGAGTCCGTTCCGGAAAAACGTCACCGCATCACTCCAACGCAACTGCTCCGCGGACCATTGTCCTAACATGAGATGCGCTTCGAACCGATCCGGTTGCAACGTCAGCGCCCGCTGCGCCGCGTTGCTAGCGGCATCGACATCGCCTGTGGCAGCAAGATTCTCCGCCAATACCAACCAGCCGTCATAGGCTGTTGGATCAATGTCGAGCATTCGCTGAATCTGTTTTACCGCCGCCACATGGCGATTCTGCTGACGCAGGACAACCGAAAGATTAAAGTGTACCGGTGCGTTTTCTGGGAAAGCCTTCGCCAACCGTCGAAGACGCTTCTCAGCCTGAGACCAATCGCCACGCTCCATCGCGCGCAAGGCCGTGGAAAAATCCCGTTCCGCTCGGGCGGGATCATAAGTTTGGCTCCGTCCCATTGATTACACCCAGCTCACCTTCACTAGGGTCAGACCCTCTCGTTTACGAAACCAGTCCAACATTTCACGCTTAATCATAACGCACACGCTGGAAACCGGTCCCCATCTGGGGGACATAAACACGCATCTTAGAAGGTTGATATCAAACGATCACTCAGTGCAAAGTACTACGTTGTCTCCAAGAGCGTTCTGGCATGGCCATGGATATCAAGCAAGTGGGACCTGCTTTTGCCGGTGAAGTGACGGGTATTGACCTTCGTCTGCCGTTGGATGCTAAACAAGTTGTTTTTGTCGAGGCGGGCATGGATGAATTTGCTGTGCTGGTGTTCCGCAATCAACCTATCACCGATGCGCAACAACTCGAGTTCAGCAATAACTTTGGCCAAATAGAATCAAGCGAAGGTGGCAACCCCACATCGAAGCTCCACAACCGGCGCTTACGCGTGGACATGGCTGATGTCTCTAACCTCAATGAAAAACAGGAAGTCTTCGAGCGTTTCGACCGTCGTCGCCTGTTTAACCTCGGTAATCGGTTGTGGCACTCCGACAGTGCCTTTCGCGCGACGCCCGCCAAGTATTCATTGCTATCAGCACGTCACGTACCGAAGAACGGACCCAACACAGAATACGCCGATATGCGTGCGGCCTACGATGCGCTTGAGGGGTGGATGAAAGAAGAAGTAGAAGACCTGATTTGCGAGCACTCACTCATGCATTCACGCGGTGCACTGGGATTCACTGATTTCAGCAACGAAGAGCTTGAAACAATGAAACCGGTTCTTCAAGCGCTGGTCAGAACACATCCGGCAAACCGGAGAAAATCGCTGTTCCTCGCATCGCATGCCGGGAGCATCCTCGATTGGCCGGTTGCTGAAGCTCGCATTTTTCTCCGTGATCTGATCGAACATGCCACCCAACCGCAGTTTGTCTACGCCCATCGCTGGGCAGTCAATGATCTCGTTATGTGGGACAACCGACAGACAATGCATCGAGTCAGGGGATTCCGCGGCGAAGAACAGCACCGAGACGTCCGCAGAACTACTATAGCCGGTGATGGCCCAACCACAAGGCAGAGGGCTTAACCCCTGCAGCGTCTCGAAGGTTGGACGCCCGTCAAACGGTTTAAATCGTGTCGGCTATATCTGAAGGAATAGAGTACGTGCACGTTGCATGGGCAACTAGGTTTGGCTCCCCCGCTACGTGAATGTCCACGCTCCCAACAGCCAACCGCTTGCCTAACTTGATGAGTTCTGCCTCAGCGATCAGGTCGCCAGGCATCGCTTTGGCTAAGAAATTGATGTTCAAGCTACTGGTCACCGCCATCTCGACCAGGCCCAACCGAGTCAATACTGCCGCATAAATTGCATAATCCGCCAACGCCATCATGAGAGGTCCTGACAACGTGCCTCCGGGTCGCAGGAACTGGCTTTGATAGATAGCCCGAACCGTCACAGAACCGGAATCCAGTCGCTCGGCCCTGATACCGCAGGCAGCAGCAAACGGGAGTTTCTCTCGCGTCAGTTGATCAAGTTCATCAAGAGTAATGCGTGACATTCGGTGGTTTACTTCGAGAGGATTTGACAGTACCGTTCAACGTGACTATTACCTGTAAACAGCGCGTTCATGAAAAATGCAACTGTTGTACAAAAAGCGTCGCCTTCAAGCCTTGTCCTTCGTACCACCGAAGACAATGGCGTTGCAACGCTAACCCTTAATCGGCCCGCGCAGTATAACGCCTTGTCAGAAGCGTTATTAGAGGCACTAGAAAACGAATTCAGTATCATCTCGGCCGATAACACTATCCGCGCGGTTGTACTGGCCGGTGCAGGTCAAGCCTTCTGCGCGGGGCATGACCTCAAAGAAATGCGACAAACACCGGATACAGCGTACTACGAAATGCTTTTTAAGCAGTGTAGTCGAGTCATGCTCTCGATGGTTGCGTTACCTCAACCGATCATTGCTCGAGTGCACGGCACGGCAACAGCGGCAGGTTGCCAACTGGTTGCCAATGCCGATCTAGCCATCGCCTCCGATGCTGCACGTTTTGCGGTTTCCGGGATTAATCTTGGTCTGTTCTGTTCAACGCCCGGTGTGGCCTTAAGTCGTAACGTGCCGAGAAAACGTTCATTCGAACTATTAATGACAGGTCGTTTTATTAATGCGGAGACGGCCGTGGAGTACGGTCTAATCAATCAAGCCGTCTCAAACGAAACGCTTGATCAGGCGGTGTCAGGCCTTGCAAACGAGATCGCTAGCAAGCCCGAATCCGCCGTGCGCCTTGGTAAGCAACTCTTCTACCAGCAGTTGGGTCAACCCCTGGAAGAAGCCTATGCCCTGGCTGGCGAGCGTATGGCCTGCAACATGGGATTTCCAGAAGCCATTGAAGGGATCGACGCGTTTATCGAAAAGCGGACGCCTGAGTGGTCATGAGAGGGTCTGATAGCAACTCACTCGGCACTTTCTGCCGGTGATCCATCATTCGATAAGCCAGGGCCTCAGTAATTTTTGGGCGTGAAATTTGTGCCTGGTTTTCGAGGTCAGCCAGCGTTCGACTGATCCGTAACACATGATGGTATGCGCGAGCGGACAAACCAAACGTATCGATTCCTTTGTTGAGTATCCGCGCCGCATCATCATCTAATACACACACCCTGTTTAATTCAACCCCGCTAAGGTGAGCATTCAACATACCGCTGCGGGCAAACTGTAATTGATGTGCGTCACGAACCCGTTTGGCCACCTCGGTGCCATTCACTACCTCCGTATGACCACGTGTAAGATCAGCTGCGGTCACTCGGGACACCATCACCTGAAGATCGATGCGGTCGAGCAACGGTCCTGACAGTCGTGCACGATAGCGCTGTAACTGCGCCGGAGTACAGTAACATTCGCGTGTCCTATCGCCGTAATAACCACAGGGGCACGGATTCATGGCCGCAATCAGTTGGAACCGACAGGGAAAGCGTAGCGCATGACCACCGCGCGCAATGACAATGGCGCCCGACTCAAGCGGCTCACGCAGTTGTTCCAACACTGCCCGAGGAAATTCGGTCAGTTCGTCTAAAAATAAGACACCATTGTGTGCCAAGGAAATCTCCCCCGGCTGAGGGTGATGCCCCCCACCGATCAGTGCAACCGCGGTTGCACTATGGTGCGGTGCACGGAAGGGTCGCTGCAGAAAACAATCATCCATTCGAGTATGGCCGGTCAGTGAATAAACCATAGCCGTTTCCAATGCTTCTTCCTGACTCATTGCGGGCAACAAACCGGGCAAATGCGCTGCTAAGATCGACTTGCCGCAACCCGGCGGGCCCATCATGATCAACCCATGCCCCCCGGCTGCCGCCACCTCTAACCCGCGCAGCCCCACAGCCTGCCCTTTTATTCCGCTGAGATCGCTTTCAGGCGTCGCCCTAAAAGCTGGCTGATCAAATGTCCAACTAAGCGTTTTAACTCCCGCCAAGTGATCGACCAGCGCACTCAGATCAAACGCCGGCAGCAATCGAGCAGTACGGACCCGTGAAGCCTCGAGGACATCGCCTGGAGCCAACGCGACCGTATGTCCCATAGTCGTGGCGGCAACGACCGCCGACAGTATCGTATCAACTGGCCGTAACTCACCGCCGAGTCCCAGTTCAGCAAGAAATTCAATGTCTTGCAGTGCGTCCAGGGATAACTGTCCGGCCGCGACAAGAATACCCAACGCAATGGGCAGATCAAATCGGCCCCCGCGTTTCGGCAAATCAGCCGGCGCCAATCCAACCGTGATACGTCGTGTGGGAAAATCAAAACCAGAATTTTTTAACGCACTGCGGACTCTCTCGCGACTCTCTTTAACGGCGGTCTCCGCCAAACCAACGATAGAGAATGAGGGCAACCCGTTGGACAAATGCACCTCTACGGTGACCAACGGTGCTGATGTCCCAAGACTGGCACGACTGTAGACCACTGCAAGGGACACAATGACTTCTCCTTGTCTTATCGACCCAATCCATGGATCTTGGTAACGAGTTTAGCGATGTTCCTCTGATGATCTATCGTGGAGTTCCCGCTCTAGTTGATCCAGGCGGACCAACAGAGATTCCAATTTCTCTCGCGTCCTGAGGAGTACTTTCTCCTGAACTTCCATCTCCTCACGCGTGACCAAATCCATCTTCTCGAACGCCGAGCGCAGCGCCGCGCGCACGTTTTTACGCACATCCTCTGTCAACTCGACCGGCAAAGCAGTGGCTATCGCGGCGGCGATGCGATCAAACGTCATGGTTTCAACACCGGCATAAGACAAGCACTCATAACATAACAGTGTAGCAGAGCACTATGCGTTGCAAAGGCAGTCAAAGCAGTGTCGTATGTCACTGACACTCTGCTTTACTGTGCCTGAAAACGAGGGATCCGGTATTCGATAAACGCTCGGCCGATCAATTCATTCAACCATGCCTCGTAGCGCTCGTCTATTTTACGGGAGCGGATTGTCGATCTGGCCTGAGCCCTTAAACGTTGCCCGCCGACATCGTGCAATCTCTCGTCCGTGACTTCGATCAAGTGCAACCCGAAACGGGTCCGCGAAGGAAAACTCACCTGACCCGGCATCAATTCCTTCAAGGCAGCCTCAAATTCCGGCACCACATCCCCCGGACCTACCCAGCCGAGATCGCCTCCGTTCGACCTTGAAGGCAAGTGTTCGGAATGCAGACGCACCATAGTTGGGAAATCAGCCCCGGCAAGAATCCGATCTCGAACCTGGATAAGTCGAGCGCTTACCATCGACAGGTTGGACACGGCATTGGGCGCCTGCAGAATATGTCGTACTCGATACTGACGAACCAGTTGCTGCCCAGTTTGGGTGCGAATATTCAGCCGCACGATGTGAAAACCGCCAGCGGATTCCACAACCGAAGAGAGATCGCCTGGCGCCAGCCCCTCAACCGCAGCAACCAGCAGTTCAGGCAGTTGACTGACCGGGCGCAATCCCAGATTGCCACCCTTGGATGCGGAAGGTCCTTGCGAAAACTGACGCGCCGCCTCGTCAAAGAGCATTCCTGACTCAACCCGGCGCAGAATATCGAAGGCCAACGACTCCCGGGTTTCACGCTCGGCCGCGCTCACAGCCGTGGGGACAGAAATTAAGATGTGCGACAAATCCAACTGCACTTCCTGTTTTACTGCGCGCTTTTTCTGACTAGACAGAAATTCATCAATTTCGACATCGCTCGCCTCGATATGCCGCGTGACTTCAGATGAGACTAGCTCACGAATAAGAAGCTGTTCCCGCAAACCCTCGCGATAACGGGCAAAGGGCATTCCCCGACGTTCCACCTCGCGACGCAGCCCATCAATCGACAAACGATTTCTCTTCGCCATGCCAGTCACCGCATTATCGACTCGGGCTTCGTCCACACTGATTCCCCGCGCCTGCGCACGGTGCAACAACACCTGATCTTGAACCAGTTCCAACAGTACTTGGCGCTCAAGCTCATCCTGCGCCGGTATGGCCTGTCCCGTGGATTGCAGATCAGCAACATGCTGAACGAGGCGCAACTCTAGATCCGATTGCGTAATCACACCGTCATCAATAATCGCCAACACGCGATCAAGATCGGCTCCCATTGCCGATGGAAGAAATACGATGCAGACAGCCGTGAATAGGCTCGCAACCCAGCGGCGGAGGCCACGACAATCAGGCGAGTAGTGATCTATCGAAAACTTGTTTGAATAAGTTAAGGGCGCGACAAACCCTCCACTTAGCCGCCCACGACGCCAGACCTCGATGCGCTTCACGTCAATCCAATCCTCCCAAAGACTCAGTCGGTTGGGGCCGTAGCCGCGTACATACGGGCAATTTCACCCGAAGAAATGCTCCCCAACCCCTTCAGTCTCAACGTAAACATCACTTGTGGACCATCGTCAACATCCGCCCACTCCTCCTCAACACTCACCTGAATAGCCCAACAACAGTCATCGTAACCGAGGCTCACGGCAGAGTACTGATTCTGTTTATCATCGAGTGTATAAATGTTACGCAGGCCGACCTGCCAACGCTGACCCAGTGGCCACGTTGAGTCCAGTGACAATTCATCGTGACCGTCATCTGTTTTATACCAATAGCCCGCACTTAACTGCCACCTTGCTCCCTTCGCGTAATCAAGACCGAGGCGAAAATTTGACACTGCGCCTTCATCCCAGTCCCAGTCAGAAAATGCTGACGCCCTCCAGTTCTCGTTCAAACCTATTGTCATCTCACTGAGAAGATTGGAATAGCGCTGTGTTAGCGGTGGAGCGTTTCCGTTTAGGCGAACCTGGCGATCATTCAAGAACACCATCTGCGCGACCTGGGCACCGAGACGCTGGTAACCAGTGGCTGCTTCCATAACCCGCGTCTCAAGACCCAGTGTCACCCGATGAGTATCACCAATTCGGTCATCGCCATAAAAGCGGCCGCGATGATAATAGTTGGAGATGTTGTCGAAACCAACCTCGCCGCTGTCAAAATTTGGCAGGGCCTTCTGCTCTTCAAACGGGATATACACGTAGTAAATCTTGGCATCTAGCCCCTGCACATACTCCGCACCACCCAATGACAACTCACGGTCAAGAAATAGCCGCGAATCGATGTGCAGCATCGGAATGAGGCGACTGGCAGAACGGCTGCCGACACCGTCAAGTTCATACTGAGTGTGATGAACCGTGACTCGCGGGCGAAGATAACCATAAGTTCTTTCGAAATTCATCTCGCCGTAAGGCGCCAGATGGAACCGAGTGCCTTGCGTTCGAGCCGCTACAGGATGTTCGAAACGATTGAGACTTGATTTGACATTGACCTGAAACCAGCGGTTACGAATGGGGGTATCCCACTCAGCATCGATACCCGGCAACCGGGCATACGGTTCGTTATTCTCAGTGACGGAGGGATCAATTATCTGGTATTGCTGAAGACGTGCATTGATCAGCGTGCTATCCGTGCGATAACCGATGCGCAGTTCCTGGGGTATGTGGGAGGCACTCGCAACTTCCAGCCCATCACCAAGGTCCTGGAGATAATCGCGATCGGATACATAACCAACGTCAATGTCACCGTCCCAATAATCATTCACGCGTTGTTCATGGAAGAAGCTCCAGCCGTAACGGGCCTGGTTTCTTACTTTATCGTCCGGCAACCATTCCCCTCGAGCAACGCCACTGAAAGCACCCTTATCAGTTTCGCCGATATACCGGTATTCAGCGCCAAACCTAATGCCTCGAGCCGCCATGTAATGGGTATCAAAAGTGGCGTCCCGCTGGGGTGCGATATTCCAGTAAAACGGCAAATGAAAATTGACCCCCCATTGATCGCCAAAACCAATGGTAGGAAAGAGAAAACCTGTCTTGCGCTCATCGCTAATTGGAAAGCTGACAAAAGGAAAGTACAAGATGGGTACGCGATGAAAATAAACCAACATATGCTTGGCAGTGGCATGGCCACTGGCATGATCCAATACCATTTCACTGGCGGTATAAAAAACGTTGTCGTCGTCTTTAGCGCAACGACTGTAGGAAACACCCTCCAGACGTTCACGCTCAGGTCCTTCAAAGAAAAACCGCTTCGCGCTACCGTGTGCCCAGAGCAGAACATCTGGTGCAGCGACTTTGTCGTTTTCAATTCTCGGAAGGATTGGTCGTTCGGTCCCACAACATGAAATGGCAGGGCCTTTGACGCTAGCGAATCCTCCGGCAACGACTGAACTGTATCCCGCTGCATCGTAAGGATCGCTGTGCATAATCACCCGCTTCACCACCTCCGGGCGGCGTGCAATCTGAAAACGAACATTCTCAGCCTGACCCGTCTGGGACTGCATCTCAAGCGCCAGCCAGTCTGCCTCAAAACGATCACCGGAGACTGACCGAATCAACACCGAGGGCCCGGTCATCGGAACAATGTCGGTTTTGATCACCAGATCGAGCAGGCTTTCGTCCAGTTTTTCGACTCGAACGGGATCGCTCCATCCGGCCTTTACACCAGCACGAACAGTGTAGGCGACTTTGTCAAATTCCAGTCGATCGGCATAAATAGCTCGCGCGCCCTGAGTCAATGAAGCGCCGCCCCGGAGGACCAAAGTGTCTGCCGTTGGCGAGTCCATTTCATCAGCCTCGAGTGCTAACGACAACCGGGAAACGTCGTGACCGATCAACGGCAGCATCGCAGTTGACGTTGGGATGATTTCCTCTGGGCAAATAGAAAAAGTCAGTGGCGCTGCGGCAAACACGTCCATTGGCAGCACAACGCAAGTCCACAGCGCCCACAAGAACGGCCTGATTCGGCAACTCACGTAATCCAACACACCCATCATCGTCGCACTCACTCTCTTAACGCTGGCTCCTGCCAATCGATCACCAAGGGATGTTGATAACCCCGTATGAAATCCCAAGGGATCAGCCCTCGTAGGTCGTTTATTATAGGATGCCTGTGCCACACTCCGCGCCCCAAAGAATCCGCCTGCGCTCATGCAATCTTCCGTACCCGTAGCAATGATCCTCGCCGCCGGTCGCGGTGAAAGGCTTAGGCCCCTGACCGACGATGTGCCTAAAGCACTGTTGGAAGTCGCTGGCCAACCCCTGATCGTGCACCACCTGATGGCCTTAGCCAGCGCAGGGATTGAGCAGGTCGTCATTAATGTCGCGCATCTGGCCGAAAAAATTCAACAGACACTCGGCAATGGAAACCGCTACGGCGTCACCATCGAGTATTCACATGAAACAACCGGCGCACTGGAGACAGGTGGCGGCATCCGGCAGGCGCTGGCCCTGTTATCGGATCCTTTTCTGGTCATTAACGGTGATGTCCTTAGCGATTTCGACTTTCAGCGATTAACCTCAAACGACAAATCACTCGCCCACGTGATCATGATTGATAACCCCCCACACAATCTGGCGGGGGACTTTTTTCTTATCGGCAACAAACTATCAACGTCACCTTCTGGCGACGCACCGCGCCTGACTTATGCAGGCATTGGTCTTTATCAGAAAGCACTATTCAAAGACACACCGAACCGACGCTTTCCGCTTGCACCGCTGTTACGCGAAGCCGCAGCACAGGGTCGAATAAGTGCAACGATACACTCGGGTTACTGGGTAGACGTCGGTACGCCAGCTCGTCTTGCCGAGGCTCGGTCACACCACGAACTCACGCCACCTGACGAGGTATCTCCTTCGATTTCATCATAGTAGGAAAGTCCAATCCAGATTGGAGTTCTTGTAAAACCGATAACTGGATCGACTCAATCGACGTTGTGACGCCTTGTTCTAAAACAGATGTGACGGCTAACCCCGCATACCCGCAAGGGTCGATCCAACTGAAGGGGGTCAAATCTAAGTCGATATTGATGCTCATCCCGTGGTAACAACAGCCGCTTCGAACGCGCAGCCCTAGAGCCGCGATCTTCGCTTCGCCGACATAAACACCCGGTGCATCTGGTCGGCGGTCGGCTTCAAGCCCATGCTGACCCAGCACATCAATGATAGCCCTCTCGAGCAATGATACAAAACGTCGCACTCCAAGTTGCCGTCGACGAAGATCAAGCAACAGGTACACCACTAGCTGACCCGGCCCATGATAGGTCATTTGGCCTCCACGGTCGCTATCAACAACTTTCATCGTTGAGGGCAATAAACGGTTTGGCAACTGACGGCAACTGACGCCACGGGTAAATACAGGCGGATGTTGCAGGAGCCAAATTTCGTCCTGCGTATCCTTTTTCCGTCCATTGGTGAAAGCCTGCATCGACATCAGGGTCGTTTCGTACTGGCAAAGACCGAGTTCGCGTACGACTACCGATGTCAGTGACATGTTTAAACAACTCGTTGGGTTATCAAAAATACAGCAGCTGAATGATTAACGCACCCACAGGCGAAGCGTATCGTAGGCCTTCACTGCCCAGGAACCTGGCACGGCGTCGCCAAGCGCCACCAACGGGTGGTCACCAATTTCATCACCATTCAAACGCAATGTTAACGTACCTACCGTACTACCTTTGACGATTGGCGCAACCAACGGCTCGTTGAGACGGATGTCCGCATCAAGTTGACGTCCTGGCGTCTTTGGCAGCGTCAAACGGATGTCACTGCCAACACCAACAGCCAAAGATGGCGACACGCTCTTGTACACTTCCGCCGTAACGATCTTGCTGCCGCCGCGATAGACCGTTTTTGAGTCGTACGAAGCAAACCCGTATCGCAAAAGCGCATAAACCGCGTCTGCCCGTTTAGTCTTGCTTTGCGCGCCAAGCACCGAGGCAATCAACCGCATCCCATCACGCTCGGCCGAACCCACCAGACAGTACCCAGCACTGCGCGTGTGACCAGTTTTCACGCCATCGACTGTTTCGTCTCGCCACAGCAGTTTGTTACGATTTTTCTGGTGAATCCCCTTCCAACCAAATTCCTTTATCGAATAATAGCGGTAGTGCTCAGGAAACTGCTGGGTGATAACACCAGCAAGACGACTGATGTCACGCGCAGTGCTGAAATGATCCGGGTGCGGCAAGCCGGTACTATTGACGTAATTTGTCCCGTTCAGATTTAAACCCGTGGCCGCTTGATTCATCATCTCAACAAACGCCGCCTCGCTGCCAGCAACATACTCGGCAAGCGCCACTGCGGCATCATTGCCTGATTGAACAACCAACCCCTTAATTAAATTTTCTATCGATACACGATCACCGGGTTCAATAAACATTCTAGAACCAATGGAACGCCATGCATTTTCACTGACGACAACTTCCTCATCCAAACGGAACGCACCGCTATCAATGCCACGAAAAACCAGGTAAGCGGTCATCAACTTGCTGAGACTTGCAGGCTCGACCCGACGATCAGGTTTCGCGGCCGCGATCATGACGCCGGTCGAAGCATCCATCAAAGTCCAGGATGACACCTTCAGATTTGGCGGCGGTATCGTAGCCTGCAATGCCACCGGCAGTTCCGACTGAACAGCGTGCACCGTCGACCCTGCACCGCACAACAGAAACAATGCCACGATCGCTGCTGTTATTGGTTTCACTTTTTGTTTCCCTTAACTGTCATTTTCGTTCCACCCTGGGCGTCACCCCAGTGAGGTAGCGAATTTTTTCCACCTGCCCATCAATAGCCGAGACCTCGCGAACAGGACCCACTCGAACACGATAATAAAGCGTCTTGTTTATCCGTGCCTCGATCACTTCGGTACTCCTCAAGCCAGCGGCTATCAGTCTTCGTTGAAGGGTTTCGGCGTTGCCCGGCAATCGGAATCTGCCCGCCTGCAGGAATATTCTGTTCACAGGCGATTTTGATCGCACCGCGCTACTGTCTGCCGGCGTAATTGCCGTGACCTCGACCTTGGCGGTACCCCGAGCGACGATACCGAGTTTTTTAGCTGCCATAAAAGATAAATCAATGATCCGACCGCCGATAAACGGACCACGATCATTAACTCGCACAATAATCTCTTGGCCCGTATCAAGTACTTTTACTTTGACATAAGTCGGTAACGGTAACGTCCGGTGCGCCGCGGTCATCGCGTACATGTCGTAAACCTCTCCACTTGACGTATGGCGCCCATGAAACATCTTTCCGTACCACGATGCCAAACCACGCACCTGATAACCCTTTGCACTCGCGACCGGATAATAACGCGTGCCCAAGGCGGTATACGGAGCATTACCGATTGCTGAGCGTTCTTCAACACGCGGCACGGGGTTGGGTACGCTCGATGGATCCGGGCCGGGCCCGCCAGGTGGCCCGTCATCCGCATAATATCGACCTCCAGGCTCGCGTATCAGCGCGCATGATACTAACAATAATCCTAAGAGCCCGACGACCACAGGCCGCACGAAACGCACTTACGAGCCTCGACTGCGACGAGCGACCTGCTCTGCCAGTTCGAATACTGACATTGCGTAACTGTGGCTGTGGTTGTAGCGAGTGATAACAAAGAAATTGTGGTAGCCCACGCGATACTCTTTGCCAGCGGCTGCATCCAGTTCGATAATGCCGATCTTTCGCTCGGACGGCTGTGACAACGATAGCAATACTCCACTATCTAGTAACACCGATACTGGCACATCCGCCTTCAGTCCGCGGGTGACGCGTTCGGTCACTGCCACTGGTTGTTCACCTGGCAACCGGTCAACCACAGGCTCACCGGTTTGCCAGCCGTGAATCTTGAGATAGTTGGCCACACTGCCAATGGCATCATCAACATTGGAAATCAGATCGCGTCGCCCGTCATCATCAAAATCAACCGCATATTGGCGGTAGCTGCTGGGCATGAATTGGGGAATCCCCATGGCCCCAGCGTAGGACCCCCGCGCGACCATCGGATCCAACGCGGCTTCTCCTGCAAGCACCAGAAAATGTTGCAATTCTGCCGAAAAAAACCGACTACGCCGTGGATACTCCAGGGCCAACGTCGTGAGGCTATCCAGCACGCGAAGTTTACCGCGATTACTTCCGTATCGACTCTCTATGCCAATAATAGCAACAATGATTTCTGGGGATACTCCATAATCATCATAAGCACGTTTCAATGTGACACGGTGCTTTTCAAGAAACTCGATGCCACCGTGGATTGATTTTTCGGTGACAAATAACTTGCGATAACGATGCCAAGGCAACCTTTCAGAGGGCCTCTTCATCGCGGCTAAAACTTTCTTATTGATTTTCGCGTTTGCCAACCAACCGAGAATCTGGTCTCGATTCAGCGCGTGCTGTGATGTCAGCGTATCAACCATTTCTGATAACTGTGGATAACGGGTTAAA
>CAJQRU010000041.1 GCA_905612355.1 uncultured Gammaproteobacteria bacterium
GAACTTGAGAATTCGCTTCGACGCCTTAAAACAGAGTACGTCGATATCTATTATCTGCATCAACCTGATGACGACACTCCCATTGAGATCACCTGGCGCGCCCTGGAAAGCCAGGTGAACGCCGGCAAAATTCGGTATATCGGTCTATCAAACTTTGCCGCCTGGCAAATAGTCGATGCACTGTATCTCAGTCGCTCACGCGGCTGGACACCGCCCACCGTGACGCAGGCGTTGTACAACGCGATCTCGCGCGCGGCCGATACCGAGTTGTTACCCATGACTCGGGCATTTGATCTTGGTACCTGTCTGTATAACCCATTAGCCGGTGGCCTACTCACAGGAAAGTACCAGACCGGTCAAGAACCCACCTCGGGTACGCGCTTTGCGAACGATGCCAATTATCGACAACGCTACTGGGACGAACGCCAGCAACGTGCCGCTGATGCCTTTTCCCAAATCGCACGCGATGGGGGACGAAGCACCGTCGAGCTGGCACTGCGCTACATGCTGGATCACGACAGCGTTGATGTCACTCTTTTTGGCGCAACCCGTGCAGAACAGATTACCGCCAACCTGGCGGCGCTCGAAGCCACACCGCTTGACGAGGATGAACGCGCCGCCTGCGACACAGTGTGGCAAGCACTGCATGGCCCGGTGCCCCGTTACAACCGGACCAACGCCCGCCCCGGGACCTGAAGGCTCCGCCCATACTGAGATACTCGAAGCAGTCGCTCGATCTCTCAGGGAGCCGTATCGCCACCACGATTGCGGTATGCTTAGTCCCCTATGCTGTGCTGTGCTTAGACCACAACCCGTTTACCTCGAATAACTGCCATGACAGATCAAATTAAGTTTCTACTGGACGAGAACGAAATACCCAAATCCTGGTACAACATCGTCGCCGACCTGCCAGATCCCCCGGCCCCTGTTTTGCACCCTGGAACCGGTCAACCGATCGGACCCGATGACCTCGCGCCACTCTTCACCATGGCGGCCATCATGCAAGAAGTCAGCACCGAGCGGACGATCGATATTCCAGAGCCGGTGCGCAACATTTATCGACAATGGCGACCCAGCCCACTGTACCGTGCACGACGCCTGGAACAAGCGCTGGATACACCTGCCCGCATCTACTACAAGTATGAGGGGGTGAGCCCGACCGGCAGCCACAAGCCCAACACCGCCATCGCCCAAGCCTTCTACTGCCGCGAAGAGGGGGTTAAGCGTATTACCACTGAGACCGGCGCCGGCCAATGGGGCTCATCTCTTGCCCTCGCCGGCTCAATGTTTGGTCTGGAAATAGAAGTGTTCATGGTGCGAGTGAGTTATGACCAGAAGCCCTATCGGCGAGCATTCATGGAGTCATTTGGTGCCACCTGTCACGCCAGTCCAAGTAACCGTACGGAATCAGGCAAGAAAATCCTTGCGGACACTCCCGACAGTACCGGCAGTCTTGGCATCGCAATCAGCGAGGCGGTCGAATGCGCAGCGCAACGGGACGACACCAAGTATGCGCTTGGCAGCGTACTGAACCACGTGCTGATGCATCAGACTGTCGTTGGACAAGAAGCCTTACGCCAAATGGAGATGGCTGACGATTACCCTGACGTGGTGATTGGCTGTACCGGGGGTGGAAGCAATTTTGCAGGCCTTGCCTTTCCGTTCATCGGTCGAAAACTACGCGGTGAACAGACCGTTCGCGTTGTTGCGGTCGAACCGGCCAACTGCCCGAGCCTGACGCGCGGTCAGTATGCGTACGACTTTGGTGACACGGCGAATCTGACGCCCCTGGTCAAGATGCACACACTGGGGTCGGCTTTCGTGCCACCTGGCTTTCACGCCGGTGGCCTGCGTTACCACGGCATGGCACCACTAGTCAGCCAACTGGTCAATACGGGCGAAGTTGAAGCAGTGGCCTATCAACAGGTTGAGTGCTTTGAGGCCGGTCTCGAGTTTGCCAAGGCAGAAGGTATCCTGCCGGCACCTGAAGCGAACCACGCGGTCAAAGGCGCACTCGACGAAGCGCTGCGTTGCAAAGCAGAAGGCACTTCGCGAGCCATTTTATTTAACCTTTGCGGACATGGCTATTTCGATATGCAGGCCTACAGCGACTTTGCCAACGGCAAACTACATGATCAGCCCTATGACGAATCGGAAGTCGCCATGGCGCTGGCAGGCTTACCCTCGGTTGCCTAGGACCCTGCGAAGGGAACACTGCGGTGTGAATCACAATACCCCTTCAAAACAGCCTGAATTGGCGCTTTGGGAAGACCTCATTTAGACTTGCGTCACTGATTTTTACCCACTGCATAGACAAACACCTAGGAGACACGAACCATGTTGCACTCATACCTTCTCGATGTACTGTTACGTTTTGGTCACATTGTTTTCGGCGTGGCGTGGATTGGCCTGCTCTACTACTTCAACTTTGTGCAGACTGAATACGTCAAAGTCGCTGATGACGGTGCCAAGTCGGATGTCATGCAGAAACTCGCGCCGATCGCGCTATGGTGGTTCCGCTGGGCGGCCATGTTCACTTTTCTCACCGGCCTGATCCTGCTCGGATGGATCATGAACCAGCAGCGATTCAGTCTTGGCATCTCACTCGGTGCGCTGATGGGTACCCTGATGATGCTGAATGTGTGGTTAATTATCTGGCCAAATCAACGCATCGTCATTGGCCTGGATGAAGGTGACAAAGCAGTCGCCGCACCCAAAGCCGGTTTGGCCTCGCGCACGAACACACTCTTGTCCTTACCCATGCTTTATTTCATGGTCGCCTCGATCCACGGCACCCAAGCCAGTGGCGGTGTATGGGGTGGCGAAATGAGTACGACCGCTATTGTTATTGGTCTCGCCATCGTTGTCCTCATCGAGGCCAATGCCATCTGGGGGAAAATGATGAGCGCCATACAATCCGTCAGCGCAGTAATCACCTCGAGTGTTATTCTGACAGTGATCATGGCTGGTGTCGTACATTACGCTTGACCTGAACTGCTGTCAGGCTTATCGCAAGAGGGCGCCCGTTGGGCGCCCTCTTCATTTTCGCCGCCCGCTCACTACTCCGGCTGGTGCTTTGCACTCACCTGGCAACACCTGAAAAACCAAGCAAAAGCACACCACACACGCAGCACTTCGGGTAACTCGTGCCAGCGGATACGACTATCACCATGACTCAAAAACCGAGTCACACACAACCGATTGACCACGCCCCGCACATCGAGTCGATCAGCAAGATCTCGCGACTGCTCAACAGGGATCACGCGATCGTCTCGCCCGTGAATCAGGAACACCGGCACATCGAGTTGAAGTGACTCAATCGGTGCTTCGTAGTCACGCCAGTCCGCATCAAAGACTGACCGTATGCGTCTACCCATATCGGCTCGGGCCCGCGGATCGGCAATCAACTGGATTAATTGCGCCTCATCGGGCTGACTCGCATCTAGAATATCCTCAAATGACTCGGCTTCTGATGCGGTGATACTGTGCTCAATACAGCGTTCAAGGGCTTCGAGAAACCTTGCCGAGGGCGTTTCACATTCTGCGTAGTAACTGCGCAACATGAGGAGATAGCCGTAAGGGTCAGCGCGGTTGGCCGTCACGAGGAAATCGCACACGCTGTTCACATCGGCATAAGCGCCGATCAGACCCAACGCACTCAGGCGCGCCGATACGGCGGGACGACCGGCCGCTCTGAGTACAAATACGCCTGAAAAAGAGACCGCCATCAAAGCGCAACAGCCGCCTGGCACCAATTGCTCGTCACTCGTGATCGCAGTAATCAGTTGCTCGATTTGCTCGGGCTGATCCCGCCGAATCCACAACTCCCGGAGACTCTTGATGGCCGGAATGACAGCCCGAAAGCCAGCGGTGGCCAAGGCGCTCCCCAACTGCTCGACACGAGGATCACGATGCCCCAAGACACTCAATCCGTGAACAAAGATCACAGTTCCAGCGCTTGTTCCCCGCGGCAGATACAGATCAATGTCGGTATTAAATCGCGTCAACACTTGCCGTTGCCAACGCGCAGCGCTCGTCCAGCCACCGCTGAGGACAAGAAGAAAGCGCGCCGCAGCGAGAAACCCCCGCGCAATCATCTCAAACTGGCACACGAGGGCCACCGGGACTAGTTGAGATCCCATGACCCAATGGTCGCTGCAACATCAATGAATCGAGCCAGGAATCGAACTTGCGTCCCACACCCACCAGTGTTCCAACAGATCTAAAACCCGCCTTTTCGTGCAATCGAATCGACGCATGGTTTGCCGCCGGATCACCGACAATCGCGACCATTTGACGCGCACCCCAGATTTCACAACCACTGAGCAACGCTCTGAGCAGTGCTAACCCGACGCCGCGCTGACGCGCCCAGGGAGCAACATAAACGGAGTCTTCTACGGTGTAGCAATAGGCTGGCCTGGCGCGATAGGGCACCGCATAAGCATAGCCAGCAATACTCCCTTCCAGATGCGCCACAAGGTAGGGCAAGCCCAGATCGCACACATCGACCCAACGCTGCTTTATCTCGGCAAGGTCCGGCGATTCAATCTCAAACGAGGCGGTGTGCCGGCGTACTTCATCCGTATAGATGGCTTCGACCGCAACAAGATCCGGCACCGTAGCCGCCCGAACGGGAATCCTAACCATCACATCATCTTACGACGCCAACCCATGTCTTGGACCCCAGGCAAAAGAGCCGGCCATAAGACCGATCCCTTCCTTGTGTACAAAAACCTAACTTGATCAACCCAGCACCAGTAACGGTGCACCCAGTAACGGTGCAATCACAAGGCTAACGATCGCCATCACATTAATCAGGATATTCATTGAGGGTCCCGACGTATCCTTAAATGGGTCACCCACTGTGTCACCGACCACAACGGCCTTGTGGACGTCAGAACCCTTGCCACCGAGGTTGCCTTTTTCAACGTACTTCTTAGCGTTATCCCAAGCTCCCCCGGCGTTGGCCATGGTCAATGCAAGAAGCACACAACCCAACAATGCGCCGCCCAGCATGCCACCAAGAGCCGCCGGGCCAAGCCCAAATCCGACCACCACCGGAGCGGCGACCGCTAGCACCCCCGGTGGGATCATCCGCTTTAACGCAGCGGTCGTTGCGATGTCCACACAGCGAGCGGTATCCGGTTCAGCGGTGCCTTCCAGTAATCCGGGGATCTCTCGAAACTGACGGCGGATCTCGTGAATCATTTCAAACGCAGCATCGCCCACTGCGTTCATGGTCATGCTGCTGACAAGAAACGGAAAAATACCACCTAAGAACATGCCGGAAAGCACTAAAGGGTCATTGATTTGCAGTGTGAACTCCGGCACATGCTGGATCACGGTTTCAATATACGCCGAGATAATCGCGAGCGCCGCCAACGCCGCCGCACCAATGGCAAACCCCTTGCCAATCGCCGCTGTGGTGTTACCCAGTTCATCAAGGGTATCGGTGATCTCCCTAACCTCTTCACCCAGCCCGGCCATTTCTGCAATACCCCCGGCATTGTCTGCGACAGGCCCGTAAGCATCAATTGCCATCGTGATTCCCACCGTTGCCAGCATACCGACAGCGGCAATGCCAACCCCATAGATGTCAGCTAATTCACTTGAAATAAGAATGATCGCACTCAGCACCAACACGGGAACAGTAACCGATTGCATGCCAATGGCGAGCCCACTGATCATTACCGTTGCGGGCCCAGTTTCACCACTTGCCGCGATCTTTCTAACTGGCTGACCACCCGTGTAGTACTCGGTCACCAACCCGATCACAATGCCACCGACGGCCCCGACCAGAACAGCGAGCCAAATGTTCACACTCAGTTCGACCAAGTGAATCACAGCGAACGAAGCGACGATAAAGATAATGGTCGCGCCGATGGTGCCCACGCGCAGTGCGACAGCCGGTGACTTATTTGCCATCGCACTGACCAACTGAATTCCTATCAATGAACACACCAGTCCAACCGAAGCCAGAGCCAACGGCAGGAACATCAACTGGTTCTGT
>CAJQRU010000042.1 GCA_905612355.1 uncultured Gammaproteobacteria bacterium
TGGATTGCACTCCGAGTTAATAGAGATCCTTCTAGTAGTTTTTGTTATGAAGTGTTTAATCCATGGCGACGTTACGATGGATTAGTTTTGCTTAAGGCGATGGGTGATAAAGCGCTAAGACTTGCCAGGCGATATATCAATGAAGGTAAGCCCGTAATTTTTGATGCTAACGTCAATTACTACACTACTGATGGCGTTGAGCATTATGCTGGAATGTTACCAACTTTAGCGCAACAACAAGAAGCCATTGCTATCACAAGGGCTGCCAGCGCAGTAATCGCTGACTCTAATTATATCGCCGGGCACTGTAGGGATTACAATACAAATGTTACGTGGATACCTGATAATGTCGAAATCGATCAAGTGCCACCGTTATCAACTAATAAGACCTCACGTCGTATGCGTTTGGCGTGGAGTGGTGAGGATTTAAAGCTTTTTGAGCTGTTTGAGATTGAACAATCCTTGCGTTCGTTCAGGAATCACATTGATCTAGTGCTGGTTACAAAGGATCCAGTTGATATGTCGCGTTGGCAACTGCCTTATAGGCAGCGGATGGAGAATCTGCTGTCTGATCTTGACGCTAAAGTTATCCCGTACCGTAACGTTGAGCAGCTGTTTGACATCTATATTCAGTCGGATGCTGTACTTTCCCCTCGGCTCCTAGACAATAGCTACAATTTGGGTCACACCGAGTGGAAAATTACCTTGGGAATGGCCTGTGGTTGCAGAGCATTGGCCAGTCCAGTTCCTAGTTACCGTGATGTGTGGGCCCGGTCGTCCGGTACCGAGATTGTGCTGTGTGATACACAGGATAAATGGCATAGTGCATTCGAGACAATGCTTACTACGGGTGTAAGTTGGGACGCTCGTGCCCGTTCGCAACGTATTGTAGAAAAGTACTACTCCTCTAGAGTGATTGCGGGTCAGCATATCAGTTGTGTCGAGAGACTATTCTCGGATGCATGAATGATGTCCGACTATTATCGGTTTGTTGGTCGGTTAAAACAGTTCGTAGCCCATGCCTTAGATTGTGCGCAATGTTATGGTTACCAAAAGAAACTTGAGCGCCAAGCAATTAATTTGCCTAAAGACCCAATCGTCTTGTCTTATGGGCCAGTTGTGGGTGATGAGCTTAACCGAGGGCTAACCCTGACAGGTGGCAAGGTGAAGCTTACTTATTTGCATCGATACTACCCCCATACGAAGGAAGGTTTCAATATTCTTTATTTGGTGAGTAGCGCATTACCGAGACATTCAGCCACCCTGGTAAGATGGGCAAAGGCACGCGGAATCAAAGTCGTTTTGAATCAAGATGGTGTGGCCTATCCAGCATGGACCACTGATTATCAATGTATTAATAACGAATTAAAAAATATAATCAGATGCGCTGACTTAGTTATTTACCAAAGTGATTTTTGCAAGGAGGCTGCTGACCAATTTGTTGGTCGAGCCTCGGCCATGCATACGGTTATTAATAATTGTGTGGATATAGAGAAATTTCGACAAGTACATAGGCCGGTGGCCGACGAAATCACACTTCTAGTCGCAGGGTCACATTACCAGCGAGAGCGAGTTATCATTCCTCTTTATGTAAATAAAATGTTGCGAGATAGGGGCTATTCAACACGCTTGATTATAGCTGGTCCATTGCAATGGACCGGTGCGGATGACGAAGTGGAACTTCTTCTGAAACGGCTCCAATTAACCGAGTTCGTAGAAATCATTGGAACTTATTCTCATCAAGATGCGGCGTCCTTGTATGCACGAGGAGATATTCTACTGCATTTAAAATACAAGGATCCTTGTCCCAACGTTGTTATCGAAGCGATGGCGTGCGGGTTGTTTGTGATCGGATCGAGGAGTGGTGGATTGCCTGAGCTTCTCGGGAACTGCGGCGCTTTGTTGCCAGTGGAAGAAAGCTGGGATGAAATGGTGTACCCGACTGTCGTCGAGGTATGCGAGGCGGTTATAGAAGCAACAGACACCTTAATAGCTCGGAAAAGTGCTGCCCGACAGCGGGCTGTTACCGAGTTTTCTTCTGATTCATGGATAGAGACACATGGCCACTTGTTTCGACGACTCTTACAGGGTTAAGTAATGCCGAACAACTGCAAGAATTCGTAAATGACTTTTGAGTATGCGCCGATCGCAATTTTAAGTAATTCGTGATCAGAAGATAGATAGAGTATTTTTTGATGAGATTACTATATCTATATTCGGGGGGAAGGAAGCGGAAGGCAAATTTGCTGCAAAACTTCCAAGCACCCAGTGAATTCTTTTATGGTTATTGGGAATTATCGCAAAAGGGCGTAGAAGTTGCATTTATTGATGTCCCAGAGGAATCATTAGGTACAATTTCCACGCGTCTGTTGAATTATTTGTATTACCGATGGCAGGTGTTTCCCGTTCGTGCCACAGGCGATCTTCTGATTGCTCTTTATCGGCTGAAAAGACAACTCAATCAATGTGATGTCATTGTTGCGACGACGACTGGAATAGGTTTTTCCTTAGAAATGTTGAGGCGTGTGGGAGTGGTGAAGGTACCGGTCTTAACCATTCATTGTGGCGTGATGAACAACTCTTTTAACAAGCCTACTCAGGCTTTGACTGGTTATTTACTTCGACGTGGTTTTACCCAGGTATTTGGTATTGGAGAGTTAACTGGTATGCGTCAACGTTATATGATTGGAGGAGATCGGATTGAGTTAAATGAATTTGGAGTTGATACCAGATTTTGGTGCCCGTCGGAGAGTATTGAGACGTCCGAGTATTTGTTGTCTGTAGGAAATGACGGCCGAAGAGATTGGGATCTCCTGATGCGGGTAGTTGCAGACTTACCAGTGTTGGTAAAAGTGCTGACCGATCGGCCACCAGCGTGGGTGCCAAGTAATGTAGAAATTATTCGAGGTCGTATGCATACCAGTCATGAATTGCCGGATACTAAGTTGAGGGAGCTATACCGAGGGGCGTTAGGCGTAGTGGTGCCGCTCGTCGATACCCTTCAACCGTCCGGACAAAGTGTAACATTGCAGGCAATGGCCTGTGCCAAAGCGGTCGTATTAACTGAGACAAAAGGCCTTTGGAATCCCGAGTTGCTCAATAATGGTGAGAATTGCATTCTTGTTCCGGTGGCTGAGGCAGGTGAGATGAAAAGAGTAATTGCTAGACTTCTTGATGAACCTCAATGGAGAACACGTATCGGGGTAAGTGCCCTTGAGACAGTGCAGAAGCATTGGGATATTGGAGTATTCTCGAACCGTATTGAGGTTGCCTGTCGGAGAATTTATGAACTTACCTGAGATTTCAGTGTTGCTGTTTATCATGGTCGAGAAATTGCACTAAAATAGCCATCTCGGGGATTGGCAATGGCTAGGTCGTTTCAATGAGCAGTGTTACTAGTTCTTCGAACTCGTGTGATATTAATTATGATTAATACTGCTCTCCGCCAGATGATAGGGTGGATATTTCCACACGATGGTAGTGACTATCGTGACGGAATGACAATTGTCGCAAAGGCGACGATGCGTCATCGCGGGCTTGTGGCAAGCATCGTTCTATTTAATATAATTGCTGCAGTTTTTGAGGGCAGCACCATTGGGATTTTGGCTATCGCGGCGTCGGCATTAGTTGATCAAAATGTTGTTCATAGTGGCTTGCAGCGGTTTGGAGAGCTGGGCTTTACTTTGCAATCCTTCTTAAAGGACGTAGGTGCAGGTGGACTATTTCTCGGGCTAGTCTCCCTAGCGGTGGTAGCGCAGGTGTTGAAAAGCCTAATGACTTATTGGGGGAAATATGCAGCTATTCGCCTGGAATTCCGTGTTAGTAGACAGTTACTAACAAGCTCCACTGACCAGATTATGGCCTATAGTTACTCTGAAGTGACTAAGTGGCCAGCGGGCTCGTTAGGCGCGTTGATTGGACTGACATCCACCATTGCAAGTGTGATCAAGGTTTTAAACGAAGTTGTGTTGGCATTGATTATGCTCGTGACCTATTTAGCAGTAATGGCCGCTCTGTCGATAGAATTGGCTGTCAGTGCAATTTTCATTGTTGTCGTCATTTCGTTGGGTATTTCTCGGACGCTAAAGGCTATTAAAGTACTCGGCATCACGATGGTTGATGCCGTTATTCATACGGGTAAATTGTCAGTAGAATTTCTCGATGCGCCTCGGTTGTTGCGTGTTTTTTGTGCGACGCAGTATGCTGGCAAGAAGATCAATACGGCTCGTAACAAGGCTCTAGCTGCTGGAGAGCGTTCGGCGAAAATCAAGGCAGTAGTTGATCCAAGCATAGATGCGTTAACGATCAGTGCGGCCGGTATTTTTCTTGTGGCAGGGTATTTCATTAGTGGCGATAGCGCGATCGTTGTAATCCCAAAACTACTAGTGTTTCTTGTCATCCTGAATCGGATGGTGCCCCAGGCAAAGATACTCAACCAGTCACGTATGACTTTTACTGCATTAATCCACAGTATCGAGGTGATCGGTTCTTTTTTGCGTGTGTCTGATAAAGATTTTGCGCGAGTCGGGGGGGCTATATTTCCGGGTTTAAAGAAAAACATAAAGTTTCGGAATGTATCGTTTTTTTATCCGGAAGCATCGGGCAATTTATTGTCGAATCTGAACTTCGACATCGTGAAAGGTCAAACGGTTGCGCTTGTTGGGGCGTCAGGTTCCGGAAAATCGACAATCGCCAGTTTGCTATTGGGTCTTTATGAGCCATCTACGGGGCACATCGAGTTAGACGGGAAGGATCTTCGGACTCTTAATCTTGAAAGTTGGAGAGGCCATATTGGAACTGTTGATCAAGAGGCATTCTTGTTGAACGAAACTATTAAGGAGAATATTTCGTTTGCAACGGAGAAATTTACCATGGAAGATATTCGGAGTGCATGCCGATTAGCGCACGCCGATAAATTTATAGAGCAGCTTCCGAAGGGCTACGATACCGTAGTTGGTGATAGGGGATTGCGTTTGTCGGGTGGGCAACAACAAAGGTTGGCACTCGCGAGGGCGTTGGTACGTTCACCCGAGGTTTTGATCCTTGATGAGGCGACTAGCGCATTGGATTCGGAGTCAGAACGACTGATCCAAAAGACCTTAGAGGAATTGCATAAGACTGTGACTATCTTCGTTATTGCACATCGTTTATCTACTATTGCTAAAGCGGACCAGATTCTGGTGCTCGACAATGGGCGGATTCAAGAAAGCGGAATATTTCGTGATCTGGCGGAGTCAGGTGGATTATTTGACAAGTTATGGCGGTTACAGACCGTGAAGGCGTAGTTAATGTCAACTGCCTCCTTATTTGGCTATTAGTTATCACGGTGAAAAAAAGTCCTGCATCAAGAATGCGCGAAAAGCTGATAAGTATAGGAGTTTTCTCGTATTACCAAGCTATTGCGACTGTCAATTGATAGACTACTTAATCACTGGATGTGGGGGGTTTGTAGCGAACCATTACTTAGATCATTTGGTAAAACATGGGTTTTCAGGAGCCGTTGTTGGTATTGGGACGACTCCACCAGTTAGGTCAGTGAAAAATTTACGATTTAGTTTTGAACGCATTAATTTGCTCGATTCTTTAGAGCTTGAGCGAGCTATTAATAACACGAGACCAAAGTTTTGCGTGCATCTTGCTTCGATGTCATCGGTGGCCAATAGTTGGCGGGAACCACTCGAAAGTTTTGTTAACAATACAAATACCTTTCTTAATTTAGCCGAATCTATCCGTCAATACTCTCCGGAAACCCGCATACTGTCGGTCGGATCGTCGGAACAATATGGTCGAAGAAAAAGTGGAGGCAGCCCATTTGTGGAGTCAGACGTTTTTCAACCTGATAGCCCTTACGCCATCGCGAGATGCTCACAGGAGTGGTTAGCGCAAGTTTATGCCGATCGTTACGGACTCGACATAGTGATGACACGATCATTTAATCACATCGGACCTGGACAGAGTGCCCGCTTCGCAATTTCTAATTTTGCGAAGGCGTTCGCGCGGGCAGTAGTGACCCAACAGAAAAGCCTGTTATTGCCAACAGGAGACCTAAATGTAGTTAGAGATTTTCTGGATGTCAGGGATGCAGTCCGTGGGTATGAGGCTATCCTTACCAGATCTGCATCTGGATCGGTCTACAATGTTTGTAGTGGCCTTGGCATCAAGCTGCGGAAAGCAATTGATAAATTATCCCAGGTTACAGGAATCGGTGTCGAAACAAGAACAGATGAGTCTTTAGTCCGCCCCGTTGAGGCAAGTATTGTTATTGGATCACGTGAGGCGCTAACGAATGCGTTCGATTGGCAGCCGGAAATTTCGTTTGACCAAAGTATCGCTGACATACTCCAATATTGGATCCAGTCGCGACGTTGTATGGACGACTTAACGTTGTAAAAGATCCAATGACACGACCACCTAGATAAAGTCGAACAGCCAAAGTGTGACACGCGGTCTTTCTGCCACCGGAGAACGTTAAATATGAAGGTACTTGTGACGGGAGCAGCAGGCTATTTGGGATCAACTTTGGTAGGTCGGCTACTAGAAAGAGGGTGGTCAGTTACTGCTGTTGACAATCTTAGATTCGGACAACATTCCCTATTCGGCTATTGTGGTCATAAAAACTTTAGTTTCGAACGAGGAGATATTAGAAATTTCCAGACGATGGGTCGCCTGATTCGAGAACATGACGTGCTAGTGCCACTGGCGGCAATTGTGGGAGCGCCGGCATGCGCGAAGGATCCAGAACTTGCGCATCAAACTAATTACGATGCATATGTTTGGTTGACGACGAATATTTCTAAGGAGCAGATCGTTATTTTTCCGACAACGAACAGCGGTTATGGTGTTGGTGCACCTGATGAATTGTGTACAGAAGATAGTCCACTCAGGCCGATTTCGGAATATGGCAGGCATAAGGTCGAAATTGAAAAGATGTTTCTATCGGTAGGTAATGCAATAACTTTTCGCCTAGCTACGGTTTTTGGTATGAGCCCCCGAATGCGTTTGGATCTTTTGGTTAATGATTTCGTGTATCGAGCAGTCAAAGAGGGTGTACTTGTCTTGTTTGAGGAACACTTTAGAAGGAATTTTATTCATGTGCGTGATGTGGCGAGTGCCTTTATGTTTGGAATCGAGCATTGCGACCAAATGCGCGGGCTACCATTTAACGTTGGATTGAGTAGTGCCAATATGACGAAGCGTGAATTAGCAGAGAAAATCAAAGAATTTGTACCGAACTTGTATATACACTCGGCGGCAATTGGGGAAGATCCTGATAAGCGTGATTATTTGGTGTCGAATGAAAGGATCGAGTCGTTGGGGTGGAAGGCGAAACATTCGTTGGGGGATGGGATCAGAGAGTTGATCTGTGGTTACTCCATGTTTGGTGATGGTCAATTTACAAATCTTATTTAATTGATTCGGGCGCACTACGAATCCTCCAGCATAAGACGAAATAACTCCAATATTGTTTTTACAAAGGTAGCCGATGGTTAACACAACTTTGCTGGTAATGGCTAAGAATGAGATTCGAGGTATGAAGGAGATAATGCCCCGGATCTCGAGAGAATGGGTACAACAAATACTTGTTGTAGACGGCCAGTCGTCTGATGGGACGGCTGAGTGGGCGCGTGATAATGGTTATGAGGTTTATGTTCAGAAGGAACCTGGTTTCAGAGCAGCGTACGCAGAAGCATGGCCGATGATTCGGGGTGATTACGTGATTACGTTCAGTCCGGACGGCAATTCAATACCAGAGAAAATTCAAGAGCTTGTCAGGAAACTGGATGAGGGTGATGACATGGTCATTGTGTCGAGATATCTCAATGATGCGGAAAGCCAGGATGATACGGTGCTTAGTGCGTTCGGTAATTGGGTTTTTACCAAAACTATTAACGTATTGAATGGGGGGCAGTACACGGATGCGATGGGAATTTTTCGTGCTTACGATACCCGTTTAAAAGACAAGTTGGAATTGGATAAAGCCGCGTTGTACAGAATGCCAGAGAAGATTTGTGGTGTGACAAAGTTGAGTTGGGAGCCGTTGTTGTCTGGACGAGCTGCAAGGGCGCGACTACGTGTTTCTGAAATTGAAGGGAGTGAGCCGCCGAGAATAGATGGAAAAAGTCGTGTGTTTCCCAGTTTATGGGTTCAGGTGAGGTGGGGAGCCGCGTACTACCTGCAGATTGTCGTCGATTCGACGAGGTCTCTGGACTGGTTGAACAAAGAGACTTAGCTTCACCCCGAATCAGCTGGGGACAGGCGTGGTTTTGTACCCGGCGCGGGGGAAGGAGCGCGGAGCGCGCTGTTGATTCGGTATTTCATATCTTCTAGTGAAGCGAGGGTGTGAGGTGGTTCGGGAATTGGAAGAGCTCTGCTGCAAGGGATTGCCACAAAGAAAACGTAAGACATCCGGATCTACATGAATTCGTCAATACTGAAATCAAAAGCAACGGAAGTCGCTGTTAGTTGTCCAGTGTGCGGCCATGACCAATGGAGTGTCGTATATCAGAAAGGAACTCTGTATAACGACGATGTTGAATTGGTCCCAGTGATCAGTAATGTCTGTCACGAATGTTTCGTTATCTTTACTAACCCGCGATTATCGGCAGCAGAGCTCAGAAGATTTTATTTGTCCGAACAAAGTGACTGGCACGGCGTAGTTCACCAGGTTGAAGATTGTGAACCAAATGTTATGACAACGTTGCGTATGCAGCGTGTATCACAGTTTTTGTTTTGTGGGGCTGATATTTTGGAGATTGGTGGTGGAAATATGAATTTTGCAACTAATCTAGCTCGGATTAGGAGTGATATTACTATCACCTGCATAGATCCCTCTATCCCTGCAGACGCGGTATTGGCGGATAATTTAAGATTGAAGAAAACTTATCTTGTCGATGATGTACGACATACGGCCAGCGCGTCCTACGATATTGTAATCGCGCATCATGTCCTTGAGCATCAAAGTGAACCAGGGAAATTTCTTGACTCGATTAGGACGATATTGAAGCCAGAAGGTGTGGTGGTAATCGAGGTGCCAAATCTGATGGCCCCTTTCTGGAGTCTGCCTGTCCTGAATCGATTCCTGAGAACGGTTCATTTAGTCAACTATCATTACTCTGCATTACGGCTATTACTCGAAACTCACGGATTTGGTATCATTCTGCATGATACCGAGGCAGTGCATTCAATTGGAGTAGTGGGAAAGCTAAGCATCGTTTCAACATCGCGAGTACCTGATGCAAGGTTCCCAAAGATCGCCAAAAGACTGGGAATATACTTGTATTTCTTCTGCTGGCGCGGTTATTCTTTTTTATACAGGTTTCCTATACTTAAACCACTGTCTTACCATTATTCGAGATTAATAAATCGATGTGCCAAGCGTTATTGTCGATTCTGAATGGATAAAAAGTTACGCTGTGTTGCCAATATATAACGCAGTTGGTTTCGAGCGAGACAAGCGTGTCCATGTGCAGTCAGATACATGTGCAGTCAGATATTTGTGACATGCCTTGGCCACAAACCCACAATAGCCCCTATACTGATGTTGTAGTGCTTGCCGGTGGCCTGGGCACTCGTTTGCGATCGGTTATCGGAGTTTGTCCTAAGGTATTAGCTGAAGTAGCAGGTCGACCGTTTATTTTTTATCTTCTAGATCGGTTGGAGTTTTTTGGATTTCGGAGAGTTATCTTAAGCACGGGTTATGCCGCCAGTGTTGTTGAAGCAGCTGTGGGGCAGAGTTATGGTGAGCTGGATATTATATTTTCCCGCGAGTTAGTTCCTCTGGGAACAGGCGGCGCGGTTCGTCAGGCTGTGCCGTTGATTAATGGGGACTCTTTTCTCCTTATGAATGGCGATTCGTTTGTGCCTATTAACTACCACGAGTTCTTTGCACAACATAAAGAGAAAGGTTGGGCAGCATCAATGGTCTTAGTGGAAGTAAGTAATTCTGATCGCTATGGTTCTGTGACAAGAGCCGCGGATGGTAGGATTGTGGAGTTTGTAGAAAAAACAAAGTCTTCCAAAGAGATAAGGCAGTTAGTGAATGCTGGGATTTACCTGCTGAATAAGAATATTTTCGAGCAGTGTGGAGAAGGCACTACGTATTCGCTTGAAACAGAGCTGATGCCGACTATTATTGAATCCGGGATCTACGGGTATGAATGCGCAGGGGAATTAATCGATATTGGGACGCCCCAATCTTATAGTCGATCACAAGAGTACTTCAGCGCACATTCACTCGACTCCAAATAGCCTTGCTTTTGATTCCCTCAGTTAATGATTATTTCTAGAACGCCGTATCGAATCTCGTTCTTTGGGGGGGGGACTGATTACCCAAGTTGGTACCTTGAGCATGGTGGCCAAGTACTCGCTACGACTATCGATAAGTATATTTACATCAGCTGTCGGTCGTTGCCGCCGTTTTTTAAACACAAATTAAGAGTGGTGTATTCACGCATCGAATTGTGTACTCACGCGGATGAATTAGAGCATCCCACGGCTCGGGAATCTTTAAAGTACGCTGGAATAACGGCTGGCCTTGAGATTCACTACGATGGTGATTTGCCCGGCAGGAGTGGTATGGGGTCTAGTTCTGCATTTACGGTCGGCCTTCTGAACGCGTTGTATGCCTATTCTGGTCGTAAGACATCAGCTATAGAGCTTGCCAGAGATAGTACGTACGTAGAGCAACAACGGGTGAAGGAAATAGTTGGGTCACAAGATCAGGTATCGGCAGCCTATGGAGGATTGAATAAGATATGTTTTGGAATTGATGGTAGTTTTCAAGTGGAAAACGTTAACGCGCCGAAAAATACGATAGCCAAGTTATCGAAAAACCTGATGCTTTTTTACACGGGCATTGAAAGGACTGCATCAGATATTGCGATGACTTATGCAGGATCATTACTCGAGAAAGAGAAGGTGCTCAAGAAGATGAGTCGGATGGTAGATGCAGGCGTTACGTTGTTGTGTGAGGATGGTGATCTTGACGAGTTTGGCGAACTCTTGCACGAGGCGTGGACCCAAAAAATACTTTTGAGTCCGATGATCTCTAATTCTACTATTGACGATATCTACTCTGTCGCTAAACGGGCGGGCGCGTTAGGCGGCAAGATACTCGGTGCTGGGGGAGGAGGCATGTTACTGTTGTATGTGCCTTTTGACCTCCAGGAGTCTGTTGCTCAGGCCTTGAGTGAACTTATCCATGTATCGTTTGATTTTGAAACGGGCGGAAGCCAGATTATTTTTCAGCCCTAATAGTGCATGATCACCACTAACCACATAGGGTGGTTAGTGGTGAGTCGAAGATACTCAACATTATTATTGGGGTGGGTAGATGTTATACAAACGTTTATGAATATAGATTTATGTTAGACGTAGTCTTTGTGAATCCGGGTAATGCCCAAGGCATCTATCAGGGGCTCAGTAATCGGTTCGCTGCTGTCGAGCCACCGACGTGGGCTTTACTGTTGGCGGAGTCGGCACGTTCTGTTGGTTATGCTGTCAGTATCGTCGATGTCAACGCAGAACAGCTTAACGTTGGCGAAGCGGTAGAAAGAATTAACAGCGTGGGTGCGCGATTAATCTGTTTCGTGGTTTATGGACAGAATCCGAATTCGGGCACCGTTAATATGATTGGTGCATCTATATTGGCCTCAGCGCTACAAGATTCTGGCAGTGAAATTACCCGTTCGCTAGTGGGTTCGCATGCGTCGGCGTTGCCTTTAGAAGTGCTTCGAACCGAGCGTGCTATAGATATCGTATTTTGCAATGAGGGGGTTTATGCGCTACGTAACTTGCTTGATGGAAATCCCGCGGACCCGGAGTATTTGGAAACCGTTCGGGGAATAGCATTTCGGAAAGCCGATCAACTCATGTTAAATGCACCCGAACGAGTCGTACCACAGGAGCATATGGATGTTGATTTGCCAGGGTATGCATGGGATTTGTTGCCGAAAAAAACGCGACCACTTGATCTTTATCGTGCGCATTTCTGGCATGCGGAATACGATCATGAAAAGCGCACCCCATTCGCCGCTATATACACATCGTTAGGATGTACGTTTCAATGCGATTTTTGCATGATAAACATTTTAAATCGTAATGATAATGAAGAAATCGGGGTTGCTAGCAATTATGCGGGAATGAGATTCTGGTCCCCAGAGTGGGTAATGAAACAATTTTCTACACTGGATGGGATGGGCGTGACTACGATTAGGATCAGTGATGAAATGTTTCTTCTAAACAAAAAATATTTTGTACCGTTGTGTGAAATGTTGCGTGATACAGGTTTAGGGAAAAGGCTTCGAATGTGGGCGTATTCGAGAATAGATACTGTGCGAAGTCAAAAACATCTTGAGTTAATTCGTTCGGCGGGCATTAAGTGGTTGGCGCTTGGAATTGAAAGCGGCGAGAAGCAGGTTAGATTAGATGTGACAAAAGGGAAGTTTGAAGACGTTGATATTGCGAAAGTAATCAACCTCATTGAAGAGGCGGATATAAACGTCATTGGAAATTATTTGTTTGGTTTGCCTGGAGACGATCACGCGTCAATGAAGAAGACACTTGATTTGAGTTTAGAATTATCAACTGCAGCATGGAATGGATACCCGGTAATACCATTGCCAGGTAGTGAACTTTATAAAAAAGCAGTGAGTCAAAGTGCGCGATTGCCTGATGGATATTTGGGATATTCGTTCCACAGTTATGAAACTTTACCTATGCAAACGGAATTTTTGTCTCCGGCGGAAATTATTAAATTTCGAGATAACGCATTCCATATCTATCACTCGCACAAACCGTTTTTGGAAAAGGTGCGAGGACGGTTTGGTTCGATAGCGGTCGAAAACATCAAAGAGATGTCTCAAATTAGATTGACGAGACGTTTGCTTGAGGAGCCGTCATGACGAGCCAGCTCGGTGCGGAGGATTTGCTGGCGTTTGAAGAGTCTGTAGCATCAGCATTTAATAGGGGGGAAATTCGAGCGCCAGTTCATTTGTATGATGGAAATGAAGAACAGATGATCGAAGTGTTTCAAAATATTAAAAGTGAAGATTGGGTTTTTTGTTCGTGGAGAAGTCATTATCAATGTCTGTTGAAAGGTGTGCCCGAAGAGGTTGTTTTTGCCGAAATTCTCGAAGGACGTTCTATATCGTTATGCTTTCCGGAATATCGAATTTTTTCCTCGGCAATCGTTGGAGGCGTTTTACCAATAGCGACAGGTGTGGCGTGGTCAATCAAACGAGCTGCGCAGTCGAATATGGTCTATTGTTTTCTGGGTGATATGACGGCGGAAACAGGGATTGCCCACGAGTGCATTAAATATAGTTCGTACAATAAACTACCGATCGTTTTTATTGTTGAGGACAATGGAAAATCAGTGTGCACAGACACCCGTAAGGTCTGGGGTATGAATAGCGGGAGCTATCTAAAGACGATGTTTTCCGACAACGTTCGGTACTATTCTTATGAGACCAAGTTTCCTCATGCTGGTGCCGGCGTTCGGGTTGAGTTCTAAGGTGGCGTATGCTGCACAACTAAGGGAAGCCATGAAGTGGCTTGGTGAGCAAGAAGGCACCGTCTTTCTAGGCCAAGCAGTAGCAGTCGCGGGCACGGCCATGTTCAACACGCTTACCGAGGTTCCGCGCGAGAGGGTGTTTGAACTGCCGGTCGCTGAAGAAATGCAGATGGGTATGACCATCGGGTGCGCGCTCAATGGGGAAGTGCCCATTAGTGTCTTTCCTCGGTGGAATTTCCTTTTACTCGCGGTTAATCAACTCGTTAATCATCTAGATCGTATGCCAAAGATTAGTAACAGTGGATACCGTCCCAAAGCGATCATCCGAACTAGTGTGGGCTCCCAAAGGCCACTCCATCCCCAGTCTCAGCACGTTGGAGATTTTTCAGATGCGTTCCGTTTGTTGTTAGACAACATTGATGTGGTGGTATTGAGCGAGCCGGAGGATATCGTTCCGGCCTACCGACACAGTTATAGTCGCCAAGATGGTCGCTCAACTCTGTTGGTTGAGTATGGTGACTACTACCACGAGAAATAACATGGCGGGGAGAGGGAATGCTCATCCATTGATGCGAAACAATATCGTGAGGGATGACCTAGATCATGTGATCGAGTATCTGTCGAAACCAGACCCGCGACTGACTCAGGGCGCTAATGTCAAAGCCTTTGAAGAGGAATGGTCAAAGTGGTTGGGTGTTAAATATAGTGTATTTGTGAATTCCGGTTCTTCCGCCAATCTGATGTCTATGTCGATTATCAAGAATCTATATGGGGATGGTGACGTGATTGTCCCGCCCATTACGTGGGTGTCGGACATAGTGGCGGTGTTACATAATCAAATGACACCTATTTTTGTCGATATCAATCCACGACATTTAGGAATGGATAACGATTCTGTAATTGATAGTTTGACCGAGAAAACCAAGTGTGTCTTCCTTACACATGTGCAGGGATTCAATGGACTAACACGTCGTTTGTTAGATGAGCTAGAGCGACGAGGTATCCCACTAGTTGAGGATGTTTGCGAGTCTCATGGAGCAACATTTGACGGCCAGCGGTTGGGATCCTACGGCTTTATCTCAAATTTCTCCTTCTACTACGCGCATCATATGTCAACCATTGAGGGGGGGATGGTCTGCACTAATAATGAGGATGTCTATCAAATGCTCCGTATGTATAGGTCACACGGTATGGTCCGAGAAATTGAAAATGAAACGACCCGTGATCATTACGCCAGTGAGTTTCCCGACTTGAATCCGGATTTTATTTTTGCTTATCCAGGATTTAATTTTCGCAACAATGAAATAGGCGCAATTATCGGAAGAAATCAACTTAAGCGGTTAGACAATGATATTTTGAAGAGATCGAAAAACCACAACCTTTTTATTTCAAACTTGAATTCAAAACGATTTCGGACTAACTTCTTGTTAGATGGTAGTAGTAATTACGCGTTCAATGTGATTCTAAATGAACCAGATATCGGACTTCGTGATCGACTCGAGGCCGCGATGGAGCAATCAAATATTGAATATCGACGAGGAAGTGCGGGCGGGGGTAATCAGGTAAGACAGCCATATCTCCGAGCTATCGTTGATGCAGGGGATTGGCTTAAATACCCTGAAGCTGAGCACATTCATTTTTTCGGGTGGTATGTCGGTAATTATCCAGATCTTAGTGAAGACGAAATAAGACGGTTGTGTAGGGTCCTGAACGAAGTCTAGAAGTTAACGTTTTATTTCCCCCGCGCGGCGGCAATGTTCTACTAAGCGTTGCGCGGCTTTACCATCAAGGGTCCCGCACTCATGTTGCACAAGCCTTCGACGCCCGTCGCGCTGCCGTTGGGGATCTTCAAGTTGGTTATGAATTGCAGCCACTAGACCCTCACGAGTCTGGACGTCGACAGCGCAGTTAAATGATCGAAGGCGACGGATATGTGCTTCTACGTTATAAGGTACGTGAATGGGCTGTTTTAAGATCAACGCGTCTGGTTGTTCAAAATACCACATGTTGATTACTGGGCGATCAAAAATACACGCCTCGAGCGCCAACGTAGAGTAAAGGTTTATGACGATGTCCGAATAAGTGAGACCATGCCAAAGTTCGTGCTCCTCTACCGAGAGAGGTTCTTGAAATTGATCCCCGTGAGCATAATGGATATCCCCGATGCTGACGTAGATGTTTGGTAAAGATCTCGCGTGAGTAATAAATGCTTGCATGGTTGGGGAATTGAGTAGCACTTTATTTGGCATGATTCGTAGTATTAGTTGATATTCTCTTTTGTTCGAGAGTAATTGGAATACGGAAAGCATCTCGAAGTAGTGAAAACTGGCGCGGCTTCCACCGAAGAAAATTGTCGGAATGCTTTGATCAAAATGGCATTTCTCAAAAAATTCAGCTTTTGACACACAAATTGAGCTTTGGATGTGGTCATACCGCAGTGGTCCAATCATATGGATCCGATTTGAGCAGATTCCTTGGAGGGTTTCCGCATCAGACTTCATGCTTTGTCCCCAAACAAGCAAATGATCAATAAACAGCCCGCGAAAACCTTTAGTTGATAGGTTGTCATAGTTTCCGACGACATTAATGATGGGTATACCTTTTGATCTACCCCACCAGCCAAGGTGAGTTTCTAGTACTTCATTTCCCCCGCACCCGATCAAGCACAACACATCTATGTTATCGACAGGAAGGCCGGTGACTTCTACGTTGCGATATAGGACCGACTCTGCGCGAATAAGCATCTGAAGAATGCGTCGGTATCGAGCGAAAAATGCAATCGTGAAGTGGATCGTTCGCGAAACAATAGGCCGATCACGATTTTGATGGCGGAACATATATTGTTTGGCGATATCGCAGGCAGGATAGAGACTTCGAAAATAACGGAGGAACCCGCGAAGAAATCCGGCGATTCCGCTATCGTTAATAACGATGTCGATATCGTGATATTGACACCCAGTGATACGTTTTATTAATTTGGAATAGTCTTGTCTAACTAAGAAATGGACTTGAAAACCTCCGGAAAGAAAGTGCTGAACAACTGTCACTCTATGAAGATGATTACTAGATCCTTTCCCAAGGAGTGCAATGCCAACGCGTTTATTGGTATGGAATTGTGATGGTGAATAATTTGACACTAAATAATGTTCACGGTTAGTTTTTTTTAGAATTGATTATGCAGAATGTGGTAGCAGTTTTTGGTTAGTGGAATGTCGAATTATTGATTGGACTGTATTCAGGAAAATTATTGAGTTAGCGAAAAGTATTGAGATAAACCATCTACCTCATAGTTTAAGGCTAAATAATTAATGATGGTAAACTAGCCTAACCAAAGACTAAGAGCCCGGTGTTGGCCCAGAAAAACACGGAGATATAATTGGTAGCATGGCATTTAGTCATCGTGGTCTGGTTAGTCTTCTTCTTGGGTAGAGCTATCATATAGGACCTCTGGAATCGATACATGATCGATCTGTGGAATATACAATCGAAAAAGAGTTCGGTTAGATAGTGGGTGCAGATTACATCGATCGTCGATTAGCAACAAAGGATCGGTGGGCAGATCGACTGATCGCGTCACTGGTTTTAGTAATTTTCTCCTATCGTTGGCACAACACCTGGCCGTGGGGAAGTCATTGGCCACTGGTTACGAATAGTGACCAATTAGATGCGTTTGCCAGGTTTCTGTTTTTTGCGAAGGAAGAGTGGCATTATCCTATCGCCATCATTGATAAGATGTTTTTCCCCTTCGGTGGCAATAGCGTTCTACGGGGTACCTTCCCGATACTTGCACTGCCATTAAAGGCAGTCGCAACGTTTTTTGAGCAACTTGGCGGCGTATATTATTTTGTTTTTGCCGAATTATTGATCATCTTTCTGTGTGCATATTGGGCTACAAAGATCATCAATATTGGTGGTAATGTTACTTGGCCTTTTCGATTACTTTGCGCCGTGGTCATTGGATTGGCGCCATCCCTTTTAGTTCGAAGTTCGATGTATCAGGAGATGCCTTTTTTGATGACGGCTTATCCCGTTTACTTGGCGTTGATGCTGTGTTTCCTGCGGATTGGTGTTACGGATCGCATTAGGCCAGCGGTAATGTTGTTGATCCTGATATGCGTTTTGCCGCTGATCGATTACTACACGGTGTTTTCGGTGTTGTCTTTTCTGACGATTTCAATGGTTCTTGGTGCGGTGGGATATTTCTTGGGGTGGCGCCACTTGGTGGCTTATTTCAATCGCCGATTTGTTTTGGCAGTCGTATGCGGGGTCGGACTTTTTTTTGTTTTTGTTTCGCTACTCGGTCAGCAGACGATGCCATCGGTACCCGAACCCGGCATGCCGAATGTTTTCGATGAGTTACTAGACGAGAAGGAGCGTAAGTCGAAAAACTGGGGCTACGGCAATGGCTTTGGCGGTGGTTTTCATGTTGCTGACGTTTTAGCTCCGGTGATTCCGCCTCGGGAAGAATTAGCCGATGGTGGATGTTGTGGAGATGCTGGGCCAGACGCAATACTGACCAAAATGGGTTTTCCGTTGTCAACGGAAAGCTTAGAACGGGGTCAGTCTACGGGCTTCGCGTTTATTGGCACCGTCGCATTAATGATGGTTTTAGTCGGCTTAGTTGGAATATTGTTGCGTTTAATATGGCGTCGATGTAGAAAAAAAGTGGTTTTGACTGCGTACGGTAATCTGCTTGGAAATAAGAGGTTATATCCGCTTTTCGGTTGTATTCTAATCCTTGCGATTTGGGTAATGGTGATGTTCTCGTTTAGTTGGGGATATATCCTCCATATCGCCGGCCAGCGGTTCCCCGACATTGCTGTTGTGGCGGGATTTCGCGTCCCTGTTGTTCCGACACCTGCGTTGATGTTGGCATTGATCTATCCAGATTTCATGTATGCGCGTGCGTTAGGCCGTTTGGTAGCGCCGTTAACGCTGTTCTTAAGTATGGCGAGCATCGCAATATTTTATCGTTTGTTGTTTAGCACCAACGCTATACCGCGTTGGAGAGGCTTCGTCACAGTGCTTTGTGTTGTTTTGTCGGTTGTCCACGTTGTCGAAATTTCCGGGTATCTCGAAACAACCCCCGTAGAGTCGTCCAAACCAATATTGGGCATCTTAGATCAGAATACAATCGTGACGGTAAAAAGCCAGGTTCGCGGGAGAAAGGCGTTGCTTATTGCGCCGGATATACGATCGTCGGGCTTAGAGTGGCTTGAGTTGACGTATGCCTACGGCTACTACGCAGATTTGCCGATGTCTGGAGTTTACCCGGGTTTAGGCATATCTAAGAAGGTTCGGTATCACACTAAACGTGACGTTAATGACATCTTGATGGGTAATTATGAAAACCTTTTTCGGCGATACGGTGACGTGGCGATCATAGTGCGCGCAGAAGATTTCGGTCGGATTACCATTCCTAGTGCACAGAAAGATTTTATATCGGTCTGTTCTTTGCCTGGGATTTTCTTGATTGTAAGATCTGCAGATCGCAACTATAGAGCACTTGCATCAACACAGTCAGCATTCGAAGCATACGTCGATAAGCATCCAGATCTGAAGAGGACATTCGCAGCATCTGGGTCAGAGAATAAAGCGTCTTGGGGAACTGTTCACTGGGTAATGTACGGGCGGAAGGAAAAAGGGCGGATCATGCCAGATACGTTGCGATACAGCCCAGAAGGTAGGCGCAGCACTTATGCATTTGCAGAAGCAATGAAGCGCATCACGAAAGCACAGTACGAGGCGGGTACGCGACCATGGCTAACGGAGTCGATCACGAATACAGCTACAATCCTGCAGAACCCGGAATTTGGTGATATGCATAAGGCCTGTAAATGAGGAATGATCTTGTTTGAGGTATCAGCTTCTCCACAAATTCAGCGCCACTGAACTTCTATCGAGGATTTAACTCGCAGCATTGAAAAAGATGATGCATCTACTGCTGGTCGTGATAAATAACATTCCCCATCATGTTTGACGGGACGTTAACAATGATTGGGCTGGAGGGCTGGCGTTATGCGTATTCTGTATGACGGATGGATCTATGGAAAACAGCCCTTAGGTGGCGTATCTCGATATTTCAACAACATTATTAGTCGATTGCCGTCAGACTGGTTCCCGTTTTTGGTTACAAAGAATTGTCAGACAATTCAACCCCCAAGCCATAGTCGACTTCAGCATTTTAAATTTAAGGGAAGACCAGGACCGATTGGCAAATGGCCTGAATTGGGGGATAGACTGACTTGGTTTCAGAAAAAAAACTTGTTAGCACCTGACCTTGTACATCTGACTTACTACATACCTATCGGAAGTAAAAGAATCTCAACTTATCGTGCACCCATCGTTGTTACAGTTTTTGATCTCATCCACGAGCTTGTTTTGAATGCGGGAAAAGATACGGACATTATGCGTGCTAAACGGGAAGCGATTGATCAAGCGAAGGCCGTAATCTGTATATCTGAGAATACTAGAAGGGACTTGTTACGGGTTTATCAGTGTGATGAGAATAAAGTCTATGCTATTCCACTGGCATCGAGCATTGAATTACGGCCTAGTTCTTATAGTGCGACTAACAACGTTGATCCATATTTAATATATGTTGGGACACGCTGGCCTTATAAGAATTTTCCTAGAGCACTAGAGGCATTTGCTGCTGTCCGCCGCGGTGGGTTAAAAATCGATCTAGTGGTGGTAGGTCCGGCTTTTTCTGGGGATGAACTAGAGAGTCTCAGCCGATTGGGGATCAAGTCGTACGTGCGCAACGTAGGTTATGTCAGTGACGAAGTGCTCGGGGGTTTGTATCAGGGCGCTGTCGCGCTAATTTATCCGTCTATATATGAAGGTTTTGGGTTGCCATTATTAGAAGCGATGACTTGTGAAACAGTAATCATTGCTGCAAAAACATCGAGCATTCCAGAGGTGATTGGTAAGGCAGGTGTCTTGTTTGATCCCTATTCAGTTGACGAACTTTGCCACGCCATCGCTAAAGTTGTTGACGACATCGCTTTTCGCAACAACTTGATTGCTGAAGGCAGGAATCAAATCAAGAAATTCTCGTGGGACCGAACTGTGCAGGAAACAGTAGAAGTGTATGCAAATGCGGGAGGATGAGCGTGGAGCAGGGCATTGTTTTACGATTTCTGTATAGTCTTAAAATAGTCTGTTGACTAACCGTTGGGATTAACATCTCCATTCAGCGTTAATTAAATTGATCGTAACTAAACTAATGGAAGATGTGGGTTAAGTTTTAATGCTCAGGAAATCACTATTGCCGCTCGTAGTTTGCAATCTCGTGTTGAGAGGGCTTAGAAAGTGTGGTTTACAGGTATCAGATAAACAATTGCCGGCACCCCGGGTAACTTTGCTCGGTTGTTGCAGACAAGAATCGATTATTTCGATAGGGTTTATTAACTGCACTGATCTGCATCAGAGGATCACTTACCCACATTACTCTAAAGAAGTGATAGAAATGATTAAGTTTTGTCAGGATGGACATATCCTGCCAGAAGAGTCCCGATTTGTTTTTCGTACCGCGATATTGTCTGGTCAAGCAGTAGAGAGTGATCGGTGCGTACGGGAAATGTTCAGCAATACAGATATTTTCGTAATTGAAATCGCTTCGAAACTGGAGTATCGATACAAAAACCGATATGTACATCATGTTGCTATCGACCCAGATTTTAATGTTCCATCAACGATCAGAGGCGAGATCACGGTTCAGAAACAGAGTTACGAATCCTTGGAGCGTGATATTTTGGAAATTCGCTCCCTCCTGGCACCGAAACGCTTTTTTATAGTTACTCACTATAGTAGTTACGATAGAGGCGAAAGGCATCAATTGGTCCAGTGGCTAGAAGAGATTGGTAGGGTTCATAACATACGCGTGCTTAATCCTAAGAAGCGATTGAAGGGTCAGCAGGTCGATTCATTATTTGAAAAAGAAACAGTATTGACTCATTATTCGCAACTAGGCCATAAACTAATTCGCAACGTTTATCGTTGGGAAATATTAAAGCAATGCCTTCGATAGGAATGTAGCAAGCAGTGGGTCGTCTATCGCATACCGAGAATGCACCGAAATTTCTGAATGTATGGACTATTTTGCTTTAACGGATCTTCCAGATGCCCCGAAAGGGAAAACAGGTTGGCCTTGGACTGGTGACCCATCACATCGCTCGAGAGCTGACGGGGAGTCATTACCGAACATCAGTATCGTGACTCCTAGTCTTAATCAGGGCGAGTATATTGAGGAAACGATTAGATCGGTGCTTTTGCAAAATTATCCTGGCCTCGAATACGGTGTTGTCGATGGGGGAAGTTCCGATCACACAATAGAGATTCTGCAAAAGTACTCGAAATATATCAGTTGGTGGATGTCTGAATCGGATACTGGCCAGAGCCACGCGATCAATAAAGGTATTCGTCGCTCCCGAGGCGATGTGGTGGGATGGCTGAATTCGGATGATGTCTATCAGCCCGGCGGGGTGATCGCAATGGGGCGCGCATTTGGGAAAGAGAGGGGAGCGGACCTCATTTATGGGTCTGGTGGAAAGATAGACAAGGATAGCGAGATCACCAAACTTATACCATATCAATCGGTCGACACTGGCAAGCTACAGAGAAAACTCTATTTTGTTCAGCCAGCGATGTTTTTTTCAAGAAACGCATTCAATGCAGTGGGCGGGCTAGATGAAGATTTGCATTACGTGATGGATTGGGATTTGGTCAATCGATTTGTGCCACGTCAAAAGATTTATGCGATAGAGAACCGTATTGGATTTTTGAGATCACATGATCAAACTAAAACAAGCGCTAAGAATTGGCGGTCGGCGGAGGAGGTTGGTCTCGTTGCTCGCCGACAGCATGGTTGGTGGAACATAAATTCAATGTCTTATTATTGTCGGTTGTGCACTTCTTTTTTACGGCCGATGCTATTTCAAAAACTTGTTCGTAAGATTGTGGAACGCGTATTCTTCCTCTGGGGAGGTAAGAATGGACATTTGTTAGGCGGGAGATGGCCGTTCTGATTAGATATGTTTATTACGATGATGGAAAGACTACAAGCGCTCGGGAATTGTTGGTAATTAAACCACTGGGGTGATTTTTAGACCAATGGTTTTGCCTGAGTCTTTCTGATAGGGCCGTGACGATCATTATTACCTAGGCCTTGCGGGTGAGTCATAAATGTGTTGCGGTGGTTATATAATGGGTCTGGTTCTGACTGGGCCGTCATCTCTGTGCGGGAGTACCATGAGTTGCCTGTTGGAGCAACACAGGGTGCCCTTCTTATTGGCTTTCGATTCAAATATGGGTTGATCAGTGTGTGATAGCTAATGGACATGACTCGCGCCAAATTGCATGACTCGCTAGAAGAGCTAAAGGCACTGATGGCACTAGGGACACCCTTGGTCATCGCGCAGCTCCTACAGGTGAGTTATGGCTTTGTTGCCATCATCATGATGGGACGAGTTGGGACTCTGGAACTAGCTGCAATGGGGTTGGGCAACTCTTTATGGGTCATGGTCTTCCTCGCTACTCTTGGCATCTTGATGGTGGTATCACCGGTCGTCGCGCGCCAATTTGGGGCAGGTCGATCTGAAAAGATCAGGGAAACCTTTCAACAGGCATTATGGTTGTCCTTGATAGTTGCACTATTTTCTTGGTGGATGATGCGGCATATCGGCGCTGTGATGCCAGTGATGGCGGTGGAGGCGACGGTTATTCCACTAGTCGAGGACTATCTTCAGATAACGTCGTGGG
>CAJQRU010000043.1 GCA_905612355.1 uncultured Gammaproteobacteria bacterium
ATAGGTCGGCTTTAAGCCGACTAAATTGTTGAAGGATGCCGGGATGCGGATTGAGCCACCGGTATCGGTGCCGATCGCTCCATAAGCCGATCGTACCGTCACCGCCACACCCGAGCCGGTGCTGCTGCCGCCCGGGTAGCTGTTAAGCTCCCAAGGGCTGCGCGTCGGCGGTTCGTTGACGCCGTACGCGAATTCGTGGCAGCGTGTCTTACCGATCATTATCGCGCCGGCTTCATTCAGTTTGCGCACGACCGTCGAGTCGTAATCAGGTACGAAGCCTTCCATCACTTTGGAGCCCGCTTCGGTCACGACGCCCTTGGTATAGCAGATGTCCTTGACGCCGATAGGGATGCCGTGCAGTGGACCACGATCGTTTCCGGCGGCAAGTTCCGCGTCGGCTTGCCGCGCGGCCTCGAGCGCCAATTCCGCAGGTACGGTGGCATAGGCATTGACCGTTGCTTCAGTCTGCTGGATACGCGCCAAGCTTGCTTCGGTCAAGGCTAGTGAACTGGTCTCACCCTGTCGAAGCGTGGCCGCCGCTTCGCTGATGGATAAATTAATTAGCGCGGATGGATTAGTCATACCATTTGGCGTCCATGCTCAGTATTGGCGGATAATCTCTTAAGTCGAAGCGCTCCGGCACTTCGATCGACGGCAGCTGATGGGACAGCGCCGCGGTCAGCGCCGCCGTTTCTTCCGGCGTCGCATCCAAGCCCAGCAGTTGCGCCAGCCAAGCTACTTGGTTAGCTTCGATCTTCAAATCCGATTTGCTTCGTCCGTAACTCATTTGGACCTCCTATCAGTAGCAGATTTGTCCCAACTAATGAGACGAATATATGCCGTACTCCCAGACCTTTTCGGCGATGCGGGCGACTGTGTCTTCCAGGTTTTCCCAATTGCCGCGATGGCCGGCCATCATCACACAGATGATGATCGGCCGTATGTCGCGCGACTCGATGGCGCCCACATCGTTGGCGATGAAGGGGCCGAAGTCGCCCGTCTTGTGCGCTACTTTAGCTTCGGGCAGGTACTTCGGCAAGCGCGAACGATCTACCTGATTATGCAAAATACGGCGCATGTCGGCACAGGCTGCCGGGCTGGCGCAGCTGTCGTTCCAGATCCTCTCTAGCAGCTCACCCAGGGCGCGGGTGCTGGCTAGGCTGAAGGGCCTGCCTTCTTCAAAGTGGAAGCGTTCCCGCGCGCTAAACCAGACGTCCGGCGCCAAATCGGGATATCCCTTGCGAAATAACTCAGCCGGACCAAGCTCACCAAGCGTGGGGGAAAGCACGCCGGCCAAGGCGGTAAACCAGTCGAAACAGTTCCCCAAAGCTTCGATGTCGCTCAAACCGAGCTCACGCATAGTGGCGTTCACTGCCTCGGGTCCACCTATCGCCTCGTAGCAATAGTCGGTGGCGGTGTTGTCGCTTTCTATAATCATCAGGGTCGCAGCGTCGCGCAGGCTGAAGGTCATGCCATCGTCCATATACTGCAGCACGCCCGTGCCGAAACGCTTGAAGCGCGTCTCCAGCGTATAAGTCTGTGCCAGATCGAGCTCGCCTGCGTCAACCATGCGGAATAACGTGACAAGAATCGGGATCTTGATAGTACTCATCGTATCCATCAACGTATCAGCATTGATGCAGATCTCTTCGCCGGAGCCGGTGTACTTAACGTAGAGCGCCCAATCGGCACGGACACCCGTCATCAACCGATCTAGTGAGCGCTCCAGCTCCGAGCGCACGGTCTGTCCTCCTAGCACCGCACCACACCACGGGCCAACCCCAGCGGGACCAGATCCCAGACGCATTGGCGTTTCTCTTGAAAGCTGATACTGGCGTGGGCGGCGCCGGTAGCGAAGACGCGTTTTGATTTGGACTTTTCTGCTGAGATAGTGGTATGCATTTCGCGTATGACTCCGCTTACGTGCGGGTTTCATCCCCAGCTTGGTTCGACGCTCGGGAGCGGGCAGCGTACTCCTTGATCAGCCCCCAAACGCCTTGTGGAAAAAAGCGCATGGTCAGCACGATCAGTACTGCCACGAACATGAAGCGTACCGGACCGCTCGAAATGCCAAACAACTCGGACATGGTTTCGCTGGAGGCCATAAGCTCGCTGACGAAAATCATGACGACGCCTATGACCACGGGACCGTAAATTGTCGCCACGCCGCCGACCAGCACCATGCTCAGGAGCAGGGTTACCAGCGAAAATCCAAAGATATCCGGCGAGGCGACGATCAGGAAATGGGCGTAAACGCCGCCCGCTAGGCCCGGGAAAATCGAGCTGTAGAGAAAAGCCAACAACCGCTGCCTGGCCAGGGGGATACCACGGGCCACTGCATACTCTTCAAAGTCGCGCAACGCGATCAAGCTCAAGCCGAAATCCGAGGTCACCAGCCGGCGCAGGAAAATCGTCGAGCAAAGCAGCAGGGCGCCCACTAGATAAAAGTGGGCGAACTCGCTTTCGCGGAAGAGGTAATCGCCGATCTGCAATTGTGGAACGCCCGTCAGTCCTTGTTGACCGCCTGTGATCAGCGGTTGACTGAGCAGGAGCAGCAGCACCAGTTGACTGCAGGCGAAGGTCAGCAACGCCACGTAAATGCCGCGTAGGCGTATGGCCGGAATGGAGACGATGATGCTGGCCAGAGCCGCCGTCGCCGCGCCGCAAGGTATGCCCAGCCAGGGCGAGATGCCCAGCTTGACGGTTATGATGCCGCTGGTGTAGGCGCCGATGCCGAAGAAGGCCAGGTGCGCGAAGTTGAAGACGCCGGCATAACCCAACGTCAAATCCCAATTGGAGGCGACGATGGCGTAGAGCATGCCCAGGATAGCCAGATGGATCAGCAGCTTGTTATCCA
>CAJQRU010000044.1 GCA_905612355.1 uncultured Gammaproteobacteria bacterium
TGCTGCTATCGGTTTCTCTGCAATGTGTGCTGTCATAATTTCTATGGCAGTATTTCGTGGCCTTCCGTTAAGCGTCCCGCCAATGATTGCCACAGGAACAATCGCAGCACTTAGTTTCTGGTCACGTTCGAAACTGAACTAATGACGGCGTCTTTTATCTACGAGCAAAGAAATAATGTTGTTAACCAACACTTAAAGAACCACGAGGTTATACGTACTAAGTAAAGTTTTTACTAGCCGTATATGGCTTCGTTGTTAACTTCGTACACCTTTACTAGTAAACGCCCCAACTCAAACTCTAAAACAGTAGTTTTTAGGAATAAGTCACTGATCAATTGGGTAATGTTTACAGTGAAGATGTAAGCCCTATTTTCCCCCTCCGCTGTGTGGAGTGAATTCTTTGATTGCGAACCATTTATAGTGATATGTTGCAAATGCAGGTTATTGGTTAGTTAGTCCGTTAACCCATTTAAAATACATACTAAGGAGATTACTTATGAGCGTATTAATTCGTTTCTCACCCCCATCACTGACCGCAGAGCAATATGATGCGGTTGTTGCGCGTCTATACGAAGAAGGTATCCACCCAGCACCGGGTCTCGAACTTGAGGTGTGCTTCGGATCGGGAGATCAAATGAAAGTCTCCCTGCTATTCGACTCACAAGAAGATCTAGACGCTTTTGGTGCTCGCCTCCAGCCAATCTTGTCAGAAATGGGCGTGAATCCCGGCGAACCTGATATTGTTGAAGTTCACAAAGTCATTCGTCGTGGTGCTTAAACATTAAAACTATTACTAGTCACATATTCTTTTTTGGTGTAACCATCAACAAGTGTGATATTCCTTTCAGATGACTCTGCGGCAGGGATTCGAAGTCATGCTGGAAAGGGTCGCCCCCGGAAATCGAGGATGTGACGGACCACGCAGCGGGAAAGCAGCCGTTCTATCCGCGCCATGAGTAGACCTATGCCAAATCGACTGTCCCAGGAAACCTCCCCAACCGTCGCGACGCTCGACGATCTCGCAAAGTTGGCAAACTACTCGCTCATGGACACTCTCAACTGCGATCCTGACGCGAAAGCAAATGGAGCCGACCACGCGCCGCGACAAGTCTTCACGGGCCACTATGTCCCCGTCAATCCCACACCAATCAAAGACCCCGAATACGTCGCGCACAGCAAAATGTTTTTTCGCGAACTTGGCTTCGCCGACAGCATGGCTCAGTTGGACGACTTCGCCCGCATGTTCTCCGGCGACATCTCGCACGTTCCGGAACCGATGCGCAAGGTCGGTTGGGCGTGTGGGTACGCACTTTCCATCTTCGGCACCGAATACGACCAGCAGTGCCCGTTCCAAACCGGCAACGGATACGGCGACGGTCGCGCAGTTTCCGTGCTTGAGACCGTCATCAACGGTCGACGCTGGGAAATGCAGCTGAAAGGTGGCGGCCGGACGCCATACTGCCGCGGCGCGGACGGTCGCGCCGTCCTGCGGTCGAGTGTCCGGGAGTTCCTAGCACAGGAGCACATGCACGCACTCGGAGTGCCAACGTCACGGTCTCTGAGTTTGTACGTTTCGAAAACGGAGAAGGTCAAGCGGCCGTGGTACTCGGAGGGCTCGCGCTCGAAGGATCCCGACATGCTTATATCGGAGGCTGTCGCCATCTCGACGCGCGTCGCACCGTCGTTCATTCGGGTCGGCCAACTCGAGCTCTTCGGTCGCCGTGCCCGCAAGAAGGAACACCCGAAAGCGATGGAGGAGCTCGAGAAAATTGTGTTGCACTCGATCGATCGTGAGTACGGTGACGTCATCGACAAGAAACTAACCACCGCCGAAAAAGTGGTGTTGCTCGCGCGCGAGTTCCGCAGCCGCCTTACGTCGCTTGTGGCAAACTGGATCCGCGTCGGCTACTGTCAGGGCAACTTCAACAGCGACAACTGCGCGGTCGGTGGCTTCACACTCGACTACGGTCCATTCGGATTCTGCGATGTGTTCAACCCGCACTACCAGCCATGGACGGGTGGCGGACATCACTTCTCGTTTCTGAACCAACCAGTGGCAGCGGAACGCAACTTCCACATGTTTTGGACGGCGTTGCGGCCGTTGCTGACATCGCATCAGAACTGTCTGCGACAGCTCGACGAGATTCGAAGTGGCTTTTCGAAAGTGATGCAAGCACAAATGGAGAAGATGTGGGCTGCCAAACTTGGACTTGGCACTTTTCACGCGGCGTTGTTCAGTGAGCTCGAAATACTCATGGTGCAAACGCCTGTCGATTACACCATCTTCTTCCGCGAGCTCTCGATGGTACCTGACGACATTGGCCCACTCAAAAAAAGCTTCTACAAGGACTCGAAGTGCGCTATGGCTTCAATGCACCCGACGTATGAGACAGACCCCGAAGGGATGGACAAGTGCTGGTCAGAGTGGCTCACAAAATGGAAATCGCTCATCGGCAGCGCCAACACGACCGACGCGAATGCTGCTCCGCCTCGCTCCCGTGAGGGGCTCTCTAGGCGGATGAAACTCGTCAACCCAAAATACAGCTTGCAAGAATGGTTTGTTATGCCTGCGTATCAGCAAGCGGTCGCGGGGAACTACTCTCTAGTTCGAGAGCTGCAGGAAGTCATGACGCAGCCATATGCCGAGCAGTCGAAGGACGTGGAGGGAAAATACTATAGGCTGAAGCCGTCTGAGTTCTTTGAGGTCGGTGGATTGTCGTATTATAGCTGCTCGTCGTGATTTTTCGAAAACTGATCGGCCAGGGAGGCACACCGTTGGCGGCCTGCCCACTGCTTTACCTCTTGATTCTCCGTTTAATGAGTCAAACTTATGACACGTGCGAATAGCGCCACAATCGACGTTGAAGAAGCCGCAAGAGTCATAGAATGCAGGACTGTATAAATAATTTCCTGTAGGCGGCGGCTTCGCCTATGAGACCAACGCCATTGTATTGCAATGAAGACGACAGTTATTCCGATGGAAACAATATCGGCTAATGCTATTCCTAACCAATCCCACACCCCATCAAGCTGGTGGTTAACTCTGCCTGCTATTAATAGATGCCCCAACAACAAGAGAAACGGTACGAGCCAACGCGTAATTCTTTTGATCATTGCAATTCTCTGGTAAAAGCTATCGCCGCAATAATTGTATTAAGGATACAACAATGGCACACAAACAAATCTTAGAGTGGTGTCTCAGAGAGTCTGACGACCTTCCACTGCAAACACTCCACCAACACGGTGAATTTCTTGGTTTTATCGGCGTAGCCTGTTTTCAGTAGATTGGTCCCCGGAAATGTTATTTCCGCCTTGTGGCTGCTTACCCGTCAAGCGGGTGTTGTTTTCCATTAAACAACTTTTCCCTAGTGCTCTCTATAATGTTGTCGAAGTCATCGAGACAGCGCACACTTACGGTATATCGAGCAGTCGCAAACGGATACCTGATCGATCTCGGCTTCGACCTCGAACACCACAATGCCGCAGTGGCAGCTTCCTCTATAGGTCTGCATAAAATGTTCCTTTGTTCATCGCCTCGACTCTGTGGCCTTTGCTATTCGCCCATTTTTTCAACCAGACAGATTTTTTCGGTTAGTGATGACCTCTGAGGTGCGGATCTTATTACTGTATCCAGCAATAAGACGTTAGGTTTCGAATTCAACTACGAACAGACCCCCTTCGGCGGGACTTACTTATCCATGAATTAGAATAAAAAGCATGGGACAGAACTCCATACATGTCTGACCCGACCACTATATTCCTCTATAAATACGCAGGGAAGAAACTAACTTTATTAAGTCCCCAAACCGGACAATTAGTAAAAACAGTGGATTTAAGCGATGGCTTACCTAATGGAGCATTCTCGTAGGATCTTTTTATTGAATCAGGAGTTACCCTTGTTCATGCCCCAGAAGGGCCCACCGCAGACACTCAACGATACAGTGAACTTCTTTCGTGAGTTTGAACGTGCGTTTTACTTTAAGCTGACTAAGGCCTCTGTATGTTCCGGCCCCAGCCCACAACATCCACCAATGATATTTATACCCATCTCTTTCCACTCGAGCGCAAAATCCTTCAACTCGTTCGGAGTGATAACACCTTCAAATGTCCAATTAGGGCTCTTGAAGTGTCCACTGTCTGGATAAGCCATCAACGCGCCGCTATGGCGTGTCTTAACTAAATCTATCGCATCGGAAATAAGATCTACAGAGGTATGCATGATGCCCATCGCATCAAACTTAAAGTTAGACGCCTCCTGAATATTGGAGGCCAGCGAGATCGTTTCGTCATGATGGCCAGTAATCAGTGCGTTCGGCGTAGCTCTCTTTGCAGCCAAACCACACCAGACCGGCAACGTGGAAGACGAGACACTTCTGAAAAGCGACAACATACGAGTCGGGATTGACATCATCTCAAGAAGTATTAAATCCACCTCACCTTCTTCGAAAAAAGACACCATTTCGTCAAACGCTGCAATGCATGCTTCCGCAGATTGCTCCTGCTTAGTAGCAAATGACAAAGCATGCGAAATTGAACCTGCGATCAAAACAGCATCGTTACCGCAACGCTCTCGCGCCAACTGCGCAGCCTCAATATTTTTCATATTGATCAATCTAACTTTTGATGAAAGTCCTGCTGGGTCGAGCACCAAACGGGATGACGCGTAGCTATTAACAGTAATTACATCCGCACCTGCATCGATGTATGCCTGATGCGTGGATACCAGAATGTCAAAAGAATCGATAGCAACGCGGGCAGACCATGCTTCCTCGTCCATTTTTTGGCCCCGCTTTTCTAATTCAGTGGACACACCACTATCAAGAATAGCTAACCCACCAGACTGGATTGTGGAAACTAGGCTGCTATATCTAGTCGTCATTCATCTTTACCCCTATCTTGACCATCCAGTAGAGCGACACTGGAAGCATAAAGAATATAGAGACTCACAATGAGCATAAGTCGTTTCATTTCAGTCAGCCAATTGAAAACACTCTACCAGCACAGTGAACTGCTTGGCTTTGTCAAAGAAGTCTACTGTTTTTAACTCTCTCTTGGATGACCCTGTTTCGTAGTCAATGTCTTTGACTTCCAGCATATCCCTGACCAGTGAGGCTTTAAGTGCAAAGTTAACGTTCTGTGGAATGTGGGCAGTGTACTTAGCCATCTTGACTGCATCCATTTTGGCGGTGACTACGCCGACTACATTGCCTGCTTGATCAAGTAGTGGGCCGCCGCTGTCGCCGGATTGTACAGGGGCAGACATTTGCATAAATCTGGTGTCATTATGGAGTCCAGACAACGCATTGATCATCCCTTTAGTACCTTTTAATTCGCCTGATAAAACGCTCTTCAAGGGATAACCAAAGGCGAGTATGTCTTCTCCTGCACGGATACCTTTGCCGCTTCTGGAGTAAGCCATCGCAGTGGGTCTTGTCGAGGCATTTAGTAACCCTAAATTGTTTCTTGGATCGTTAGTTATTAAAGATGTACTAATTTTTTATCCTTGATAAAGCGTATTTATCTGTCGACAGTCTTTTACTACGTAGCTATTGGTAACGATATGGCCTTGATTGTTGATGAAGAATCCTGCGCCTGTTGAAGCAGATGGTTTACTGCGTTTCTCCTCTGTGATCGCATCATCATTAAGTTGCCTTTTTCTCCGTTTGACGCTTTCACCCTTGATCGAAAATGACATATTGAACCCACTTGTCTCAATACCATCAGCTTTCACACTGTGAGTCCCATATTCTCTATCTACATTCACTACCACTTTACTATTTTTGGAAGATAACTTTTTATACGCCACTAATCTTGATTTTCTGACCGATATTCAGCCTTTTTCACTCGAAGTTTGTTGTCCCCGATTTTCGTGCCGTTCAAGGCCTGCATAGCAGCCTTGGCTTCGCCACTTTTCGGCATTTCGACGAAAGCAAAGCCTTTCGACTTGCTGGTTTTTTTATCCATAACGACCGTGCAGTACTGTACTGCACCATGTTTTTCAAACATCGGCAGGAGAGTCGCTTCCGAGATGCTGCGGTCTAAATTACGGATCAATAATTTCATTGGCTGGGGGTTTCTTAGGGTAAATATCCGTCGGTCGTGATTTGCCAGGCACTCAAGAAACTAATCTTCAGATTCGTTAAGTCGTTGTTGCCGTTTGGCTTCTTCCGCCAACACGGATTCAATCTCACTGACTACGGCACCCACATCAGCCTGGTGAGTATCTTCCGGGTGAATACCGATCAGCGGGGTATCTTCATAGAGTTCGCCTTTTTCATACAAGGCCCACATTTCGTGCGCGCTGCGGTTATTTAAAAGTTCCGGGGCGAACTGACCGCAGTAATTGTTGATGTTGCGTACGTCTCGAACTAACATTTCTTGGGCATGATTATTGGCCGCGGCATCAACCGCCTGTGGCAGATCAATAATCACCGGACCATTAGCATCAACCAACACATTAAATTCCGATAGATCACCGTGAACCATGCCTATACAAAGCATTTTTTTGACAAAATCAATAATTATCACGTGATTGTCAATCGCTTCTTCGGAAGCCATTGATATGTCGGCAAGTCGCGGTGCTACGTAGCCATCAGCATCGGTTATTAGTTCCATAAGCAGTACACCGTCGAAAAGGCCATGGATCTCAGGCACTCTAACCTCGGTATTGGCCAATAGCCCCAGAGCGTCAACTTCGGCGGTGTGCCAGGTTTGTTCTTTCCGTTGTTTGCCGAACTTGGAGCCGCGTTCCATTGCTCGTGCGCTTCGTGTGTTTCTGACTTTACGGCCTTCCTGATACTGTACCGCTTGTTTAAAACTTCGAGTCGCGGCGTCTTTGTATACCTTGGCACAACGAATTTCACCCGCTGATCGCACCACGTAAACATCCGCTTCTTTTCCGCTCATTAAGCGGCTGATTACTTCGTCTACCAATCCATCTTCGACAAGTGGTTGAATTCTAGGGGGGACTTTCACTAAATTGCGTGGCCGATAATCGTGCAGCGCATAATACAGTAAGCGCCGGAATTTAACTGGTTCGAACGATTGTTCAACCGGCTGGATTTTGAACCGGTGTTACGCGAGCTATCTTCGATACTTGTTTTTTTGAACAAGTCATCAATATGGTGTAACGCTACTAATCGGAGGGATAATTTAGGTCATTAACACTTTAGGGGTTCGGGCCATCACGGTCATTGGGCTGCCTCTTTACTATCGGCTCCGTGTTTATCCCAAGCATGCATTCCCAGCCGATTCATTGCATCGACATCACCCTCTTCTGCCAATAACTGTAATGCTTCAACCCCACCATTGAGTTGGGCTTGTCGATCTGCATAACGAGCGCTGGCATGCCATTCGTAGAGATAGAGAACGACTACCCGTGTGGAAACAACCAGCAGGAGAAGTTTCATAGCAAACCCTAGTGGTGGGACTCAAACTATGCAGCCATGAACTATCAGAACTCTGTTAAAAGAGTGGGGTTATCAAACTAACTTTATTAAGTGTCTAAATCGGAAAATTAGTAAAAACGGCGGAAATAAGCCATTGCTGTACTAATGGAGCATTCTCGTACGATCTTTTTAATGAATCAGGGCTTTGCCCTTGTTCATGCACCAGAATGGCTTTCGCAGGACTTATGGCAAAACAAGTCGCCAAGCGCACAGGAGTGAGTCATTCCAGTGTGCTTAGGTTGTGTGCGTGAGGCTACTACAAACACCCCACCAGCTGTGTGACGCTTTTTCAGTTCGGTTATGTAGTCTTCTAACCACACGTCCCATCGCGTAACACTCTCCAATTTCTGTTTATTAGGCCATAAGCATTTTCAGGTCATATACAGATACCTCTCCGTCTTTCTTTGGGTGATCTTTGTACGTCTTACCCGACTCTCAGTGCTTGGTCCTAGTCCTAATTGAGTCTATGTTACATTCAATGCTTACACTAATTTATCAATGGAGAAGAGTATGCTTTTTATGTGCGCCTACCAAGTTGACCGTGACAAACAGGCCGACACACAAGCCTTTTTCGCAAATATGACTGCGGAGCAAATTGCTGGAGAACACCCCGCTGGAGTGAAACAAATTGGTCGTTGGCATGATATTCCAAATGGTAACGGTTGGATAGTGGTCGAATCAGACAATCAAGAAGCGTTAACCTCATGGATTATGGGCTGGTCAGGGCAGGCCACTTTTCCAACAGTAACGCCAGTAGTAGACGATGACACCGCCAGGAAACTGGTCAAAGCAATGCTTGCATCGCAGCAAGGCTGACATGTGTCTTGTCATGGAGTTCTCCTGTCGTTTTTATAGTTGTTGATTCGGGTTGAATCATTTGTATACGTACAGGATGTACCGACCGCTTCGTACATCTTGTACGTGGGGCTTTGTACTAACCGAAACTGATAACCCTTCCTCAACACTTAAACCACCAACTACGGGGCTAGACATAACTACAAAGTAAAGGTTGCTTTCGCCGTATATGACTTGTTTTCTAACTTCTTAGAACTTTACTAGTCAACGTTATTAGTAGCGGAAAATGTGAACTCACGTTTACCCCTCCGGTGTGTGGGTAGGATATCCATACATAACGTTGCTTGGAAAGGGGCTGGTGGGGGCAACGTGACCGACTGCTGTCCGCTCCCGTCCTCTCAGGTCACTTACGCGTCGGATCGGAGTGCGTAAATGATTGATTTAACGGGGTCACCGTTTGAAAGAACTGCCTCCGGGAGGCCGGCCCCTCTCACCCAGACTATTTAGCCAACTAACAAAGCGAAGGAAACATATTGTCGGATATTCGACTAATAGGGTGATAGCCTTAGATGAGATATAACCAATTTTGAGATGGCTTTTTGCGCATCGCAATCAAATGAACTTAATGCGAGCTATGAAACCATTGCCAACCAATAATTAGTGGCCTAATGCAAACATATTCAGTAGAAGATTACGTCGCCGATATTCGCGCGGTTGTTGCTGAGGAAACAACAGAGGCAGCGATCTCCGAGCGGATCAAGCCGCTTTCCAAGCGCCTTGCAGCTGACAAAATGTGGTTCGAGGACACCTATCGCGAGATCGATGCCAAACAGGGGTTTGGTTTGCATCTTTTGCATGAGGAAGATAACCACGACCTTGCAGTCTTCGTGATCTCATGGGCACCCGGTAAGGGGCTGGCGGCTCACAATCACAAGACCTGGGCCGTTGTCACTGGCATAGAGGGGCAGGAGCATGAGACTAACTATCGTCGGCTAGATGATTGTTCCCGCCCAGGTTTTGCAGCGCTTGAGAAAAGCCATGAGGCGACGCTTTTCCCCGGTGACGCCGTCTGTTGCATGCCCGAGGACATTCACAGCGTCTGGAACAACGGCACGGAACTCGCGGTGTCGTTGCACACCTATGGGCGGCATCTAAACCACACTGGGCGGTCGATGTTCGACGTCGCGGAGAAATCCGAGATGCCTTGCGTTGTCAAGGTTGAAGAATAACCACAGGAACCAACCACATCCCTATATAACGTTGTTCGTAAAGGGTGGGACCACTTTAATGGTGTTCCGAAAACGTGCAAAACTCGGTCCGTTAACCTCCTCCATTAATACTACTGTCTATAAATTAGGCATAAAGATAGCCTCCAAGATACTTCAAGCCACTATCACAAGCTAACGTAACAACTCTCTGGCTCGGCTTCATTTCATTTGCGAGCTCTATTGCGCCAGCAACATTTAAGCCCGTCGAGGCATCACAGAATACCCCCTCCTCCTTGGCTAGCCGTCGACACATTGAAAACCCCATCTCTTGGTTAACAGTACGAATGTCACTCAAAACGGCTCGGTCTAAAAATGGCGGCTCAAAACCAACACCTACCCCTTCAACTTGATGCGCACCCCCTTTGCCGGTTGTTAAGAATGGTGACTGCATCGGTTCAAAGGCTACGACGCGTGGGCTCGAACCAGACTTAACCAAGCCCTGCCAAGTGCCCATAAGTGCACCACCTGTTCGTACAGCTGCGCAGAACAAGTCAACGTCACGACCAAGTGTCTCAATTATTTCTGACCCATAGGTTCGTAACCCATTGTTACGTCAGGAGAGCCAAATTGGTCGACATAATACGCATTCGAGTTATCACATATGTCCAATGCTCTATCTTTCATTCTCCCTATTAACTCCGGCGTGATACCTTTGTCGTAACTTTTCTCGACGATTACCTCCGCCCCAAATGCTTCCATGGTTTGTTGCTTACTTTGAGAGAAAGCATCAGAGAAGACGGCAACAAATTTCAGACCAAGTGCGACTGAAACAAAAGCGAGAGAAGAACCGGTACTACCTCCAGTGAATTTCACAATCGTGTCGCCAAACGAGACATTAGACCGACTCATCGCGTTAGCAAGAACTGGCATTGCCATTCGGTCTTTATATGAACCAGTAGGGTTTCCGGCTTCATATTTAAGCCAAACTTCTGCACCACCATCTGGCACGACATTGTGAAGTTTGATGATTGGAGTATTCCCCACTAGAGCCAAAACTTCCTTTGACAAAACATACCCTCCCTATTCTTCTAGAAGGAGATTAAACATTAACCGTGCAACCATAGTAACTCGACTCAAAATCTTGGGGAGGATGCAATTTTGTACAGGCACATAACGGCAGTGATAACACTATAGCTAAGGAGATTAACGGAATGCCCGTACTTTATTGTGCTGAAAATGTGCTGAACTGGGACCCCTTCCTGTCCTCTCAGGTCCTTTTGCGTGGAGTCGGTGCCTGAGTTTTAACAGTCTTTCTGGTAGGTGACTGCTTTCAGGAGGCAGGAGCCGGAGATTCGAATCCTCTCACCCCGACCATTTAGTCAAGTAACTACGCCATTTTTTCGAGTTGCCGATTTCTCCCGCATTTCAGTGTGCTGAAAATACGAGATTAGCGACTACCTGATGCAAATGATCCGGTGCCAGATGGGCATATCGCTCGGTCATCTTGATACTCGAGTAACGAAGCAGTTTGCTCACCTCATATAACGAAACGCCGTCCATCACCAGCCAACTGGCAAAGGTATGAGTCCTTAAGGGAGTCCCGTTTAGAAAGACGGGCAATATGATTTATTTTCAGGAGCAATCCCGCGGGATGACCCCATCAAAACAATTCCGAGTCATGTTTGGCGATATAGGCCAAACATGACCAATGGACAATTAACGGATATGTCATGGAGATTCCCAGTAGATTACCAAAAACATGAGTACCCTTCAGAATACGACTCAGACGACCACCAGAGATTGAAAAAAGATATATTTAGCTGCTCTAAGGTGAAAGCCTTGTTCTAAAAGTCATGACTCCAGAAATGAAATCTAAGCCGAAGCGATCGTTGCGCTGCGGTCGGTTTTAGTAGATGTTCGAATTCAAGGAACTCGATTACCAGGAGACACCGCTGGGTGCGATCAGCCTGCGACGGCGCTCGGAACCGAGGTTGGGTGGCAAGATCCTCTACGAGGTCAAACTTGGTGAGGAATTCCTGATGTCCAGCCTGTTTGTCGAGGCGGAGGAAGAGCTCGCCGCACTTGCGCTACAGTCGCTGGATGCCGAAGAACTCGACGTGGTCGTCGGTGGTCTGGGTCTTGGCTATACCGCTGCAAAGGCGTTGGAAAATGAAGCAGTTCGCTCGCTGCTGGTCATCGAGACCATGGCGCCCGTGATCTCGTGGCACAGGCTCGGACTGGTGCCGCTAGGGGACAAGCTTGCACTGGATTCGCGCTGTTCCCTGGTGCACGGGGATTTCTTTGAACTGGCCGCACCATCTGGCGGTTTCGACCCGGATAACCCGGGGCGTTTGTTTCACGCCGTGTTGCTCGATATTGACCATTCTCCCAGCCACTGGCTGGACACGGGGAATAGCGCGTTCTACACCGGGGCTGGCCTTACTGCACTGGCCGCCTCGTTGCATCCCGGCGGTGTCTTCGGCCTCTGGTCCAACGATCCGCCGGATGAAGCGTTCAGCAGTTTGCTGGACGAGGTATTTGCATCTGCAGAGTTTCACGTAGTGACCTTTCCGAATCCATACACGGGTGGTGAATCGTCTAACACTATTTATCTCGCTTACAGAGCCGGATGAGTGTTAGCACCTTGGTTCCTTTACCGGGGAAGGGTTTAACGGAAGCCATGAATTCCACGGCCGGCAGGCATTCTCACATTTTTGTGATTGCCATTGCCGTTCTTCTCTCCCTCGCGTCCTTCCTCTCAGACATAGTTGATACTGTTCCAACAAACGATAAACATAGACTATTGAATTCAGTCACACTAACTCTTCTTCTTGTCTCTATAGAACATAAAGGACCATCGACCTGACTGATTAATTTATAGAGATTTGTTATCAAGGAAACAACATCAAGGTTATTTGAGAAGAGATTAAACCCCGCAGAAGTCGCCACCAGTACAGGCCATAAAGATCCACGAATGCTGATGCGCTATACGCGCCTTAGAGCTGAGGATTTAGCAAGGAAGTTGGGGTAGTGAGTGAGACCATTCCTCAGTATCGAACTACACTCCTATTGCATCAATCTTCCTGCCAATTGCGGAAGATATAATCGCATGAAAGTGTGGCGGCATCGGCATAGCCTCATTGAAGTGCTTGAACCATTCAATAACTCCGTTCTTATTAAAATAATATCTTATTCTCGCCTTATTCCAGTTCTCACTCTCGTTTTTTCCACCTTTCAAATCCATAAGATTTTTCACTTGTGGCGAAGCATGATCCGACGCTACGACATTGAAGATAAGATTAATCACCACCAACTCCATATACGCGGAGTACTGCACCCTTTCTACACCGTCAAGCGAGTGAAACGATTCATCACCTTTTTCAACCACCGTCGCTAGATCTTTGTCCAAAAGCATTTCCCGTATATGTCGATTCTTCTCTACCCGCTCGTACCAATTGGTCGTTATTGATTGCTCGACATTTTTTTTCAACTCAACAGCCACAAATACAAGAGAAACAATCAAGGCAATAGCGCCGACTATCGCCGCAATATCCGTAATAATTTCAAAGCCCATTTCTACAACCCCTTTTAAACGCCATCGAAAATGATTAGGTGCCTAAGCGTAGTCAATGATTTCCTAAGTTCTTTCCACGGTTGGTAGTCGGGGTCATTGATAAAGGCGTCAAAGTTCTCGCGTGCCGGAAACTTCAACATAACCACTCGATCTGGATACCAGTCACCCACCAATACATCGACTGAACCACCACGGCATAGATATTCTCCACCGTGTCGTTCTATATATTGTGGCGCGGCCGCCATGTATTCCTTATAAGCCTCAACATCATGAAGCTCTGCGTCCAACATCACATATATGGCCATAGTTCGCTCTCTTTAGACTGAGGTTGATGATTGTGGAACAGAGGCAGTTCGGTAAGGCAACACGCTTATTGCAAACACTTCACCAACACAGTGAACAGCTTGGCTTTATCAAAGATGTTCACTGTTTCACCTGTCCATCTTCATCTAAGAATTGATCAATCGCGTTTCATGTTGAGATCCTGCCACGCGGATTCTTCTGGATCTGTATCCGTGAGCGGGCCTCCATAAATCTCGATCTCGAACCATTCAATGAATTCCGGAGTTCGGTTGACCTTCCAGAACTCCCAGGTTGGTCGCCCCATCCGGGTCTTCATGAGCCCGGCTTTAAGGAGGTTCACGCGCATATTGAGATGGGTAATGTCTACCAGACCATGTTTGTACTGATCGTAGGTGTCAAAAATATCGACCAGGCAGGTATTCATCCACAGGGTAATGCGCCAGTACTCGTAGTCTTCGAGTTCATCCGTGGACCAGTTTTTCGCCAGGAAGCGAGAGAACTCCTGGTCTTTGGCTGCGAGAAAGTATCGTTCGTACAGTCGTGTTGTCAGACTGTGGCCAAACTGGGCTTTGGTGATTTTGGCATTCTGGCGGACCTGGATGGCAAGGTATACAACAGAGGAAATAACGCCTAGGGCGGCAACAAACTGCGCCAGTACGATCAGTATCTGTAGAGTCATGTAGTTAACTATAGGATTATTTTAAAAACGATGTATACCTTGTTGTACTCCTTGATACTCTTGTATTGAACTCAAACTAAGTCCAAGCGCCTCCTTCAATTCCTTAATCACCGAGTTACGGAGTGTAGGCATCTTCCACAAACCCACTTCTGCTCTACGAGTTAAATAACGAATATGGTAGATAACATTTGATTTCAGCATTCTCAGCGTTTGTATAGTTACATTATCTAAAAGAATCTACAGGTGTATCCACAGATTTAGTAGATGACCCTTACTATTTCAATCCAAGAAGAATCGTCGAAATCAAACAACAAACAATGATGATGATTCCAAGAAGATACCAAACATTCTTATATTTTTCGTGAAAGATGAAAGTTGTCCTGAAGATGAACGGCACTCTAAATCCTTTAAGGGTCTTCATGAGAGGTCATCTACGGCACAAAGTTCGGTTTGTGGACATCTTAAACAACTTACCGTTCTTTTTCGTCCTTTTACTAACACCCTGAGTTATTCATTGAACCATCTGGCATTATCGTCCGACAAACAATCGCAAGTGTTGCGTCAGCAGTATTGAAGTATTTCGCACCTTTTACATTTTCCCCAGTCAGATTTTCCATTTTCAGATTTTTCCCCTCAAATTACACTCAAAGCAACTACCACCAGTGCCAGCTTTCGTGCTTTCTGCGCTTTTTCGTCCTTACTGCTCCTTCTCGACACCCTCTGAATAGGTATAAATGGCATTACCGTCTTTGTCCTATTCTGCATCTTTCCACCGAGACATCTTGATCGGTGCCATAGTTCTGTCCGGTGGACATTTTTATCTACCGTTTTATTTATGCCCTGATAAAAGGCGCCCCCACTGATAATTGATCTTTGGTAGTGACCCATTAGGCGTTCCAGTCCGTTTGAACAAAAACAAAGCACCCACCTGAGTGAGTGCATTGTATTCGCCCAACAATTTAGGCCCGTATAGTTGCGTTGACAACAGTCAAAATCAGCTACGTAAGTTTCTTTAACACAGGCTTAAAAACATCGGTTGTCGCCTAGCCGCTTAGCGGTGTATACCCCACGGTCTGTGTGATATTTTGGATATCAACTGCCTCCAACGTAACCAGATTTACAACAACACCACTAGCTCTGGATTTTAACTTTCTCGCCGCAACCACAGAAAATGAGTCGGCTTCTGATATTACACAGAAATCATACTGACCACGGGTCAGCTAATAATCAACCAACTTTGCTCCAACACTCTCTTATCAAATAACACTATTTGGACCCATAGGCCATGACGTCAGACAGTATGTGTAATGGGAATGGGATTGGGATAAATGGTATCAATCAAACATTTCCGTTCTAACTATGGCTGCCCCTTCGACCATCGCCTTCATTTTCCCTCTCGCTACTTCTCTCGGCAAGTATTTCAGCCCACAATCAGGCGCCACAACTAATCGCTCTGGCTCCATATACGGTAATGCTTTGCGAATTCGTGAGGCTATCGTTTCGGGAGTCTCAACATTCATATCCGCGAGGTCCAACACTCCCAATATGATAGTTTTCCCGCTTAATTTTTCTAAAACAGAGGTGTCCAAGTTGGATTGGGCCGTCTCAATACTGATTTGGTCACAGTGGCAATGTTTCAGTTGCGGCAGAAAAGAATATCCTGCCGGCCGTTCATGAATTATCGCTGCGTATCCAAAGCATATATGAACAGCTGTTTTCCCACTCACACCTTCTAATGCTGCATTCAACGCGGTCAACCCATACTCTTCGGCAGCTTCTGGCCGCGCTTGCATGTAAGGCTCATCCACCTGAACGATATCCGCTCCTGCTGAAAATAAGTCAGTAATTTCCTGTCTTACTGCTTCTGCATAATCCATCGCAGCGTCAGCAAGCGTTTCATAATAGTCATTCTGCGCTTGCTGGCTCATAGTAAACGGCCCGGGCACCGTGACC
>CAJQRU010000045.1 GCA_905612355.1 uncultured Gammaproteobacteria bacterium
ACAAACGGTTGGTGCCTGGGTACGAGGCGCCCGTGTTGCTGGCTTACTCGGCACGTAATCGGTCAGCATCGTGCAGGATACCGTACGTGACTAATCCGAAGGCTCGCCGCGTCGAAATTCGCTTTCCCGACTCCGCCGGTAACCCGTATCTGACGTTTACTGCGATGATGATGGCAGGCCTTGATGGCATTGAGAAAAAAATTCATCCCGGAGGGCCCATGGAGAAGGATCTTTACGACCTGCCCCCGGAAGAAGAGAAGAATATTGCGACGGTTGCCCACTCGCTAGATCTGGCACTGGATGCGCTCGATGCAGACCGCGATTTTCTAAAAGCTGGGGGTGTAATGGGTGATGACATGATCGATGCCTATATTGCGCTGAAGACCGAGGAAGTCCAGCGGTTACGGCTGGCGACCCATCCGGTCGAGTTTGAGATGTACTACAGCGTTTAACTGGCGCTGGGTAATACGGGCTTTCGGGAAATAAGGTCGCTGACCCCATATGCACCATAATGGCGCATATGGGGTTGACGATCAGATCAATGGAGACGGCTTTTGATGGTCTCGCGACCGCTTGTTTGTTCGCTGATATCGATGGCCGATGCCAGCACTTAAATTTGGCAGCCCAGAATCTGTTGTCGCTGAGCGGCAGGCGAGCCAGGGGACAGCTGTTAGCGCGGTTGCTGCCGCACGATGCGTTACCGGCAGCGGTCGAGCGTGCCTGGAGTGGCCAGCCCATTACGCTGCGCGAACTTGCTATTGATCGAGTGATAGATCGACCACCGCTGATGATCGATTGCACGATATCACCGTTCGGCGTTGAGGCATCATCTGCACTGGTTGTGTTGGAGATGACGCCAACGGAGCCGTCTTTTCGCATGGCGGGTGATGCGCCGTTCGAGGCAGTCAGCGCGATGGCAGCGGGTTTAGCTCATGAGATCAAGAATCCGCTTGGCGGATTGCGGGGTGCGGCACAGCTGTTGGAGCGCGAACTGCCGCGCGCCGAGCTTCGTGAATACACGCAGGTGATTATTCGCGAAGCAGACCGGCTCCGGCGTTTGGTGGAGCGGATGACAGGGTCACGGCAACCCTTGATGCGCGGACAATTCAATATTCATCGAGTGTTGGAACACGTGCGACGACTGGTTGGGGCAGAGGCGCCCATCGATGTGGAGATTTGTTGCGATTATGACCCCAGTATTCCCGAGTTGAGCGGTGACGAGGAGCAATTGGTCCAGGCTTATTTGAACATTGTTCGCAATGCAGCACAGGCTGTGGTTGGCGGTGGAATTATCACGCTGCGCACGCGTGTGCGGCGCCAGTTCACACTGCGTGCACGTCGCCACAGGCAAGTCCTTGAAACTACGGTTGAGGACACTGGGCCGGGCATCGAACCTGCGCTGAGCGCGCGCATCTTTTTACCGATGGTCAGCAGTCGAGCCGATGGCACCGGCCTTGGCCTGACCATTGCTCGTGAAATTATTGACCGGCACGGCGGTGCAATCGATTGTGACAGCGCTGCCGGTTGTACCCGTTTCAACATCTATTTGCCCATGGCGGAACAATGACAGGCATAACCGGGAAAATCTGGATTGTTGATGATGACCAATCGATCCGCTGGGTGTTGGACAAAGCTCTGAGCGGTGCTGGATTTGAGACCACGCTGTTTGGTTGTGCCGAGGAGGTGCTGGGGCGTGCGGAGACAGAGTGTCCGGATGTGATCCTGGCAGATATCAGAATGCCAGGGCAAAGCGGGGTCGAACTATTGCAGACATTGGGACAGGTCCATAAAGGCCTGCCGGTTATCCTCATGACGGCCTACGGGGATCTTGATAGTGCTGTTTCTGCATATCGAGAAGGGGCGTTTGAATACCTCCCTAAACCGTTTGATGTTGATGACGCGGTGTCATTGGTGCGGCGTGCGCTTAACCGCAACTCAGAAGTGGTTAGCGCGGTGCCAACGATCCGTTCCAATATCGTGGGTGAAGCGGCATCGATGCAGGCAGTGTTTCGGATTGTCGGGCGCTTATCTCGCTCTAGTATGAGCGTTCTCATTTGTGGTGAATCGGGTACCGGCAAGGAGTTACTGGCACGGGCGATTTACGACAACAGTCCACGGGTAGGGGCTCCGTTTATCGCACTGAACTCGGCATCCATACCCGTTGAACTATTGGAATCGGAACTTTTCGGGCACGAACGAGGGGCTTTCACGGGTGCTGATGCCCAGCGTCACGGTCGATTTGAGCAAGCTGATGGCGGGACGTTATTTCTCGACGAAATTGGTGACATGCCGGTGGATTTGCAAACGCGCCTTTTGCGGGTGCTGGCCGATGGAAGTTTCTACCGTGTCGGCGGTCACCAGCCGCTGCGCGTGGATGTGCGTATTATTGCGGCGACACATCAGGATCTTGAGGCGCGAGTCGCTGACGGGTCGTTCCGCGAGGATCTGTACCACCGACTTAATGTGATTGCGATTGCGTTGCCACCGCTGCGTGACCGACCGGGGGATGTACCAGCGCTGGCACGGCAGTTTCTGGATGTTGCTGCCCACCAGCTTGAAGTAGACCCCAAGGCGTTGTCGAGCGCTGCGCTGGACAACTTAGTGCAAAGACAATGGCCAGGGAATGTGCGTGAACTCGAAAACTTGTGCCAACGTCTGACGGTGATGGCACCTGGGCGGGTGATCGATGTCGCCGACCTGTTGCCAGAGGCGCCTAGTAGCAAGCCACTGGAGAAAGGATTAACGGCAAACCACTGGCAGCTCGCTTTAGCACAAGTTGTTACGCGAAAAATAACCGATGGCCAGCAACACCTATTGGAAGAGCTTGGCCCAGAGTTTGAACGGGTGCTTCTCAGCACGGCATTAACCATGACTCAGGGGCGAAAACAACGCGCAGCCGAACTGCTAGGTTGGGGAAGAAATACGTTAACGCGTAAACTGAAACTGCTGAATCTTGATTAAGCTAGAGATCACAGAACCGATGACGATGGCCAACGAGGAAACGCTGATTCTGTACCTGCGCAACGGCTGTGGTTACTGTTATTACGTTCAGGACGCGATCAGAAAACTGGGGTTGACGGTGGAAGAACGCAACATATGGGAAGACCCCGTGTTCGAGGAGGAGCTCATGTCGGCAACAGGAAGGCGGGTGGTTCCGGTTCTTCGGACCATTGATAATGAGGGGGCTTCGCGCTGGATACCGGAATCACGCGACATCATCGAGTATTTGGTGAGTCACCACTCGCCCGATTGAATTACCCACTCACGGGTTTGTTAAACCCTGCCACGGTTGTTCGCCATCTCAAGCGACGGGATAAGATTCTCGGCGGCATTCTCCGTGAGACTGACCAGTGTCCGCTGTTTGACCAACGTGTATTAAGCGAGGAAGCGCTTTTTCAGCGCTTAGCGCGATCGATTGTTGGACAGCAATTGTCAACACGCGCAGCCAGCACTATCTGGGGCCGCGTTGTTGCGCCGGCCAGGGGCCGCGGGGGATTGCGTAGACGACTTCTCGACTTGACCGAGGGGCAGGCCGCTAAGGCCGGTTTGTCCAGACAGAAGAGCGCTTATCTGAAGGCATTGGCTGTTGGACATCGCGATCGACAGATTCGGTTGTCTAGTCTCAGAAGTGAGTCAGATGAGGTGGTGATCGAGCGCCTATCCGAACTGCGCGGTATTGGTCGATGGACCAGTGAAATGTTTCTTATGTCGTGCCTTAAGCGGTTGGATGTCTTTTCTGTCAATGACGCTGGCCTGAGACGGGCAATGCGGTACCTATACCAGTTGCATGACCCCAGTGATGCTGATCTTGTCGCTCTGGCCGAGCACTGGCGACCTTACCGCTCGGTGGCGTCATGGCACCTGTGGCGCGCGCTCGACAACCATTGGATCGAATAGCCCCACTTCGAGCACTTTCTAGCCAATAAATTTCCAGTAAGTATCCTTCTTACTAACCAAACCATTCTTAAACTCCCACAGGTCACAGCCGAGGTATTCAAAAGGGGGGCCGTCTTGTGGTGTCCCGCGAACAACCCATTCTGACAGGGCCTTGGTGTCGTCGCATATCCAATGCCGGATCTCTTCCCAGCGCATATCAGGGATATCGTGATAACGAGCCCGCAACACATCGCCAATTTCCTTTTTCCCAATGCATTTCTGGCCTTCGGGCGCCTGTGGTCCGCGCGCCATTAACCAGACACAGTCAGTGGTAAAAGTAGCCAAGATCGCCTCGACGTCGTGTTGGTTAAAGCCATCTTGAATTTCATCTAGGTACTCAATTGATATCGATCGCGGCATGGCTTTCTCCAATGGGGGTTAAGGTGCTAAATGCAGTTACTGGGATAATGAGGTTAACAACACGGTGGTGTCTACTTCGGTAGAGACGTATGAGTAAGCGAGATACCGTCCGACCAAAGTTATCGGTTAGCCAGTGCCCAGATATTTTCCTGTACTGATTGAGCTGCAATATCTGAGGGCAGTCTTGCGTTGCAATGCATAGGCTCTGTGTTGTGCTGGACAAGGGTCTTGTTTCAGTTGCAGACTCGTTGCCTTCGCATAGGCGCTTTGTGATGGGAGGAGATTACAGTGCACGATATCCCGATTTTGAGTCGACGGCGTCTTCAGGCCGAAGTCATACAGCCGATCTACGACGAGATGGTGAAGCGGCTAGGAGAAGATGAGGCACAGTCGATTCTGGACACCGCCATACGACAGGCAGCCATTGCCGAAGGGGTTCAGATTTGCGCCGTAGCCATGTTTTGGATTGATCACCACATCCTTGTACGCATCAATAACGTCGACAATGTGTAATTGAATGCCCAGTTGCTCCGCTGACCACAAGGCGTTGTTACGCTTATGCCGTGTACGGTCTCGGTTACGAATCGCATGGGTATGGCCTTCAACGCAAAAGCCCGTGAAGTAGTTGATGCCCTCAACATGGACACCCTGCTCCTTCACCACCTTTGCGGCCAACAAGGAATCAAGGCCCCCGGAAATCAGGGCAATGGCTTTTGGCTGAGTCTGACGAGTGGGCATGCTTGTGAATGCTACGGTACCTTGGTTGCGTTGCCTAGCCAAGATGCCGGCCGAATTTCCTATTCTATCAACCCAGCCGCAGATTCAGATCGATTTAACACGGCCAAGCAAGACTTGATAGGCCCCGTTACTGTCAGCGATATCGTTTGACCAACCGTTATAATTCGCTGACTTTCCGAATTTGA
>CAJQRU010000046.1 GCA_905612355.1 uncultured Gammaproteobacteria bacterium
ATTGTTGGCAGCACGGCACGGCGCTGGATCACCGCGGCGATCGCTACCAACTCAACTTGATGGTGCCCTTGTTTAATCCGGGTCCGATTGATCATCCGATCATTCCCATACATATTGCAGCTGTGAATCCGTATATGTGTCGGGTTGCGGGCGAAGTGGCTGATGGAGTCCGGGCGCATCCGGTGTGTACGCCGCAATACATTGCTGAAGTGATGTTGCCGGCTGTTGCTGATGGTGCGGCGCGGCGGGGCCGAGACCCGCGCCAAGTTGCGATGTGTATGAAACCGTTGGTGGCAACAGCTGCAGACGAAGCGACTTTGGCACAACGCATCGAAACGGTGCGTGCCCGAATTGCTTTTTATGCCTCTACACCAGGTTATCGTGCAGCGTTTGAAGTCCACGGCTTGGGTGAATTGGCTGATCGGTTAAGTCAGTACTCACGCGCGCAGCGCTGGGAGGAGATGGAACAATTGATCGACGATGATGTCCTTCACACTTACGCCGTGGTCGGGACTTATGATGAAATTGGTGATCTTTTAAAGGCCCGTTTCGGTAAGTTGGTGACACACTTGGAGTTCAGTATACCGATCGACACAAATTCAGATAAGACGAAGCTAAGGTCGTTACTGACGGAACTTCGCAGCATTGTTTGAAGGCGATCATGGGAGGTAGAGGTTAGATGACGAGCGTTCCTGGAGATGCAGTGCCGATCGCTATTCCGACTGAGGTGTTTGATTTGCCGGTGCATGAGATGCGGCGTGGGTACCGCAGCGATGTGTATTTCTGGCGTGCCAAGCGCACCTTGGAGCGGGTCGGACACCGAGAGATAGCAACCGTTCAGGTTTTTCAAAAACAACAGGCAGTACTTTGTGGCGTGGAAGAATCCCTCGCTATCTTATTACTGGGCGTGGGTCATTATCGAGATTCGGCGCGGGCGTTTGATTGGTTCGATGAATTGATTGAACTGAAAAAGCGAATTCGCTCACTGTATCGAGGTGATCCGGTCAAGTTGCGCGAGGCGCTTGAGCAGAGGCGTTGGGTGGAGGGAGCTCTTGACCAGGAATGGGTCAGTCATGCGCAGGATCTCAAAGTCTACACGCTGCGCGATGGCGATTCTGTGGCACCGATGGAAACCTCACTTCTGATCGAGGGACCTATCGGTGAGTTCATCCATCTCGAGACACTTTATCTTGGCGTTCTGGCAAGGCGTACCCGGATCGCGACCAATGTCTCAGGAGTCACCAAGGCGGCGAATGGAAAGCCGGTGTTTTTTTTCCCAGCCCGATTTGATCACTGGGCGGTGCAGGGTGGGGACGGTTATGCGGCCTCCATTGGTGGTGCCGAATCGGTGTCGACTGACGCACAGGGAGAATGGTGGGGCATGAAAGGTGCGGGTACGATTCCGCATGGACTGATTGCCGCTTTCGACGGTGACACCGTCGCGGCGACACAGCATTTCGCCGATACATTTCCAGATACGCCCTTGGTTGCGTTGGTCGACTTTGAAAATGATTGTGTTAAAACCTCACTTGAAGTGGCTCGTGCGCTCAAGGAGCGGCTATGGGCTGTTCGGCTGGACACTTCGGAACGGCTGGTGGATGTTTCTGTGGCCGCGGCATTGGGAGCAGACGCACCGACAGGAGTAAATCGTCAGTTGGTAGAGAATGTCCGCAAAGCTCTCGATGACGAGGGATTCGACTATGTTCGTATCGTAGTCACGGGAGGATTTGATGCGGGGAAAATCGCTCGTTTTGAAGCCGCGGGTGTGCCAACGGATGCCTATGGTGTGGGGTCGGCACTTCTTGGCGGTCAATTCGATTTTACGGCGGACATCGTCAAACTCAACGGCAGGCCGATGGCTAAAGTGGGTCGAACGTTTCAGCCAAACGAGCGTTTGGTGATGCGGAAACTTTCTTCATAAGCCGGTATGAGCAAAAAAAAAGTGGTGGTTGTGATGGGTGCCGGTGATGCGACCGGCGGTGCGGTTGCGCGTCGGTTTGCTCGGGAAGGGTACTTTGCTTGTGTTTGTCGCAGAAACGTGGACAAACTCCAACCGCTAGTTGCGCGCATTGAGCAGGAAGGTGGTGAGGTTAGAGCATTTGGTGCTGATGGCCGCAAAGAGGACCAGATCGCGACATTGTTTGCCACCATAGAAAACGAGATTGGGCCCGTTGAGGTGTGTGTTTTCAACGTGGGCGGCAATGTGCGATTCCCGGTGATTGAAACCACATCTCGGGTTTATTACAAGGTATGGGAGATGGGATGCTTTGCCGGTTTTCTAACCGGGCGGGAGGCAGCGCGCTATATGCTGCCGCGAGGGCAGGGCACGATTTTGTTTACAGGTGCTACGGCAAGTCTGCGGGGAGCGTCTGGATTCTCAGCTTTTGCGGGGGCCAAGTTTGCTCTGCGTGCACTGGCGCAATCGATGGCCCGAGAATTTTCTCCCCAGGGCATTCATGTGTCTCATGTCGTGATCGATGGGGCGATTGACACGGAGTGGATCGAGAACATGTTTCCACAACGTTATGCGACGAAAGCACATGATGGAATTCTCAATCCCGACGACATTGCAGAGGTCTATTGGCAGATTCACCGTCAGCCACGGTCGGCGTGGACTCACGAAATGGATCTGCGGCCGTGGGTGGAAAAATTCTGAATCGGGAGCGAGGTGATGTCGAAGTCAGTAGAGTTCTTTTTTGATGTTGGTAGCCCGACCGTTTATCTGGCGGCGACCCAACTCCCCAAAATTGCGGAGCGGCATGGAGCCACCGTGTTTTGGCGCCCGTTCTTGTTGGGCGGTGTGTTTAAGGCAACCGGTAATGTGAGTCCGGCAATGGTACCGGCAAAGTCACGATACATGGGTGACGATCTGGAGCGTTTTGCGCGACGCTACGAAGTGCCGTTCCTTTTTAATCCATTCTTTCCGGTAAATACATTGGCGTTGATGCGTGGGGCTGTGGCCTACCAGCAGCACGGGCGATTAGATCAATATATCGAGGCGATTTTTTCAGCCATGTGGGTGACAGGAAAGGACATGAATGAACCAACCATCATCGCTGAGGCGTTGGGTACGATCGGTATCGGTGCCGAAGACTTCCTCGTCGCCATTGCAGCACAGGATGTGAAGGAGGCATTGAAAAGCAATACTGAGGAGGCAGTTAAACGTGGCGCTTTCGGTGCACCGACGTTCTTTGTTGGTGATGAGATGTTTTTCGGACAGGATCGGCTCGATTTTGTTGAGGCTGCCCTGGCAGCGGATTGAAAAGACCGATCACAATGAACGATCAGTAGACAATGCCAACAAACGTTAGTCCAGAGTACAAAAAAGCCGAGGTGGAATACCGCCAGGCACGAGAGCCGCGTGAGCGGCTCGAGTGCTTGCAGGAAATGCTCCGCACCATACCAAAACATAAGGGGACAGAAAATCTGCAGGCCGACATCAAGACTCGAATCAAACAGCTCAGAGATGAGTTATCGGGCCCGAAGAAAGGGGCGCACCGTGTTGGACCGGTTCAGGTCATTCGTGCCGAAGGTGCTGCACAGGTTAGTTTGATCGGTGCACCCAATGTCGGTAAGTCGAGTCTCCATGATCGGTTGACTGGCTCGGGTGCGGGGATCGGTGTGTACCCATTTACAACCCACCTGCCGCAACCTGGGATGATGCCGTTCGAGGATATTCAGTTTCAATTGATCGACTTACCACCGGTGTCCCCAGATTTTATGGACAGTTGGTACATCAACGCGCTGCAACCTGCCGATGCTGCAATGTTAGTGGTGGATCCTGCTGAACCGGACTGTGTTGAACAGGTGCAGGTGATCTTCGAAAGACTGGCAGAGAGGAGGGTCAGCTTGCTGCCAAGCTGGCCTGGTGTCGTGGTACAGGACGATAGCGCAGGGCCAGCGTTGGTCAACAACGCTACCAATGGGACAATGACAGAGTCAGACGAATTTATCGCTGATCCGTTTCGCAACGACCTGCCGACCCTGATGCTGGCAAACAAGGCAGATCTCGGTGGGGCCGACGAGGTTGCAGTGTTGCAGGAACTGTTGGGCACTGATTTTCCCGCAATGGCGGTGTCGGCGAAGACCGGTGAGGGTCTGGAGCAATTGGGACCATTTTTGGCCAATGCACTGGAAATTGTTCGTGTGTACACTCGAATTCCTGGTAAGCGGGCAGATCTTGATAAACCGTTTACCGTACGTCGAGGAGGAACTGTGCGCGACGTGGCACGGCTGGTACACAAGGATATCGCCAGTTCACTGAAGTTTGCACGACTGTGGGGCGGTGGGCAGTTTGCGGGCCAGCAGGTCAGTGCCGAGCATTTGGTGTGTGACGGCGATATTATTGAGTTGCACAGTAATTCATAGGCGACAATGAAGGCAGCAGTTTTCAAGCAAGCGGGGGTGCCACTGGTTATCGAAGAAGTGGTTGATCCCGAACCGGGCCCAGATGATCTGATCCTTAAGGTCAAGGCGTGTGGAATCTGTGGCACCGATCTGCATTGGTCTCAAGGTATCGATTCCACTGCAGGTTGGCGTGATCTGGTAGCGGATTCTGTCATGGGGCACGAATTCTCCGGTGAAGTGGTTGAGGTCGGAAAGCATGCTCGCGCCCATTTCCAAATAGGTGAACGGGTGGTGGCACAGCCGTTCATCGGCTGTGGGTCGTGCGCAGCCTGCCGCGCTGGGCGTTCGTATCGCTGTTCAATGGTCATTAACCGGGCCAGTGCGAATTTGACTGGTGCGTATGCAGAATACACACGTGTGGGGGTTGCCGAGACCCTGCGCCTTCCCGAGGCAGTTAATTTTCATGCCGGTGCTTTGGTGGAACCTCTCGCGGTTGGACTCAATGCGGTTAAGCGCGCAGGTTTACAGGCAGGTGATGCCGTGTTGATTATCGGCGCGGGTCCAGTGGGGTTGTCAGTCGCCCTATGGTGCCGTTTT
>CAJQRU010000047.1 GCA_905612355.1 uncultured Gammaproteobacteria bacterium
CCGGCGCCCAATAAAGCGAGAAGACGTAAGCGCTCGATTGCTCAATCAAGCCGATGACGTAAGAGCCAACGATCGTGCCGGGCAGGCTGCCAAGCCCACCGAATACCACCACCACAAAGGCGCGCAGCAGAGGTTCTGAACCCATGGTGGGCAAGATGAAGAACAAGCCGCCCAGCATCAGCCCGGCCAGGCCCGCCAGCATCGAGCTTACGACAAAGGTCTGCGGATAAATCTGATTCACATTGATGCCGACTAACCGCGCGAAATCGTCGTTCTGCGCCACGGCGCGTATGGCCAGTCCGAGCTTGGAGAGTTTCAGAAAGAAGTGGAGCAGCAGAAGCGTAACCGGCGTCAGTACGATAATCAGGACTTCCTGTAAGCCGATGGCGGTATCCAGGACCTCCAATGGCCGGCCTTCCAAGATTCGATCCAGTTTCTTGTAGCGCGGGCCGAAAATAACTTGCACGCCGTTTTGTATGAAGCTGGCGCCGGCGATAGTTGTGATGATAACGATTAGATCCGCGTTGGGTTTGCCGACGAAAGGCTTGACCAGGAGCACATAAATGACGTATCCGGCGATGCCGCAAAAGACGATGGCCAGTGGCACGCCAATGCCCAGGCCGAAGCCACTTTTGATGGACAGGATCCACTCCCCCAGCGGGTACAAGATGTCGCCCATCAGGCCCCAGTCTTCACTATTCTTGGTGATTTTCTTGCCCAATGGCTGCAAGACCTTGGCCAATCCACCGCGGTCCGAGATGTACCAGCCGGAGTAGGCGCCGATCATCACCAACACGCCGTGGGCAAAGTTGAACATGCGCAATGTGCCCCAAACAAGCGACAATCCGCTCGCCATCAGGGCGTACAGCGACCCGGACACCAGCCCGCTCGCGATAATCGCGGCCATCGCTTCCAGAGTCATTAGGTTACCTTTCCGAAATACATCTCTAGGATCTCGGCCTGATTAACCTGTGAGACATCCGTTGTCTCAAGCGAAACACTTCCCTTTTCGATGAGGTAGAGTCGCTCGCAGATGCCCAGCAAGAGCTCGACATCCTGGTCGACCACGATCATGGTGACGCCGCTGTCAGCGATTTCACCGATGGCGCGCGCCAACTCTTCCTTGATGATCGGCGCCAGCCCCACGCTCGGCTCATCGAGGATCAGCAGCTCCGGCATGCCCATGAGGCCGACGCCGATGGCCAGCATCTGACGCTCGCCGCCGCTAAGCGTTTGGGCGCGCTGGCTGAGCCGCTCTTTCAGACGCGGAAACAGCGCAAAGACCTTCTCAAAGTTGCTGGCCTTGCCTTTGTCCGTGCGGGTGGCGAAAGTGCCCAGCGTGAGGTTTTCTTGAACCGTCATTTCCGGGAACAGTTGATTCCCCTGCGGTACATGAATCAGACCTTTTTCGACGATCTTGTGCGGATCAGCTCCGGTAATGTCTTCGCCTCGGAAAACAACCAAGCCCGACTTAGCGGGAATTAGTCCGGAGACGGTCCGCAGCAGCGTCGTCTTGCCATGACCGTTGGGACCGAAGAGGCCGACACGCTCTCCTTCGTCAACGTGCAGCGACAGCGACCGAACGACATCGATCTTGCCGTAGCCCGAGGTGAGATTCTCAACCTGAAATAGCATGGAAGGCCTCCTTCCCTCGTTGACCGAGGTAAGCCTCGATCACGGCATCGTCACGCGCCAGCGCTCCTGGCGAGTCTTCCGCCAACCGCTTGCCAAAGTCCATCACTAAGACACGGTTGGAGACACCAAAAAGCAGCGGTAAGACATGTTCAATGATGATGATGGTCATGGCGCCATCGCTCAGGCGTTTAATGAGAGATTCGAGCTCGTCTAATTCCGTCAGATTCAGCCCCCCGGCCGGTTCGTCCAGCATCAAGACTTTGGGATTGCTGACGATGGCCGAGGCGATCATGAGGCGCTTCTTACCATAAAGAGACAGTTCACCGGCCAGCCGGTGACGATCTTCGCTAAGGTCGAGGTTGTCCAAGGCTTCTTCAACAGCTGATCCGCAGTCTTCAACCGCGAGATTCGTGCCGAACACCGCGCCGATACGCACATTTTCCTGGACGGTAAGGGTATCGAAAGCAGTTTCCTTCTGAAAAGTGCGCGCAATGCCTGATTCGTAAATTTTATGCGGCAAGAGCTGAGAGATCACTTCACCCCGATAACGCACCTCGCCCGCGTCGGCATGATAGGGAATGCCCGTTATTAGATTGAAGAGCGTGGTTTTGCCGGCGCCATTGGGCCCGGCGATGCCATAAATTTCACCCTCGCCGACTTCGAAGCTGACATCGTCAACAGCGACCAATGCGCCGAACTTTTTGGTGACTTTACTGACGGATAGCAGTGCGACCATTTGCCCCCCATGCCCCAGTTCTCCTCGGCCCCACAAAGCGAGACAGGAGTCTATTGACTGCTTATTTCGCGTTAAAGCCCCTCCCTCATGACGCGGGAGGGGCTTAGGGTAGAGGCGCCTACTTCAGCATCCAGGGCGGAAGCTGGAAGGTGCCAGTGGCATAATGTCCGGGCTCAATCTGGATACGTTCGCCCTCCCAGATCTGGTAGAACTGGATGGGATAAAATTTCGGGCCTTGCATGGCCAGATGCGTCTTTTGATCGAAGGTAAGAAAGCCGGCCAACGTTTCCGTTTCCAGTCCACCGATACATTTGCCGATGGCTGCACGATCAGCTGCGTCTCCGACTTTTTCCAGACACTTGGCGTAAATCATGACCTGGTCATAGGCGACGACGGCGAAGTAACCGCCGGGGTGCCCGTATTCCTCTTCGTAGCGTTTACGGATCGTGATCACTTCTTCCTTGGAGTCGATGGCACCGCCCAGCATGTTGTAGATCACGCCCGTGGAGTTTGAGGCGGTCAGTTCCAGGAACTCTTGCACGGACGGACCATATTGTAGGAAGAGCACCGAATTGGGCGGGTTCTCCATGAATTGGTTCATGAAGGCGGCGTTGTTGGGCGGCGCCGAATCGGTCACGACCACGATATCCGGCTCATTTTGGCGGATCTTCGCCAACACGCCACGCCAGTCGGTTACCGAGGCAAAGGGCACGGTTTCACCGGTGACCGTCCAACCGAGTTTTTTGAAATGGGCGGTCATGCCGGTGGCGATGGTGGTGCCATAGGGATCATCCGAGCTGATGATGAAGGCTTTCCGGTCGCGCAGGCTGAGCAAGCCAGCTTTGTCGTAAGCCTCCATCAATTCCGGCAGCGCAGTCTCGTAGGCGTCGTACGTCGGAACGCGAGACCAAACCGTGCCGTATTTCTCGGGATTGGGAGAGATAATGGCACGTGTTTGCGCGGCATTAGCCGAGATCAAGTACGGCATACCGATCTCCGCCATCAAATCGATCTCGAAGTTGGAGGTGCTGGCGTAGGCCGTCATGATGAAGTTCAGATCTTCAGTATTACTCAACTTATGGAACGCGGTGGTAACAGCGTCGGCGCGCTGATCAACCGTATCAGCAATGACCAATTCGAGCGAATGGCCGGCGACCCCGCCCGCTTTATTGAGGTCGTTAACTGCCATTTGCGCCGCTTGTACGACGTCCTCCGCATCGGCCCCGAACGCGCCGGTCAAAGGCACCATGATGCCTATCTTGGCCACCTGCGCGTGTACGACACCCCCAATCAACGAGAACAGCAAAACCGCCAATATTGTGCGAAACCTGTATGTATTCTTCATTGCCCCTTAATTCTCCATTGAATTAGCTAAGTGATTCCTTTAGGCCCAGCAGTCAAGCAGGTGGGGATAGGCCCAGCAGTCAAGCAGGTGGGAAATATTCCACCTGCACTGGCTTATACCCATATAGATATTGTTGTGTCAACCGTAGCTCTACTGATCCTCCCACACTGAGTTGGTCCACCCGTTATGATAGTTCTGGGAGGACAGATAATGAGTATCAGGGGTCATATTGCTTGAAAACGGCTATGAGTTTGGCGGGATCGGGTTCATTTGGCGCACACCCTTTTTCAAAACACTCTAAGTGCTTGAAATATGGTGGGCCGTGCAGACCTAGAACTGCCTTATAAGTGATTGAAACACAAGCAGAAACTACCGTACATCCATAAAGTTACCGTCAATTCTACCGTCAGAAACACTGGATTTAGATGGACATCATTGGACTATCTTGGTGTTCGTGTGTGGGTTGATAGTAGGTTGTGGTTTAGGCAATCGCTGGATCAAAGTTGAATATTACTGGACACAAAATAAGATACGACATCTCACAGGCAAATAATGATGATGCGGAAGTAAATGGATACATCACATCAACGAAAAGTCGATTCGATATGGCTATGAAAAACTACAAC
>CAJQRU010000048.1 GCA_905612355.1 uncultured Gammaproteobacteria bacterium
GTTAACGGAAATTCGACTACCTGACACCAGACAACGGGGGTTTTTTGAGGAGAGAGAAGTTGCCGGGTATGTTGTCTTAACATCCCAACGTCAATGGGCCGATTGTCCTCCGAGCGCACAAAAGCGCCAATGATTTCTCCCCACTTCAAATCAGGCAGTCCAACGACTGCCACTTCTGCGACGCTCGAGTGTTCCAGAAGTGCATTTTCGATCTCGGTAGGAAAAAGATTTTCTCCACCGCGAATGATCATGTCCTTTATACGGCCTGTAATACGGATTACTCCCCGACTGTCCATAGTGCCGAGATCGCCCGTATGCAACCAACCACGCTGATCGATCGCTTGTGCTGTCGCTTCGGGCCTGTCGTGATAACCAAGCATTACGCCATACCCACGGGCACAGATCTCGCCCACCTGACCGACGGGCAATATTGCGTCGGTCTCGGGATCACGGATAGATGCCTCTGTCTGCGGCAACGGTTGTCCGGCACTAAACGAGATATCATCAGGTGTGCCATCCGCCCAATTCTGACAAATGACCGGCGACTGCTCGGTCTGCCCGAACGCAGTCTCAAACTGGCAGTTCATCGCCGCCCTGACAGCGCGAACCAACTCTGGAGCTACCGGCGCAGCACCGGAGATAATCAACTCCATGGTATTCATGTTGCGTGAGTAGCGCTGCAATGCTTCAAGCATGCCGACCAGCATCGTAGGTACCGCAAAGCAGGTAGTGATGCCCTCTTCTTCAATAACCCGTACCACTTCGTCCGGATCGAACCGATGAAACAATACCATCGGAATCTTGTACGCCAGCGCCGCCATGCCACCGATACCGCAGCCGGCGGTGTGGAACATCGGCATAAAATTTCCCAGCACGCTGCCTTCGTGCATCAATGCCCGGCCTGCGACGAACCTCCCATTATTGAATAAACCACGGTGGTGAATAACCGCCCCCTTGGGGAAACCCGTCGTACCGGAAGTGTATTGGATCTGAAATGGATCGCCCGGTTCGACTTGGGGAAGCGCATGAGAACAGCCACCACCACGCAACATGGCGCCCTGATCGGTGAGGTATGTCACTTCTCTAAGATTAAGACCCTTTACCGCCTCATCAGCAATCACACCCATCGGGTTGCCCCGATAATCCTTTACCAGAAACAACCCCACTGCGCCTGATTGTTCGAGAACATACCGGAGCTCCTTCGCCCGCAAGGATGGGTTGGCCGTTACCAGCACCACGCCAGCCAATGCACAGGCATACTCCATCACTAACCATTCGGCGACGTTATGCGCCCACACCACCACGCGCTCCCCTTTTGAAAAGCGACTCGTTAGCGCTTGCGCCAAAACCTCACAACGATTGAGTAATTCTTGATAACTGAGTACTGACCCCCGTTTACCCGAAGCGTTAATCTCAATCAACGCAAGGGTATCAGGACGGGCACGGGCGGCTTCCCGGAGTGCATCGCCGACCGTTACCTCCAGCACAACCTCGTCAGCCTGTGCCGGACAATACGATTCGGTCAATTCAACTTGATACATTGCTGGAGGATTGCGCCGAAATCAACAATTGCACTGTTTCGTTCTCTACTACTTGCGCTCAGGAATAGCCACCAACTTACCGCGAGGGATCTCGCGCTTTTGATCGTAAAAAGGCATGCGACACAATACAGCCTCGTGGGACTGTTCATCGATACAGTCCACCAGCACCATGGTATCCGGTCCCTGTTCTACCTGATCCATACGCACAATCGCCACTCCACATTCCAAATAAGGCGACCATGCGCTTGAAGAGACCCGACCGACCCTATTGCCGTCGATCCTGATGCCACGCCCCAGTGAGGCAACGCTCCCATCCACACGCATACCCCATGTCAAACAGTCTTTTGGCGCAGTCAGTAACGCCTCTCGCCCAACAAAATCAGGCTTATCCAGGTCGACAAAATCCGAAAGTCCTACGGCATAGGGCGTTGTAGTCTGATCAAAATCACAACCCGCGCTCAGCAGTCCCGCCTCGATACGCCGCGCCCGAAAAACAGGTATCGCCGTCAATGGCATATCAAATGCTTCTCCTACCTTGAGCAGATGCGCACCGAGTCTGTCGAAATCAATTTCCGGTGACATGTAAATCTCCCAGCCAAGTTCATTGGTGAAACCCGACCGACTGATCACCACGGTTTGCTCGGCAATAGTAACTGTGGCGCAATCAAAGTACTTAAAGGGTTCAGGATACTTCCCATCAAGCACAACCTGCAGGAAATCCAGGGAATGTGGGCCTTGTATCTGACTGACCCAAACGTCGGGATCATGAATACGAACATCAAGCCCCACCGCATGCGCCCTGTACCAGGCAAACAACTCCCCGTCTGCCTGCGCCATCCAGAAACGGTCGTGAGCTAAACGCAACAACACACCATCATTAATCATTCCACCGTCGTGGTAACACGCAAACTGATAACTGCAGCGCCCTGGCTTGACCTTGCTGATATCCCGGGTAAACACTCGATTGAGCAACGTCTGGGCATCTGGTCCGCTGATTTCAATCGGTAGTTCTCCCGTGTGACGAAGAATCACGCCAGTGCGCACCGCCCAGTACATGTCATCATCCGTCATATGGTTGAGTGATTCAGGAGTGAGACGTTTGTTGTAAAGCGTGTACTCCGGATCATAAGGCAACTCTTGAAAACTTAAGGGGTGGGCAGCCATAGTTCTCGTCAGCTCGCGAGGCCGATCGCCCCTTGATGGAAACGCTTTGGCAACAAAACGCGTGTACTGAAGTCTAGAGTTCATTTATAAATTCCCTTTGAACCGAAGCGAAGTGGATACGTCCTATGTTGTTCCGAAAAACTCGTATTTCTTGATCCTGCCATTAACCTAGATCACTCGGAACTTCTGTGACCACCCCCTAATGAACACCCAGTAGGATTTGACCGAATGCGTTATCGCATCGACAAAATATGTCATTGATAAAACAGCAACGCGGTCCAGTGATTGTTTCTTATTTAAAGTAAAGCGAGTCGGCTCATCGTGCCTTCAGAAAGATAGGTCGCCACATGATAATGATCACTCCGGCATTCTAGATGTGCTTTGGCAGCAAACATCGAACGCATCGAGAAACTCAGTTGAAAGACCCGGCAGGATTACACAATGGATTTCGACTACAGGAGGCTTTCACGAACAGCACTCTGCCTCAGAAGCAGATCGTTCGAGAATTTTGTTCTCAAACTGCTCCGAGTCCGCGTGCTTCACATACCACTCCCAACGAACACCGTCGGGACCATTAACCCATGTTTCCGTTTTCTCGGCGTAACAACATTGAGTCTCATCGATGCCTGTGGTGATTAAATTCGAGTCCACCAGTCGTTTTTCTGTCGTTAACACCTCTTCGACGCATTCCACCTCAACTCCCAGGTGGTTAATGCTTCCTCCATCGCCGGGGTTCTCAAACAAAACCAACTTAAGTGGTGGATCGGTAATTGAAAAATTCGCATACCCCGGCCTGGTTTTTGCCGGCGTCGTCGCAAACAGCTTCGAATAAAACACGATGGCCTCATCCAGATTATCTACATTAATAGCTAATTGCACGCGACTCATGAGTTTCTCCGTGATGGGTAAATTAACTGGAATGAGCTGGGTGAAGAGATAGCGGTTAAAAATATTTTCTCCCATGCACTAGAGCCAGTTACCATAGCTAAGGAAGACCATCATGTTAAGTAAAGTGTACAACGCCGGGGTATGAAAGGGGCAATCACTATTGAGCCCATTCTCTCACACCAAAACCTTGTTTCACCTGCCAAGGAACGTCGTCTATCTCGACGGTAATTCCCTTGGACCTATGCCGCTCGCGGCCAGGCAACACGTCGCGACCATGATGAGGAACGAGTGGGGAGAACAGATAATTAAAGGCTGGAATGATGCCGGCTGGATGTCGCTTTCAACACAAATTGGTGATCGCATCGCACCATTGATCGGTGCCGAACCCGGTCAGGTGATCATGGGCGATACATTGTCTATCAAAGTACACCAAGCGCTGGCGGCGGCATTAGCGCTAAACCCTGGACGGAAAGTTATCCTGTCGGACTGCGGAAACTTTCCATCAGACCTCTATATAGCCCAAGGTCTTATCAAGACGCTTGACCGGGAGCACACGTTAAAAACTGTCGCGCCCGAGGACGTCAGTCATTACATTGATGATCAGGTTGCCGTCTTAATGCTGACCGAGGTCGACTATCGCACGGGTCGCAAACACGACATGAAGGCCTTGACTGCCACCGCTCACGCACATGGCGTCATCACACTCTGGGATCTTGCGCACAGCGTAGGTGCGCTTCCAGTCAATCTGGCGGGCTCGAATGTCGATTTTGCAGTGGGCTGCACCTACAAATATCTCAATGGCGGACCAGGCGCTCCCGCGTTTATCTACGTCTGTCCTCGGTATGTGAATAAGATTCACCCGACCCTTTCTGGCTGGCTCGGCCATGCCGCTCCCTTCGACTTTGAGCTCGACTACCGTGCGGCACGGGGTATTGAACGCCTGCGCGTGGGAACCCCACCCGTCATTGCCCTCAAGTGCCTGGAACCGGCGCTTGATATCTGGGATCTGGTCACGATCGAACAGGTGAGAAAACAGTCAATTGCCTTATGTGAACTATTTATCAGAGAAGTCGAAGCCCGATGTCCTGGCCTGACCCTCAACAGTCCGCGCAATGCCCAAGAACGAGGTAGCCAGGTGTCCTTTTGCTTTGAAGAAGGCTATGGCGTCATCCAGGCAATGGCCGAACGTGGTGTCATCGGTGATTTTCGAGCGCCAGACAACATGCGGTTTGGCTTTGCCCCACTGTACATTGACGAACATGATGTCATGACGGCAGCGACCCACCTTGAGGAAGTCATCTCAAATCGACTATGGGATCAGCCAAAATACAAAACCAGGGCAACAGTCACCTAATGACCCAGGCAGCCTCCCACCTCGGTAACTGCGAGCGGCCCGACAAACGAGATGACCGGCGAGCCATTTGACTCGCGACCTATACTCCTCTTTAGATAAGACCTATTCACGTCAAGACTGGCAGGAGTATTCGCGATGACTATTGGCATTGGATTCGGCTTAGCGACATACACCTTCTCAAGTGCGAAAGGTTATTGGCGATGGGTCAAACGATGCGACCAGGCCGGCGTTGATTCTCTGTGGCAAACGGATCGTCTTATTTCCAAAGATCCCTTTCTTGAGTGCATGAGCGTCATGGCGGGGCTGGCGGGCGCCACCGAGAAGATAAAATTCGGCATGAACGTGGCGTCGATGGGATTACGCGATCCACTGCAAACCGCTAAACAATGTGCAACCATCGATTATCTGTCGGGTGGACGCTTACTGCCCGCCTTTGGACTCGGGAGTAATCGATCGAGAGATTTCGTCGCGTCGGGGACGGCGACCGTGGGGCGAGGCCAGCGCATGAACGAAGCACTAGAGGTCATGACTCGTCTATGGGTCGAGGATGACGTGACTTTCGATGGCGAATACTTTCGCTACGATAAGGCTACGATCAGACCGCGCCCAACGCAGACTCCATTGCCGCTGTGGATTGGTGGTAGTTCACAGGCCGCTATCGCTCGAACTGCTGCGTATGGAACGGGCTGGCAAGCGGCTGCTGAAACGCCTGAAGAAGCGGGAAAAGTGGTTGACAAAATTCTTGCCAGTGCTAACCAACACAAAAGAGGCATTGATGCGGATCATTTCGGTGTGGGCTTCGGTATTCATTTTGGCTCTTGGCGGGATGAACCGGTAAGAAAAATGGCGGCTGATTTCGAAAAACGCACGGGGCATGCAGCCAGCCGCGGGTTTGTGGTGGGCGGTGCAGACGAAATACTGCAACGGATACAGGCCTATGCCGATCACGGCATCTCGAAATTCATCCTTCGGCCAATTGGCGCTGGCGATGCCCAGATGGAGGATCAGACCGAACAACTGCTAGATGGCGTTCTCTCAAAAATCTCCCAGATACGCGAACGCAGCTACTGAGTCGCGGCGAGGTTCATTAACTCAGTGTCAAACTGTTCGACCCACGTGCCGATCAAGACCTCGGCGACGGCATCGTCCGCTTGCCCGCAATCCGTGATCATCAAGGCACCGCTTGGCGGTCGACACCTTCAAACCGAGATCCGGACTCCGCTACGACTCGATTCGTAAATCGCCTCTTCGATTTCAAGATTACGCAGATACTCGCGAGCTGAGATTGGCGAGGACTTCCCTGCTTCGACACACTCAACCAGATGTGATTGGCAGGCGTACACACTGTCACCGGCAAAACCCTCATCGCTCCAACTGTACTCATGTTCCCTCTCGACCCCGCCCGGCGCTCGCGAGAACAGCCGACCATTCCCATCGAGTCGCAACACACCCTCTGCCCCTTCGATCAGCATGTCACCCATGGTCAAACGAGTATTCACCGCCTGATGATCGCTGAGGCGATTGGCATCCAAGAGACCTCTACCCGCCTTTTCGAATTCAAAGAGAATAATCCCAGCGTCCTCGCCACAGATGTGCGGGTTGAGTCGATGCAGATCCGCGTATACACGCTTCACCTCGCCGAAGAGGTAACGGTATGTGTCAACAAAGTGCACACCGGTCTCGTGCACAAGAAAACGCTCCATTCGCTGGAAGTAGGGTTGCCGGCTGAGATAAGCATTCGGGCCACGCCCATCCCCGGGGCGAAGCCTGAAACTCACTGAATAAGGCGTACCGATCACGTGACGATCAAGCAACGCTTTAATTTCTACATACCACGGCTGAAAGCGGAAGTTCTCGTGAACAAAAAAAGGTCTGTCCTTGGCCTCTGCCATGGCCACCATGCGTCGGGCATCGGCCAACGTTGGCGCGAAGGGTTTCTGGCAAATGATTGCGGCATTTGCAGCGAGAGCGATGCTTAGTAGTTCCTTATGCGACTCCGGCGGCGTGATGATATCGATGATATCCGGCTCTGTTTCATCCAACATGGCAGAAAATTGGTCAAACACCAATGGAATCCCATGACGTTTTGCGGTGGCATCGGCTCGCGTCAAATCGAGATCACAGATAGCAACCAAGTCCACACAACCGATTCGTTGCCATGCATCGTAGTGGTAGTGAGAAAAATACCCAGCGCCAACGCCGACCACCTTCAACGACATGAGTCACCATCCTGGGGAAAATTCGAACCCAACCGAGTCAACATAATTCTGTGGCCCCGTACATCACCGAGATAGCGCCCGTCAGTGATTCATAATGAAATCTGCACATTTTTCCCCAATCATCATGCACGGACCATTGGTGTTGCCCGAGGTCAAGGTCGGCATGATGGATGCATCCGCAATTCGCAGATTCTTAATCTGGTGAACACGCAACTTCTCATCGACGACTGATTTGGCATCCTTACCCATTTTGCAGCTGCCGACCGGGTGGTAGACGGTCTCAGCTTTATTGCGGATGAATGCCACAATATCCTCATCTGAAGAACAATCACTCCCAGGGGACATCTCCTCACCGCAGTACATCTGCATTTCGTCAGTGTTCATAATGTCTCGAACTAATCGGACCCCAGCGACCAACGTGTCAATATCAAGTCTAGAAGAGAGAAAGTTATATCTGATTGCCGGATGTTGCTGTGGATCTGGCGATTTGATGTGCACAGACCCCACGCTCTCCGGCTGATTCTGATTGACCGTACAAGTCATACCCGGCTCTTCACCGAGCTTTCTTTTGCCATTCTCGAGCACCACACGATAAGGAATAAAATGGACCTGAATATCAGGCCCCGCCAGTTCTGTTCGGGTTTTAAAAAAGCCAAGTACGGGCGCTGAGGGCAAATTTAGAAACCCACTTCTATTAATTCCATACTTCAGGATCTCTTTTAGGAGGTTCATTCCTCGGGCGGCATCGTTGTACGCAATACCGGGTTTCGTGATACGGAAGACCAGCCTTGGGGCGATATGGTCGCGGAGGCTTTCACCGACCCCGTTAATCGCCTGCACAAGTGGAATATTATTTTTTTCCAGAATTTGAGGTTGCCCTACCCCCGACAACTCCAGAATCTGGGGCGAGTTGATTGCCCCACCACTGAGAATCACTTCTTTTCGGGCTTCGAATGTAACGATGCTTTTGCCAATCATCGCTTCCACCCCAACGCAAACCTTTTGATTAAAGAGTAATTTGGTAACCAGCGCCCTGGTCTTTATCGTCAGATTTCTGCGCCGCCGAATCGGTCGAAGATAGGCAAAATCTGCACTCATTCTTCGCCCATCACTGATGGTTGTTTGGGCTCGAGCGAAACCTTCTTGATCTGCACCGTTGTAGTCATCATTGCGGACAATGCCAAGCGCCCTGCCCGCTTTGAATAATTGTTCATAAATTGGATTTTGGTCAACTACTTCGGTAACAAGCAGTGGCCCTGACCTTCCGCGATACTCGGATTCCCCTTTCTCGAAGGACTCCATCTTCTTAAAGAAAGGTAAAACATCGGCGTAACTCCAACCGCGGTTACCTAATTGCGCCCAGGTGTCATAGTCGAGTTGCTGACCGCGCACGTAGACGAGACCGTTGATCGCACTGGATCCCCCCAGAAGCTTGCCTCGAGGGATCGGGATCTGCCGGTCATTAGTCCCCGCTTCGGGCTCTGAGCGGTAACACCAGTTGGCGGCTGGGTTATCAATCAACAACGAGAAACTCACAGGCACTCTTGATAAAAAATGGCCTTTACTCCCCGCTTCAAGCAAGAGCACTTTGTTCGTCGGGTTACTGGATAGTCTATTAACCAATGCGCAACCCGCCGAGCCCCCACCCACAACGATGTAATCAAAACTTTCGCTTGAGTTTGTCATCTTGTTGTTCTAATTCCGGTGAGTGATCCTCGGGCACTACGTTGATGGAGTGCCCGAGTTAACCGATGTTGTCGTTCCTTTCTCGCACTGTACAAGAAACACAGCAGCGGTCGAGCAATCAAACGTAGCAAGGGCCTTCGATCAAAGGATATTTAGCGAGAAACTTCTCGTCAATAGTGATACCGATGCCAGGCGCCTCGAGGGCAGAGACAAAACCCTCCCCACTAATATTAAACGGCCTTTGGCCCATGTCATCACGAAATGGGTTATAGCGCGTCACGTCCCCTTCAAAATAACCCCCGTTGTCAATTGCTGACAACAAGTGGATAGAGGCCGCCATATTGATTCCAGTCAATGAGGTGTGCGGGTGAATGGGTATTTTCCAGGCGGATGTTAAGGCGGCAATTCTGACCGCCTCCGTCATGCCGCCGGTTTTTGATAGGTCCGGTTGCGCGTAGCTAACAGCGGCGTCTTCAATTAACCGGGCAAACTCGTAACGCGTGAAATGATTCTCTCCTGCTGCAATCGGCACACCGCCATAGGTCGCTGCCAACCGGTAGTTATGAAAATCCATTGCCGGGAAAGGCTCTTCAAGCCACCCGACACCCAACTCTTCAAGAACCGGCATGATCTTCCTAACCTGCCCCAGTGAATATCCGGTATTGGCATCAACCAAGATATCCACTTCATCACCAACGCATTCTCGAACTTTAGTCACCCTGTCCGAGTCAACACGAATATTGTCACCAACACGCAATTTAATGGCTTTATATCCGCTTGCCAGATGCTCCATGGCCTCCTCCGCCAGAGCCCCCGGCTCTTGCCAGCCCAACGCGATGCCACCGGCATACGCGGGTATGTCTTTACGAGATCCGCCTAGTATTTCAAACAACGGCCTACTGAGCGCCTGGCCTTTAATATCCCACAGGGCAAGATCCAAACCACTTAAGGCCATGGCCGATGCATACCCCATCCCGTGACTGGCAAGTTGCATCCTGTATATCTTGTCCCAAACTCCGACGTTATCAAGCGCATCCATACCCACCACCAATTCGCTGATCGTAGTGTCGATCAGCTTAGCGATCGCCCCGGGACACCTTCCATGGTGGGACTCCCCCCAACCTGTAACACCCTCGCTCGTTTCTACTTTTATGAGCACGGCGTCGCGCTTCACTGCAAGCCCAATTCCCAACCGAACATTCTCCCCTTCGGGCACTCGATAGGAAATGGGGAATGCTTTGATGTTGGTGATTTGCATGCTCGCTCTCAGGTTAACCGAATCATTAAGGCGCGTCAGGTGAATCGGTCCGGGGTTTAACCAATCAATATCAATCCGACCATGAAAACACCTTGAAATGTGAGGGTCTTGATCATAGTCAACCAGGCGAACTATCCAAAACCATACTGAGGTCAGTGTTCATTGATTTTATACGTTAACAATGCACGAGCTCTCATCGAGTGTAGATAACGCAGCCCAGTAAAACCCGGGTAACTTCCAATCACTGGGGCGTTTTCCGAGCGACCGCTAAAGGCCCCCTGCACTAGCAAGGACGAAACCTGCGACACCACTCCTGATCCGTCCAGTATTCGCAGCGTTGTGCCAGCAGCAGGATTGATAATGCACCGACCCAACGAACCAACGCTTGTTGATTGTCGATTCACCCGTGAAGGTCACCGCTGTTTTTTCGCAATGCGACGGTGATAATACCTACGCTTGCTAACGACAAACCGGACGCGAGAACAAAACTGTAATGCAAACTAAAGTCCCCAACGAAACCTGCGAGAACCGCGCCCAGTGCGCCCACCCCATCGAGCATTACAAAAATGAAACCCAGCGCTGTCGCCTCCCGTCCCCTGACGTAATCTACCGCCATGGCCAGCACACTCGAACGAATGGCCACCAGCACACCCATTGCCCCGGTTAGTAAAGTGATCGTCCCCAGCGGAGAGTCGATTACTAGCGCCCCGGCGGTCAGGGCCGCTGCCGTGACAGAGCCCACTGCAAAAATACCGACCCGCCCGGTGCGATCAGAGAGTCGCCCGATAAGCGGCTGACCCACGGAGCCGAGCAACATGGCCGACGCGAAGGCCACGCCAGTTTGCGCCGGGCTGAGGCCAAGGCCCCTCTGCGCGAACAGGGGCGACATCGTCATTAACGCAAACAACGCCATGTTATAAGTCGCAAGGCCGCCGATGAGACACAGACCGCGCACCGAGCGCCACTGTCGAACAAACGTCACCAGATCGGCGCGTGAGATCGCCGAACTCGCATGGCGCTGCGGAATTCTTCCCGCCAAGACGGTAAAGACAACGCCCATTAATGCGGTGGGTATAACCGAGACCTGTAGCACACTTTGCCAGTCCATCGTAGCCAACAGAAAACCTACCAGCAGCGGTGACAACACCTCGGCCAAGGTGCCACCGACCGCATGCACACCCAGGACCTGCCCTTTTCGCTTCGGCATTTGCCGTACCAGCATTCCCGTAGCAATGGGGTGCCAAGCCGCATCCCCCATGCCAGCCACACCCAGCAAGATGGCCAGCGACCAAAATCCCGGGGCCTGGGACGCGAGTAAATAACCCAGCGTAACCCACCAAAAAGTCCCAACCAGTAATCGCCCCTGGTTACGCATTCGGTCAGCCAGGACTCCCGCAGGGAAATAAGCCAGTGAGGCACCAATGGAATGGATCGTCAGTAACAATCCGACTTGAGAGGGGCGAAGATCAAAAGCCAATCCTATCGCAGGGGCCAGCAACCAGACGGCAGCCGGTGCCCAGTCATTCGTCAGATGACCCAGTACGCAAATGGTTTGCAGGGATGTATCACCCAGGCTGTTTGTCGGGCGAGTCATAGATGATTATTTATCCAGGTAATGCCAAAAGAAAGTCCCAGCCAATCACGAGACCCCGGTTAGGGCCTCAAGGCCAACCACGCCGGGCCCGACCTTCATTGTGAGTGATTTAACCATCTTGCTGGAAAAATCAATACCACCTCACCATCGAAGGGATCGCTTCAAGGGTGGTCGCCAGAAACGCCCCCGCTGTCCCAGATGGACCAGTACTCCCGGCCCACAGTCCGCCGCACGCCCAAAGATGCATTCGGGGCCCTTATTTTCGTTGCATTGATATCCAATTAAGTAAAGAATGACAACAATCAGCACTACGCTGATCACAGCTTATTATGACTACCAGAGGACACAGGCAATGGGATTAACAAAACAATGGGTAAGCGCGTTTGGCGCAGTGCTTCTGGCATTGTCGGCCGTGAGTGTGCAAGCCGAAACACCCAAACATGGCGGAACACTGGTGGTCTCCATCGGCACCACACCGAGGCACCTTAATCCGGCGGTGCAATCGGGCATCGCGACCGGTGAGCCGGGCGCCCAGTTATTCGCAACCTTGGTTCGCTTTGACGACAAATGGAATGCGCGTCCCTATCTTGCCAAATCATGGCAGACCTCTGCCGATGGACTGGTGGTTACCTTCAATTTAGTTGAGGGGGCAACGTTCCATGATGGCACGCCTATCACTTCGAAGGATGTGGCCTTTTCGATCAAGACGATCCAAACGAATCATCCCTTTAAAAGCATGTTCCGCGCAGTCTCAAGCGTAGAGACACCGAACCCCAACACCGTTGTATTTAAGTTATCGAAACCACACCCGGCGCTCATGCTGGCGCTGTCCTCGCAACTTGGATCGATTATTCCAGAGCATATTTATGGTGATGGCCAGGACCCCAAAAAACACCCACGCAACTCTAAGGACGTTGTGGGTTCAGGCCCGTTCAAACTGGTCGAGTTTGTGCGAGATCAACACATCATCATGGAGCGCAATGAAAACTTCTTTATAAAGGGTCGTCCCTACCTGGACAAACTCGTGATGCGAATCATCAAAGACCCCTCTGCTCGCTCTCTTGGACGCGAGAATGGAGAAATCCACCTGTCTGCATTTGAGTCGACGCCACAGGATATTCTGCACTCCAAGAATGTTCCGCACCTGACGGCAACAGATCAAGGCTACGCCGCGATCGGCCCGATAACGTGGCTGGCATTCAATACCAAAAAGAAGCCCACTAGCGACAAACGCGTCCGCCAAGCAATTGCCTATGCCGTCGATAGGGATTTTCTCGTGAACGCAGTCATGATGGGTACATCAAGGCCCGCATACACCGGCATTCACCCGGACAGTATTTTTCATGAACCCAATGTTGCGCGCTACGACCTCGACATCGACAAGGCCAATGCCATGCTGGATGAAGCAGGCTACGCTCGCGATGCTGATGGCATGCGTTTTCCGCTGACAATTGACTTCGGTTGGCCCAGCGCCAAACCCATGGCCGAATATATGAAACCACAGCTGAAAAAGATCGGCATCGATGTAACGGTTAGAACCTCTGCTGGGTTTCCGGCCTGGGCCAAGACGGTTTCAACCTGGGACTTCGACATGACTGTGGACGTGGTGTTTAACTGGGGAGACCCCGTGATCGGCGTGCACCGCACCTACCTGTGCGACAACGCAAAGAAAGGCGTGATCTGGTCAAATACGCAGCAATACTGCAACCCGAAGGTCGATGCGATACTCACCAAAGCCGGCCAGGAAAATGATCAGCAGAAGCGGATCGCACTCTACTCGAGCGCGCAGAAAATCATCGCCGATGACGTGCCCATCTACTTCACCGATACCGTGCCCTATCACACCATCTTCAATCACACGAAGGTTGGTAATCCACCGGCAACCATCTGGGGTACGTGCTCACCGCTGGACGAGGTCTATTTGAAGAATTGATCCTCGGCGGGATCTAAGGCGGTTCTTGAAATGCCTGCTGCCTAGCAGCAGGCATTTCTGTTTCGGGTTCAGGACTTCATTCTTAAGGGCGTTATGCAGTTTTTAGCCATCACTCTAAAACGATGTGGCTTAGGCCTGGGATTGCTGCTTGCAGTCCTGGTGTTGAATTTTCTGTTGATGCACCTGGCACCTGGCGATGTTGCCGACACCATCGCACAGGACGCGGGTGGATTAGATGCCGAAGTGATGGCCCAGATCCGCAAAGATTACGGACTTGACCTTCCGTTGTGGGAACAAATGTTGAAATATTTCTACAACGTTGCCCAACTTGATTTGGGCTACTCTTTCTATTACAACCAACCCGTTACCACGCTGATTCTTGAAAAACTTCCGGCAACACTACTGCTGATTATCAGCGCCCAAGTTGTCTCAATATTGGTCGGCGTAGTACTCGGTGTAATCGCAGCTCGGAAACCGAACGGGATTGCCAGTCATTTCGTCACGATCCTTTCCCTCGTTGGCTATGCAGCACCGGTATTTTGGACGGGCATCATGCTCATCATCTTGTTTGCATCGATGATTCCTTTATTTCCGATCGGCAACATGGTGGACGTTTCGGTTGAAAGAACAGGGTTCGCCTACATGATCGATGTATTACATCACCTGGTGTTACCCATGTTGACGCTCGCTTCAATTTTTATCGCGCTCTATAGCCGCTTGGCGCGGGCCAGCATGCTGGACGTTCTGGGATCAGACTACGTTCGTACTGCACAGGCCAAGGGGCTTTCTGAATTTCAGGTGGTTTTCAAACATGCCCTGCGCAATGCCCTGCTGCCGGTCGTCACCACGGCCGGCCTGGTATTCTCCGGCATCGTGTCGGGTGCAGTGCTGGTAGAAACGGTGTTCAGTTGGCCTGGACTTGGGACGCTTGCGGTTCAGGCGATCGTTGCCCGCGACACACCAACGATTCTTGGAATACTGTTCTTCTCGTCACTGGTTGTAGTCGTTGCCAACCTACTAACCGACATGGTCTATCGCATTATTGACCCACGGATCAAGACCGCTGAAACCTCCGAGATCTGATGCCGTGACAGATTATTCAATCCAGGAGCGATCACTCCAGCCTACCTCTGCCCGTGTAGAGCACCCCTTGATAGAAACGGCTCGAATGTTTGCGGGAAACCGGGCAGCTCTCAGCGGGCTCGCGATGCTCTTTATCATCGTCGTGGTTTCGCTGGCTGGGCCCTGGTTCTATCCAACAGACCCATTTGAAATGGTCTGGTCGCCATTTAGCCCTCCCGGGGCCAAGGGATTTCTGCTCGGCACCGATTATCTGGGACGTGATCTCTTAGCCCAGATCATTCACGGAGGCCGCGCAACCCTCGCAGTGGGCTGCGCGGCCGCACTGTTGAGTGTTTTTATAGGAATTACTTTCGGGGCGCTTTCGGGTTTCTACCGTGGCTGGATTGAAGAAACCCTGATGCGAATCACCGAGTTTTTTCAGGTGCTGCCGACACTGTTGTTCTCGATGGTCCTAGTGGCTTTGTTTGGTGCTTCACTCGGCATGATCACCTTTGCCATCGGCATCGTCAGTTGGACTGGTGTGGCGCGCATCACGCGGGCAGAGTTTCTGAAGATTCGAGAGCTCGAGTACGTCACTGCCGCTCGCTCTAGCGGTGCCAGCAACACGAACCTCATTTTTAGAGTCATACTCCCAAACTCGCTTCCGCCCATCATAGTCCAAGCTGCATTGCTGATTGGCTTTGCGATTCTCTTCGAAGCCGGCTTGAGTTTCCTTGGGCTCAGTGACGCCAACGTAATGAGCTGGGGCGCAATCATGGGCAACAACCGGCCTTACATCCTCCTACACGGCTTCACGATCATGTATCCGGGGTTGGCGATATTCCTGACTGTACTGTCGATATCTCTAATCGGTGACGGTCTCAATGATGCGTTGAATCCCAAACTCAGAAACCGCTGAGCTCAACATGACGGCACTCCTATCTGTTAAAAATCTCACGGTCGAGTTCACTACACGCGATGGCATTGCCCCTGTCATCGATGACCTCTCGTTTGATTTAGCACCGGGTGAAACGCTGAGTCTGGTCGGTGAATCCGGCTGTGGAAAAAGTATGACCGCGCTAGCCATCATGGGACTGATCCCATCACCGCCTGGGCGAGTCGCTAGCGGTTCCATCAGTCTGGCAGGGGAAAATCTACTGCAAGCAAGCGAAACCCGAATGCGCGCAGTTCGGGGCAACGAGATCTCTATGGTGTTTCAGGAGCCCATGACCTCGCTCAATCCAGTATTTACCGTTGGTGAGCAGATTGGTGAAACCCTGCGACGACACCAAGGCCTTACTCGCCGCCAGGCAAAGGCACTCTCCATTGAGATGCTCGATGCGGTGCAGATTCCTCTACCGGCACGGCGGATTAATGACTATCCCCACCAGTTGTCCGGTGGAATGCGCCAACGCGTGATGATTGCTATCGCGCTTGCCTGTCGTCCAAAAGTCTTGATTGCTGACGAACCCACCACAGCGCTGGATGTCACGGTTCAAGCGCAGATATTTGATTTGATGCGGGCGGTTGGAAAGGAAACAGAAGCAGCTATCATTTTGATTACACACGACATGGGTTCAGTCGCTGAGATGGCTGAACGTGTGGTCGTGATGTACGCCGGGCGCAAAATCGAGGAAGGCTACGTAGACGATATTCTCACTCGGCCGCGTCACCCCTACACTCGCGGACTCATCGCCTGCGTCCCGCACCTGTTGGAAACCGTGTCCGCTGAACGGCCCTATCTGCAGGAGATTCCGGGCATGGTGCCACCGTTGTCAGATTTTGGATTCATGGGCTGTCTATTTGCACCCCGCTGTGATCGGGTTGAAACACTCTGCTGGCAGGAGAAACCGAAGGTCACCCAGATAACGCCTAGCCAGAGCGCTGCCTGCTGGAACCTTCAAGACGCAAAGGTCCGAGTCGATGCCTGATACCCCAGTTGAATCGACCACCCTCCTGACACTGCAGGATGTCGAGGTGTCTTTCACGCTCAAACGCTCCAGTCTGTTCGCTAAACCGTCTCTTCTTCGAGCGGTCGATGGGGTCACTTTGTCAGTCCGCAAAGGGCAGACCATGGGCATTGTCGGTGAATCCGGCTCAGGCAAAACGACGCTGGCGTTAGCTGTTGCCCGACTGCTACCCGTGGCTCGCGGACAGATCCATATGAACGGAGTCGATCTGCTCAGCCTTAGGGGCGAAGCACTGCGCAACGAACGCCGTCACATGCAGTTTATCTTCCAGGATCCCTATTCGTCGTTGAATCCCAGACTGAGAGCAGAAAAGATTGTTCGAGAGCCCCTTGATTGGTTATCGATCGAATCCACCAGCCGCCGCGATGACCGCGTCCGGGAATTGTTCGATCAGGTGGGCCTGCGCCGCGACCAACAGCGGTTATTCCCGCATCAATTCTCCGGCGGCCAGCGGCAGAGAATCGGTATCGCCCGAGCCATTGCGTCTAATCCCAGCCTGGTCATCTGCGACGAACCGGTATCCGCTTTAGACGTTGGCGTCCAGGCACAAATTCTGAATCTGTTGCGGCGACTTCAAGAAGAACTGGGGTTAACGTATGTGTTTATTTCCCACGACCTCGGCGTTATTCAGCACATGTGCGACACGATCGCGGTGATGTACATGGGCAAGATACTGGAAGAAGCCGATCGCGAATCCCTTTTTAACACCCCCAAACACCCCTACACACAGGCACTGCTATCGGCTGTTCCCTCTGCAGACCTTAACCGGAGGAATCGGGAGCGGCGCATCATGATTTCCGGCGACCCGCCCAATCCGATTCATCTGCCGCCCGGCTGCCGATTTGCCTCTCGTTGCCCACGGGTCGAGGACCGATGCCGAGTCGATACGCCCCCGCTTGTCGACATTGACCGGCATCATCGCGTCGCCTGTCACCTGGTCAAAGCCGCCGGCTGAATCGCCGAAGGGGGTCCAGCCGCCGGGCACTGATCAGGTCTTGACGAACAATCCGCTAAGACTCGGGTCGTCATACCCTGGCATCTCGCTGGTACCAATGAGAACCAGTGCCAATGCTAGCTCCTCAACGGCAGAGTAACGCGCCAAAACAGTTGCCCGGCCCACCTTCTGCCATAGCCACGCTTCCCCGGGAGATTCTGCCAGAGCGATAAACCCTTTTCCCCGGATAATCGATGGAGGCAATGCCTCTACCCATCGGTTGAAATCGTCTCGATTAATGGGCTCCGTCTGCCGAAGCACCACACTGCGAAAGCGCGTGTCCCCGTGGTCGTGACTTGGTGCCGACACTACCGAAGCGGGCCGATGGGTCGACCCAGCTGTACTGGCATCGACCCAATGGTCCGCGCCCATCAACAAAGTCGGCAGAAGATTCTCACCGTCGTTAGTCACCGTCGGGCAACCCGGGTTTAACTGATTGATCCTGCGATGGACTCGGGTGATGGTCGCGGCATCTGTCAGTGCAAGCTTATTCATTACGATGATGTCCGCTTCTACCAATTGAGTGATCACCGCGTCATTGATCAATGGATCTTCAAGTTGCGACAGGAACTGAGGGCAATCAACTAACACAATCGACCCATTCGGCATCAAGCCTGGATCGAGCTTCGCAATGTCCATAATCCGCCTGGGATTAGCCACGCCGCTAGCCTCAACCACCACGTGATCAAACTCGTCAGCGCGGTCCATCACCGTCATGAGCGCACTCAGAAAACCATCCGCCATGCTGCAACACATACAACCGTTAGACAGTGCAATAGTTTTTCCGTCATGCCGGGACACCAGGCCTTCATCGATATTCAACGCACCGAAATCATTCACCAAAACGGCGAAACGGGTATCTTGTGTTTGTGTCAAAAGACGATTCAAAAGCGTCGTCTTTCCAGCGCCCAGAAAGCCCCCGAGCACCGTGAAAGGCAACAACGTCTTGGGCTGCATGAGCATCACCGAATCAGGATTTATTGTGTGCCCCCGGATAGGCCACGCCGCCCATCACTGTCCCCCAGACCGCCACATCTTTTAACACCTCAACGGGCACGCCAGTCGGATCCTCATCAAGTACCGCAAAGTCAGCATACTTCCCAGGCTCAATGCTGCCGACGAGGTGATCCAGGTGGAGAGTGAAGGCAGCGCCAAGAGTCACCGCCCTGAGTGCGTCTTCGACATCAATACACTCGTTGGCACCCAGAACACGCCCGCTCGCGGTCAGCCGATTGACGGCACACCATGCGGTAAACAGCGGACTCAACGGAGTGACCGGGGCATCTGAGTGAATAGTGAACGGCACACCAAGACGCTTTGCCGTTCCACACGCATTCATACGCTTGGCGCGATCAGGACCCATGGTCAGCGCGAGATGTTGATCACCCCAGTAATAAATATGATTGGTAAATAGATTTGAGCAGATACCCAGCTGCGCCATCCGTTGGAACTGAGATTCATCTGCCATCTGGCAGTGGGTCAACGTGTGGCGATGATCTGATCGGGGCGCTTTGAGTAAGGCGTTTTCTATCGCATTAATCATTAACTCAGAGGCCTCATCACCATTGGTGTGCATATGCATTTGTACCCCGGCCGAGTGATAAGCCTCCACCATGTCGGTTAACGTCTGCGGGGGTAGATTCCAGATGCCATTGGGCTTCCCATTGAAATACCCGGGCCATTTCAAGCGTCCGGTAAAACCCTGGATCGAACCGTCGGTCATAATCTTGCATAGGCCGAAAAACAGTTTGTCGTTATTGTGACGTTTGAGGGATGCGACATGCCCAGGCCCTTCTTCTATCGACAGCGTCAAACCGGCAGCGGCCGGTACCAGGCGAAGCGGATAATCGGCATCGCGGGTCACTGCCAAATAATCGTTAACATTGTTATCCTCAACACGTGCATGCAGGTCAGTCGCGGTGGTTACCCCAACGTTGGTCGCTGTTCGGGCAAACGCCCATAAATCGTTGGCATTAATACCGTCGAAACGTCGCACATCAGTCACCCGGTAGGCCATGTATTGCGCTGCCATTTCACCCAGTTCGCCAGTGGGATAACCCGCCGCATCTTTCATGACACCTTCGACATCGGTACTCGCGTCAATGCCAGCCAGTTCCAGCACCTTGCGGCTGACATTCAACAGATGGCCATTGGAATGCTGCACAAGAATACGTCGATCAAGAGAGACTTTGTCCAGGTGCGACGTCGTCATGCGAACCCCATCATCAAAATAGATGGGGTCAAACCCCCATGCCACCAGGGTCTGCTCGAAATCATCCAGCGTCCTTTCTATCTCCTGCAGTCGTTCAAGCACGCCATCGAGACTCTTAATACCCGGCCACACACGGCCATCAGGATCCGTGCGATCGAAGTAACCTACATAGGTGTTTTCCCAAACCGAACCATTCATGGCGTGGCAATGGGCTTCAACAAAACCAGGTAACAGTGTCTTATCGGCAAATCGCGTGTCCAGCGTATAGTCCCCCCACCGCGCCAGATCATCCAGTGACCCCACTCCCAGTATGCGCCCCTCACTCACCGCCACATGGGTTGCCACTGGCTGGTAGGCATTCATCGTGAGGATTTTTCGAGCAGAAAATATCGTGATTGCGCGTGCCATGAGTCAGGTGCTCTCTAAAAGTGTCGGTCGGATCGTTAGAATGAATCAGGCCGGGCCATCGTTACAGAACTATCGCAACATCTGCTTGCATCATACCGGGCACGCTACCTGCTACGGTAATCAGTTGTCGATGAGCGACTGGAGGGATCGAGCCGACCGAGTCTTTCGATAATCCAGCAGCGCTCGATGCAACACGGGACTCTCGTGACGGTCGACGAAATATCACCCCTACCGAAACTCTCTGCCGACGTCGATACCTTCTTCTATCGCCGTGTGCTCCGGGGACAAAACTTCGGTCACTGTCTTGGCCCACGCCGCATTCGATTGTCTCTCCCACGCATCACGCTGCCAGACACCTTCATCAGATGGGTGCCACCACCAATTGCGTCCACCCAGTTCACCCATCCAAGTGTAAAGCAGGAGAACCGGCGAATCCCCCATCGTTAACGCATGCAGTCGATTGGAAGGCGTCAACGAGACCTGGCCCGGGCCAAGCGTACCTTCCACCTGCCCTAGACCATGTTGAATCTGCACCGTTCCAGACGCACCGAAATAAATTTCGGTCGCTTGATGCTGATGAAGTGGGTAGTGCAACCGTGGCCGAAGCAGAAAAAGGCCCGCCAACAACTCGGTTGATTTAATCAGCCCCCGTGGACCGATCATCTGAGCCGCATACATCCCCGACGCGAGATCCCTCATCGGGTTATCTGATAGTCCAGTCGAGTCTCCATCCGCAGCATAAATTTGGTACCAACGTCCCGCACTCGCAGCGGCGTGGATTGCACTGACCAACGCAGGCAATCCATCGAGTTGATCGCGCGCCATGCGCAACCAGTCATCTGGACCGGCGGGCAACTTAACTGGTGGGTCAGAATCATCCTGTACGTCGCCCACACCCTCCAAGGCAGTCCGAAACTGTTCTAGCCAAGCACTGACATCGTCAGTCAGTGGGTTGACAGGTGCATCGGCGCTCTTGAGAGCAGCCGACAATTCGTGCGCAAAGGTCGCCGCAATGCCTGTCATTACTGAATTTTAAGTCGAATTACCGACCAAAACGGGCAGGACTCACTTAACTGCCGCCACGCCATCATCCGCCGACAGACACCGTATTGCATTGAGTTGTGTTAACTAATTCTCAACAACAACAGGACCAGACACTGCATCGGTTACCCCCAACTCGGGGGAGATCTCTTCCAGCAGATCGCGAAAGCTATCCAAAAAAGCAATCATCTCGGGCCGTGCCGAGACCAAAGCATCTTCTGAGCCCCAGAAACCGATGCCGCAATATTGTCCTTCGTCGGTTCTAATCAATAGTTGACTGAGCATTCCATCGAACAACGGACAATCGCGATAGGCCTTCTCAAATGCGGCGATACATTCCTCCTTCACCCTGAACCGCACCACATTGCTGTACTTAACCATTGCTTTTCTCCATTTTGCCAGATCGGGAACCGTTCGATGAGTATAACTCCCCATCAGCTGTCAAATTTTGGCGCCCATTCAATTACACCCACACAGGGGTCGTGACAGAAAAAGTAGCCTTCACCACTTCACCACTTCGGCACCCTCGTTTTACAAATCTATAATCACGTCACGGACAACCACTGCCCCGCAGGATCGCATCATCCAAGTGATGGCTGCTTTTCGTGCTGGGGTATGTCTGTCAAATTATGTACCCAGCCCTGGGCCGACTGACACCAGACCTGTCGTTTGGGTACCAGCTGATCTCTCTGGCGCACCGTCCCGACCCGCAGGCCGAAGAACGACGAACCTTCGCCAACGGTCTTGGCATAAAGTCGAGTCCCGCAGTCGGGGCAAAACGCCAACGCTCTCACCGTACCGCTGTCCGCTACTTTCTCATAAATCTTTAATTCACCACTCAACAGATGAAATCCTTCCTCCAGGATCCCCACCACCACACCGTACGCAGTACCCGAATGGGTCTGGCAATCAGTGCAGTGACAAATGGCCACAGTCTCTGGGTCGACAATGGCCTCGTAACGAACCGATTGACAAAAACAACTCCCTTCGACTTTCATGGCGTTAACTCCCTTATAGATCGCCTGCCCGATACACGCGTTTGCACACGGTATTTCATCATAAAAACGTTATCCACCAATAGCTCCGAGCCCTCCACTGATACCCAGTCCCATTTTCGTCTCATGATCATAACAATGCGCAGCGAAGCTGAGCACGCGGCGCGGTTAAGCGTCGGTAACTCGCTACATTTCGTCGCATGAATGCCTCTGATTCCATGGGCATAACGGTGACATTATCTATCCGTTGACAAGTTTCGCTTTCGTGAATTTGATTCTGACCCCGTTTCAACCGAACCTACTCGTCACAGTACAGACTAACAGGAGAGCGCATGAGCATTACCGTCATCATTTCAGTGCAAGTTACCAACTTCGACGACTGGCAATCAAAGTTTGACAGCATCGAAGCGAGCCGCATCGAAGCCGGCATCAACGCCGCAGCTTACCGGGATCTGGACGACCCGACCCAATCCTATGTCATCGGTACCGCCCCTTCCAAGGATATTTTTCTTGCATTCTTTTCATCACCGGAGCGACAAGACATTCAAGCCAGTGGTGTGATCACCTCCGTCCCACAGATTACTTTTCTGGAAGAAGCCTGGTTTTAAATGACAGGATATCGTTCTGTCATCCACTCATTGCCGTTAGACTGCGCGGCTCAACAAACACAACAGGAGAGGATCGATGGCCTCAAAAAATGGTCAATTAACATTCAACTTTGCATTGAGTGTCCCGGCCGATAAGGCAGCCGAAGTGGAGGCTATGATCGCGACTCATGCCCAGTGGATGCGCGAAACCCATTCCCTGGAGGCTGACGGAAGAATTCACCTGGTCGATTATCATGTTGCGAAATCTGAGGAGTTAAAAAATCTCCTTGACCCAACTGAGGGCACCACCGGCAACATTCTTTATTCAATTAATGAAGTCTATGTCCAGCCTGACGGAATTGATCAACACATGGCCCAGGGCATGCAGTGGGAACACTTCGAGGCCTTCGCTGGAACCATCATGCAGTACGGAAAAGTGCTAATTGGCGGCGGGACCGTGATCCACTCAATGACTTGATGAATGAACTCTGCGAGCAGGGAACATTCTGTGCGTTCAACTGACTCGCGATCGGCATCGACAGGGAGGCAAAAAGCCTCCCTGTTTCTTTTTCAAAGTTTAAATAACGAAAGGCGTTGCGAAAAAGACGGAATCCGCAGCCCGACGTCATCCTCAGGACTGTCTGACATGTAACGCAATCAACCACGCTACCCGGCGTCCCCTTACCCAACTATGAAGTCGTAATAAAATGGCAAGAGAAAACGACGCTTTAATACCCGGCACAGCATCGATTAAAACCCCTGAAGTGATGGGTTAATCAGGATTTGGAATTGTGGCCGTAAGCGCTATTATTGCGGTGCCCACAGCTGATCTACATTAAGGAAGATTGCAGGTGCCAAAAGCTACATCGGATGCCGCCGAAGCCACAGCCAAACGAGGTACAACTTCAGACGTTGTTGTAGTCGGTGCAGGGGTTTCGGGACTGTACTTACTCTACCGCCTCCGGGGTTTAGGACTGACGGTCACTGCCTTTGAAGCGGGCAGTGATGTTGGTGGTACCTGGTACTGGAATCGTTACCCGGGTTGCCGTTGTGATCTTGAAAGCCTCGAGTACTCTTACTCCTTTGCCAGTGACCTGCAGCAGGAATGGCATTGGCCCGAACGCTACGGCACGCAACCGGAGATACTGCAATACGTTAATCATGTCGCCGATCGGTTCGATCTTCGCCGTTACATCCAGTTTAATACTCGGGTTACCTCTGCCGTGTTCGACCCCGAGCGCAATCGGTGGACCATCAAAACTGATCAAGACGATACCGTCGATGCACGTTTCTGCATCATGGCCACAGGAAATTTATCGACACCTCGAACCCCAGACTTTCCTGGCCTCGACGCTTTCCAGGGCGAGTGGTATCACACGGGTCTGTGGCCCCATGAGGAAGTGGATTTCACAGGGCTTCGCGTGGGAGTAATCGGCACCGGTTCATCGGGAGTGCAATCGATTCCGCATATCGCGGCGCAGGCGAAGCATCTTCATGTGTTTCAACGCACGGCCAATTTCAGCCTGGAAGCACGCAATGCACCTATGGACCCGGAAAGAGAACGCCAACACAAGGCCAACTATCCAGCGCACCGTGACGCCGCGAATGACACTCCCTTTGGCATGTCGGGTCATCCCCCGCCGGAGAAATCAGCACTGGAGGTTCCGGCTGATGAACGCAATCAGATCTATGAGCGAAAGTGGGAACAAGGCGGTAGCGTCAGTTTCCTTTTCTCCTTTAACGACCTTCTCACTAACAAAGCATCCAATGACACGGCGTCAGACTTCGCGCGAAAGAAAATTCGTCAAAAAGTGAACAACCCTGAAGTGGCCGACTTACTAACGCCCACTACACATCCGATTGGCACCAAGCGACTGATTCTGGATACAAATTACTACGAAACCTACAACCGCGACAATGTAACTTTGGTCGATGTCAAAAGCGCACCCATTGAGGAGATAACCAAGACAGGACTGCGCACGGCACAAGCAGGTTATGAACTTGATGCCATTGTTTTTGCCACGGGGTTCGACGCCATGACGGGCGCTATGCTGGATATCGATATTCGTGTGGAGGGCGGGCCCTCTCTCAAGGAAGCCTGGTCTGCTGGGCCTCGCACCTATTTGGGACTCATGATCGCCGGCTTCCCTAATCTGTTCATGATCATGGGGCCGGGTAGCCCAGGCGTTAAGGCACAGATGATTCTCGGAGCAGAGCAACACACCGATTGGATCGCCGAGTGCTTACAACATCTTCGCTCTCGAGAACTGAGTAGTGTGGAGGCAACGGCCAAGGCCGAAGAAGATTGGGTTATCCATGTCAAAGAAGTGGCGGACTCTACTTTGTATCCGCTGGCGAACTCCTGGTATCTCGGGGCCAACATCCCCGGCAAACCCCAGGTCTTTATGCCGTACGTTGGTGGATTTGGTCCCTACAAGAAGAAATGTGACGAAGTGGTGGCCAACGGCTACGAAGGTTTTTTACTGCGCCCCTAACGCCGCATTCGACACAAACCCATCTGTGGCATCCCAAGCCTAACTGATGATGATCAGTCCTGTCGCGATATTACCCGATCGACAAGATCAAAAGGACTAACTCCGGTGAAACCGAACCTGGGCACTTGTCAGCAGGGGTCCATTTGGGCTGGCTACGTTACTCAGAATCTTCCCTTTCGGTTTGCCTGCGAACCGAAGCCGCATAGTCGGTGTAATCGGCACTGGCAGCCGATTGATCAACCTTCACAGCAGGTGCTTCTGCGGGAAACAAGTGAACGTCGCGCTGCGGAAACGGAATACTGATACCGTGTTCATCGAGGCGTTCCTTGGCTTGTTTGGTCAGATCAAACAATAAGGACCAGTAGTCCTGCCGGTTAGTCCAACACCGCAAATTAAGATTGACTGAGCTGTCGGCAAGTTCCTTCACCAGCACTTGATGGGCTGGTTCCTTTAAAATACGGCCATCATTGATCAAAAGGTCGTTTAATACGGTCATTGCCTGGTTCATATTGTCGCCATAACTGATGCCGATCACCAGATCCAGGCGCCGTGTTGGCAGCCGCGAGTAATTCGTGATCGCCGCGGATGCGAGTTGGGAGTTGGGCACCATGACAAAGATACCATCGTAACTTTCAAACTCTGTGGCAAAGAGACCGATCTCCCGCACAGTGCCTGCGATACCGCCGGCATCAATGTACTCGCCGATCTTGAACGGACGCAGAAACAGTAACAGTACACCAGCGGCGATGTTGGCCAACGTGCCTTGCAGCGCCAAACCGACGGCTAAGCCTGCCGCTCCCAGAACAGCGATGATACTGGTCGTCTGGACCCCAAACTGGGCAAGTACCGCTACCATCACCAGTATCAAAATCGAATACCTAACCAACTGAGTCACAAAGGAAAGCAGTGTTGCATCAACCCGCTCAACCGCACCCAACATCCTGGCGGTGTGCTTCTGCACCCATCCAGCCACAATCCACCCGGCGATCAGCAGTAAGACAGCCCCCACCATATCGAGGGCGTAATCGATAATGAGGGCAATCAATGGACTGGCTGAACTGAATATTTCACTTGTCATGGCAACTTCCTCCCCTCTTCTGCGATCAGGTTCGTGGCGGCCATTCTACTGACATCGACTTTGTAGCGTGAAAAATACAACCGAATCTTTCTGATGTTGAAGAACCCGAACCATCAAGACCCACAGAGAATCCTCGAAACGGTGTTTGGCTTTGATGCCTTTCGTCCCGGCCAACTGAGCGTCATTCAGCACATTCTAGAACGCACCCATGTGCTGGCCGTGATGCCAACCGGTTCCGGCAAATCCTTGTGTTACCAAATCCCCGCACTGGCAACCCGGCAAAGAGCCGTCGTTGTCTCTCCGCTTGTCGCCTTAATGGACGATCAAGTGCTCGCACTCCACGCCCTGGGAGTGGGCGCACAGCGCATTCATTCAAACAGAACACGCGCTGAGAACGTAGACGCCTGGAGACAGTTCCAAAACAAAACAGCAACACTGCTTTACCTGTCTCCCGAAGCCCTCATGCAACACAGGATGCTCGCGGCCTTACAACGTCTTGAGGTGGATCTGTTCGTCATCGACGAAGCGCATTGCGTGTCCAAATGGGGGCCCAGCTTTCGACCTGATTATGAAGATCTTTCGCGACTTTCAGAGCTTTTCCCTGACACCGTCATCGCCGCCTTTACCGCGACTGCGGACAAAGCGACGCGTTCAGACATTGTTGAGAAACTGACCCAAGGCAACGCCATCACCATTGTTCAAGGGTTTGACCGACCGAATCTCAACCTGGCGGTATTGCCGAAAACTGACTGGAAAAAACAACTCCTTGAGTTTCTAGAAGATAAACGCGCAAGTGCTGGCATCGTCTACTGCCTTTCACGAAAGGAAACGGAACGCGTCGCCGCCTTGATGGTCGAGCATCACTTTAATGCCATTGCCTACCACGCCGGCCAGGATAACAATTTACGCAAAATCAACCAGGATCGATTCATGACCGAACCGGGTGCGGTCATGGCTGCAACGATTGCCTTTGGTATGGGTATCGACAAACCTGATATTCGTTTTGTGGTCCACACCAGTTTGCCGGGCAACATGGAAACGTATTACCAGGAAATCGGGCGCGCCGGAAGAGACGGTGCACCCGCCGAAACACTGGTACTTTACGGCCTGAATGACCTGTATCAACGGCGACGTTTTATTCAGCAGGATGGGGAAGATAAAGATCATCAATTCCGGGAACACAAACGGTTAGACGCCCTTCTTGCGTACTGTGAAGCGAGTTCCTGCCGCAGGAAGACACTGCTCTCCTATTTCGGCGACGACAGTAACGACTGTGGCAACTGTGATAATTGCCTGAATCCCCCCAGACTCATTGATGGCACCAATGCGGCGACAATGCTGATCGCTAGCGTCCATCAGACCGGTCAGTCGTTTGGACAAGCGCACGTGATTGATGTAATCCGGGGGGCAAATACTCAGAAAATTCTCGAGCGTGGCCACCATGAGATCGAATCATTCGGAGCAGGACAGGAGTATTCAAAAGCATTCTGGCAACAATTTCTTCGACAACTTCTCTCGGCGGGCCACCTCACGGTGAATATCGAACGTTATGGGCGGATCGAAATCACAGCCACCGGCTTTGGCCTTTTGCGCGAAGAAACAACCTTTGAATACCAGGCAATACGGGAGCCGACAGAAAGCAAGACACCCATGAGTGGGAAGGTGCCGCGTGGCGATTCAGGTATGCCGGCGACAGCCGACGATCAGGCCTTACTGGCGGACCTCAAGGCCAAACGATTAGCCCTTGCCACCGCGCAGGGCGTGCCTGCCTTCGTTGTGTTCTCTGATGCCACCCTGATCGATATGGTCAATCAAAAACCTCAAACCAGGGAAGACTTTGCGCAAATCAACGGCGTGGGTCCCAAAAAACTAGCGCAATACAGTGACGCGTTTCTGGCGTTGTTGACCTCTGCGTCAAGTTAATTATCAGTTATCCGCACCTGAGCGCCCCTGACTATGCGGATGCAAGCATCAGAGGGACCTTAACGCCCCTTGGTGTGATGCCCGTCACACTGCCCCATCGAAACATTAGTTTTACTGTTAACAAATGGGCTAGAAAGCTGTGCGTTGCAACCATTACTCGTCGTCCTCTACCGCCCGCAGAAACTGATCCATCAGCTGATTCGGCGTCTTAATCACGTGCTCTTCTGCGGGGAAACCGCCGCTCTGTACGTCATCGATAAAGGCTTTGAAACCGGCAATACGCTCTGCCTGCATGGCCTCTTTCATCTGATAAAGATTACGATACTGCTTGGAGTGGCGTGGGTAAGGCGGGGGGTTGTTACCAAGAATATCTTCAGCGAACAAAAACTGAATGTCGCCACCCCCACCGCCACCAATAGACGAAGTCAACAACGTCGTGCGCTTTGTGATCTCCGCCAATAGCTGCTCTGGAATCACTTCGACTTCCACTGCATACGCGCCTGCCTTCTCCAGCGCCTTGATTTCCCGGTAAACCCAAAGGGCCTCATCCAGGGTTTTACCCACCGCGCTTAAGCCGCCTGTCCAGGTGCTTTTTCTCGGCACCAGACCCGCATGGCCCTGCACCGGCACCCCAGCTTCGGCGGCTGCTGCGATAAAGCGCGGGCTCCACTGGCACATGATGGCGTCCGCCCCGATGGCCATCGCGTCGTAAGCCAACCGCACTGCTTCGGTCTCGCTCGCCGCCGCTAGAAGCGGCACTGAAAACGCCATAAAAGTGTTGGGCGCGGCTTGGCGGATGGCCTCCGCGGGCGCTGGCTGGTTCGGATCAAAGCGAACCTTCATGGTGTCAATGCCCGCCTCTTCTGCCGCCGCGGCTTCTTCCGGGGAAAATGGCAGGGTCTCTACCAGGACCTGTTTGCCTTTGAGATCGCGCAGGTTTTTGACCGTGTGATTGCGAGTGCCGTAGGCCCCGCCCAGGGTCATGATCCGCGTTAAACCCCGCGCTGGGGCATCTCTGGGTGGAATTCCCCCATCACCAGTTGCATGACTCGCCATGGATCTTCTCCTTTTCAGTACCGCACAGCCTGTGTGTCGGGAAATCTTACCGCGAACGGACCCTTACCTTCTCACGCAATGACAACATCAAAATCGGCGCGCCACTGATTTTCCCCAACCGACCTGGGGTCGATCACCATCGGCTCAGAACCCCCGCTTAGACCACCGCTTCGAGCACCGCGCGAACCACCCTGACCCACCTGCCCCTTGAGATAAAGTTGACTGGTGAGTAATTCACGATTGGCGTAAAACAATTTCACGTGAATATGGGGCGGACGCCCACCATAGGGCACCGGTATCAACGTCTTGAAACGATACGCGCCATCCGAGCCCGTATTAACCGACCCGAACCCTGCGAAATGCGGATCAACCCGATCGCTCCCCGGCGCCCACGGATGCCGGTAACGTCCACTCGTATCGCATTGCCAGATCTCCACCCGGACGGCCGATTGTGGCTGTTGTTGTTGGTTGATCACGCGGCCCTTGAGTTCCAGGTGCCGCCCCCGTGCCGCACCATTGGCATGGTGCACTAGGTCCGCATCAAGCGGGATCGGCACCACAGGATAGAAGGGCCCCTCCTGATCTGACGGGCTGACTTTGAAAAACGCCATCCCCCGCTGGCTCAGCATCACTAACAAAGACAGCAGCAGGAAACGTCGTCGATTCATTGAGACTTAAATCCTGATCAGGACCACTTTGAAAGACATCGCTCGTGTTGTCATCGTAGCGCCCTGCGCCTACAACCAAAAGCGCCCACCGAAGTGGGCGCCGTGATTGGTTATCTCAGTGAACACTATCACTGGATAGGGTGTCTATCTCAACTGAAGAGGTTGCTCCAGAGCTGCGAAGAAACACCAAAGTTCACCGTGATGAAATCCATATCACTAGACATTGTGATCACCTCCTTTTCAGTTGTTAATGAACCAACGAGTGTAGAAGGTCAACTACCGGATCACAATGGCCCAGGTCGAGTTATTTACCGCTTAGATTGCGGAAACGGCTATCGACGGTGGGAATCTGCCGATTTTGTTCGACTGCCACGAACATCGTGGCCAATGCTTCTCGCGCACTAGGCGGCAGCATCATTCGCTAATTTTGTCTCCGCCAGAACCCTGATATTTTCTGAGATGAGCTTCTGTCGTTTCGCGACGTTCTGCTGACTCACCGGCCGTTGCTTGTTCTTGATCTTTCCTTTTGTTTTTCTCACTGTTCGATTCCTTATGTCAGGTTCTGTTGGGTCGTCAGGGTCAGTAATGCATTCTCTCAAACAACGTGCCTTACGCATCCTATGTTGGAAGGCATTTGCGGGTAACCCGTCACCGCACCGTTTCTTTTCACCATGACGCTTCCCCGGCAGAGAGCGCGTGATCTGTGTCTAGCTGTCCTTATCTTTGTCTTTATGTCCATGCCGGCGCATCCTTTTGAATAATCTCTCAGCCTCTACCCGCTGATCTTCAGTCAATACCTCACGAATATCGCGCAACAATCGGACTCGATTCACTACGCTTTGACCGGCCAACTGTCCCACCACGGCGCCGAACTCAATCAACTGCTGTTCATCAGTACTGCCGTTTTTCACATAGGTCCGAAGCTGTTTGCGATTTTCCTTCATTTTCGGGCGCAAGTCCCGTACATCGGCTCGGGCTGCATCAATGATGGAATAGACACTCTGCCGCTGAACGGTACTAAGAACGAGGTCATCGACCACCCGTTCGATTTTGTGCAACCCACCGTGATGTCTGAGTTGAAATGCCTGCACCGTACTCAACGGCATAACAAGACTAACGATGAGCGTGCCGATCACTAAGCAACATTTTCGCATGATCTGTTTCCTTAGTGTTAATTCAGGCCATTCACCGAAATCACCGCACCGCACGAAAGCCAGAGCCAAAACGAGCCCCACCAGGATGTGAATAGCTAGGCCGCGGGCCTTAGGCGAAACAATGACACTCTTATTATAAACAACCCGTCTAGCGGAAAGTCAGCGGCAGCACTCGACCCGGCATCAAACCAAAAGTAGTTCTCATTAGATAGCGGGCTACCGAGGTGCGGGATACTCCGTTTCGGACCGCCTATCAACACCCTCAACCCTGACGAAACCTCGGCCTACGGTCGCCCGCTGTATTGCCATCCTTGTCTTGACTTGGCTTGACTTGGCTTGACTTGGCTTAAAAGAACCCACCGTAACTTCGGACTCCTCAGCGAATTAGCTGCAACCACACGGTGCTCCCTATTCGGAATAGATCTGCATCTGCTAATGACAACCTGCGTTGTTAATCGTTCCGTCAGGCATGGTGGTCTTACAGAATCGGGCCCTAGCCCACTCAGCACTACTCAGGTTTGCTTTAAACAAACTCGCATAGCTCAGATCAGCGCCAGTCAGATCCGCCCCACTCAGATTCGCCTGGTCGAGGTTTGTCCATTTGAGATCTGCCGAAGTCAGGTCGGCGCCCGCGAAGTTTGCCTTTCTAGCATTGGCTTCACTGAGATTCGCCCGGGTCAGATTGCCCCTAGCTAAGTTCGCGCCTTGCAGGTTCGCTCCAACCAGTTTGGCTTTCGTAAAAAGCGCGTCCCTCAAATCTGTTTTGCTTAAATCAGCACCGGAGAGATTAACCAGCGTCAAGTCTGCCCCCTGGAGATCTTCCCCAGCCAAATTCGCCCATTTGAGATCGGTTCCGACCAAACTCACCCGTCTCATCCTGGCACCGCGAAACCGCGCTTCCCACAAATTAGCGCCGTTCAATATGGTGCCCGTCAAATCCGCGTGAGTCAGGTCTGCTCCGCTCAGATTCGCCCATTTGAGGTCCGCCCCGCGAAGGTCTGCACCCGATAAATTAGTCCTCGTCAGGCTGGCCCATTTCAGATCGACATCACTCAAAGTCGCATCACTCAAATCGGCCTGACTTAGATCACATCGCGCGCACTCGCGCCCTGCATTCAATTTGCTCATATCGCCAGCGTCAAAGGCACCGACTTGCGCAGAAAACATCATCAAGAAAACAATTCGAAGGCGCATCACACCCCTACCCTATCAGCCATAACATTGCTGTGGAAACCGACCGCCAAAATCATCCCACAATTACATGTTTTTACCACCTATGCACCACGGCAACGCAATAAAAGCCAGACAAGATACGCGCTTCGCTGATTTGATCTTTCAGATTGCAGAGCGCAGTACCATTAACTGCTAAAGCGAGAGAACTGCCCTCCTCGGCCCGAACGAACTCTCCTCCAGTGATCGGGTCGATGGAGGGAAACTTAACTCCATCGCCGACCGCGCTGATACAGCCATTACCGTGTTGCCGATGAGGGAACATCGTCGAACGACGCGTAATTTAGCCGACAAAGTCGCGCATATAAACCATCTATATCCATCAATTCTTGATGGCTCCCCTCTTCCACCAAACGTCCGTGGTTCAAAACTAGGATGCGGTCACAGTCACGAATAGTCGCCAATCGGTGGGCAATCACTATCGCAGTGCGGCCCTCAAGCAGAATATTCAGAGCCCGTTGAATCTTGCGCTCCGAATAACTGTCAACATTGGCGGTTGCCTCATCCAACACAAGAATTCGAGTATCCGCCACCAGTGCACGGGCGAAACTTAGCAGTTGGCGCTGGCCCAACGATAGGTTACCCCCGCCCTGATCCAGGACAAATAGATAACCACCGGGAAGCCGCGCAATAAAGTCATGCGCGCCTACCGCCTGCGCGGCACGTTCGACGTCAGCGGTATTCTTTGTCACGCTGGCATAACGAATGTTCTCAAATATAGTGCCTGAGAACAGGAACGGCTCCTGCAACACCATCGAGACATGGCGCCCAATCGAGTCCTGTGAAAGGGTTCGCAAGTCGTGACCATCAATACAGACCCGACCTGATAGCGGATCATAAAATCGCCGCAACAAGGCCGCCGTGGTTGACTTGCCAGAACCTGTAGGCCCAACGATCGCTATTTTCTCCCCCGGAGACACGGAGAAAGAAACAGCCTCTAAAACCGATATCTCCGGCGTGTAATGAAAACTGACCTGATCAAATGAAATGGCACCAGTACAATTCACCAGATCCAATGCGTCGGGGACATCGATCACTGTTTCAGGCACGTCCAGCACTTCCAGAATCCTCTGGCCCGACACCGTTGCCCGCTGCATCATGCTGTACTGAATGGTCAATGAGCGAATGGGATCAAAAAATCGCTGCACATAGAAGAGAAAGGCAACCATTACCCCCACTTCCAGCGCACCAGAAAAAACCATGCGCCCTCCGACAATGACAATGATTGCCATTGCTCCACCCGTTAACCCATCAACAATAGGCACATTGACCTGCGCCAGTTTGGCAGCGCGTAAGTGCGTTGTTAAATTGAGATCCGCAAGATCAGAATAAAGTTCATGGTTGTCCTTTCCTCGCACCATTGCTTTAACTGTTCTGACGCTGTGAATCGCTTCTGCCAAGGCGCCGTTGGCCATCGAATTGGTTTCTCGTGCTCTTCGAAACGCAGCCCGGGCATGCGGTAACCAGAAATACCGTACCACCAGGAGAATCGGCACAATCGAAAGCGTCAACAGGCCGAGCTCAGCATCAAGCACCAACAGGGTAATGACGATGCCGAACAACAGCACGACATCGCCAATCGCAAAGACTGATGTCTCCAGAAACTCCTGCAACGTGCCGGTATCACTCTGCAACCTCGACATCACTCGACCGACCTCTGTTTTATCCATGAATGACAAGGAAACCCTCTGCAGATGGGCAAACATGGCACGTCGCAAATCAACCACCACGTTCTCAGCGATCCTCCCGACCAGTGCTTCCTGGCAATAATTCGCCAGGTAATTGACCAGCACCACCCCAGCGAGAAACATAATGACACTGCTCAAGGCAACCGTGGCTGCCGCCCCCGGTTGGATAACATGATCAATGGCATAAAGAATAACCAAGGGAATGGCCAGCTGTGTGGCGACAAAAACCAACACGGCAATCAACGCGAACGCCAGCAGGCGCTGATAAGGCCACACAAAGGAAAAGAATCGACGCATAACCCGGCCGTCGAAGACACGCCCAAACATTTCCTCATCGTGACTGACCTGTGCCCCGATGACACCCCGGGGTGGCCGCACTCCTCGGCTCATGCTCGACCCTTCAGCGGGCAACTTCAACCTGGCGACACCTGCGCGAGAGCTGCTTCAACTGAGCTTGATGCCCCCATCTGCAGGGAATGCAATTCAGCATAACGTCCTCTCAGATCCAGAAGTTCCTCATGGGTTCCGCGCTCAATAATCTTCCCTTCTTCAAGAAAAAGGATTTCATCTGCATGCATGACACTCACCAACCGATGGGAGATGACAATGCTGGTGCGGTGATCATGTCGAGCGATTACCGCATCATGAATGCGGCGCTCAGTATCGGCATCGATGGCCGCTGTTGCATCGTCCAATATACAAATGGGCGCGTTAATCAAGTTACCGCGCGCAATAGATACCCGTTGCCGCTGTCCACCGGAAAGCGACACCCCTCGCTCACCCACTAGCGTCTGGTAGTTACCGGGCAGTTGACTGATGAAATCGTGCAGCTGCGCATCGCGCCCTGCCTGTATCACCCCTGCATCATCTGACCACGGATTTCCGTAAGCAATATTGCTGTCAACAGACGCGGTAAACACAAACGAGTCCTGTTGTACGCCGCCCACTGACCCCCGCAAAGAATGCAATGAGACCTCTCTGACATCCTGGTCATCGATCAGAATTCGGCCACCGGTGACTTCATACAGACGAGGAATCAAACGGGCAATGGTTGATTTACCACTGCCCGGCGGTCCGACAATGCCCAACGTCTTCCCCGCTTGGACATTAAAAGTAATATCAGACAGGACGTTGACCCGAGTTTCACCCTCGCCATAACCGAAATGGACACCCTCAAAGCGAACTTCACCTTTTGTTATCTTTAGATCAGGCAGGGTTTTCCCACTTTCTATCGGGTTCGGATAATCAAGGATTTCAAAAAATCGTGCGCCACAGGTTGACGCGCGTGCGTACGAATTCACCGTCATGCCGATCTGTCGCACCGGCATCTGCAGAATCATCATAAACGCAAGAAATTCTGTGAGTGTCCCGACAGTAATCTCACCCGCGAGTACTTTGTTGCCACCCACCCAAAGCGCAAGCGTTAACGCAACGAAAAAGGAAAATCCCATAAATGTCATGCTCCGGACCCGCGCCATCAGCCGCTCAAATGCAACTTGCCGAACGGCAGACGAGTGTTTGTCGAAACGAAGCAATTCATGCGCCTGTGCGGCAAAAGCTCGCACGATGCGAATACCCGTGAGATTCTCCTCCATGGCATTGGTCAGCACCGTCAACCGCTCCTGCTGCTTTAACCAAAGGTAACGTAGTTGAATGCGGGCAATCGCCGATCTGACTGCGATGACCGGCACGAAACTGAGAGAAATCAATCCAAGGACTGCATCGGTTGAAATCAACAGGATGCTGCCACCAACCACGAGAACCAACAGCATGACCGTTCGAACCAAACCGGTACTGGGAAAATGACGAATACCCTCCAGATCCAGCATGCCCCGGGTGATCAGGTCTCCGGTGTGCGCGTTGTCATGAAAACTCGCATCGAGCTGTTGTACACGGTGGTAAAACGCTTTTCGAAGATCTGCCGCGATGCAGTCATTCAATGACTCCCCAAAATAATTCTGCACCATGGCAAACAACCCGCGAAGAATGCTAAGGCCAAGAATCATCCAAGCGGACAACCACAGCGCTGCTTCAATCTCTGCCACGCCCGCTACCGCCCCTTGCAGAAAACCTTGCGCGTTGTCGACTGCCTTACCTAAATAGCGCGGAATAAAGAGTTGAAACCCGGACGACAACAGAGTCGCCACCATCACTACACCCACCCTCGCCGGGTGCTTAAAAACCAGCCTGCAGATGCGACCCAGAATGTTCGGATCTAACTTGCGGCCACTTTTGTATTGGTCAGAACGAGACAGATTGTTAGAAATCAAATTGCGTACTCAATACCCTTCCTGCAAACGATACCCCTACCTCCAATCGACACGAAAGGTAAACAACGGATAGCCCAATCGTTACACCTGGAATCAACCGCACGAGCGCCACCGCTTTGAGCGATAGAACCTACTCATTGCACCACAGTCCGAAGAAACACTGACAGTCACGTTATTGGCGGGAAGTCCATAGTGTAAACCAAGCGTTGAGAAAGCTCGATGATCAAAGATCTAGCAATGCCCGCTATGCTACAACCTACGCCGACACTGCCATTAGAAAAAGAAGACTCTAAGTCTGCGACCGAATGGTTGGTTTCCTTAACGCTCACCTCGATAGATGCATTGGTAAGCATGATTCATTTTGCAGTACTCCACCGCCTGCCACGGCGCTGAACCTGATCCCTCAAAGAGCTCACTGCTTAGCAAGCTATCGTGCGTCACATCATATAAAGCCACGTAGTCCGGGACATTCGACCCGACCTTACTGGATGCGCCGCTGGCGGTCGCCTGAATCTCGAAACGACGAGCAGTGACAACGCCAGGTATCTGAAGACACGCGGGGATATGCTCAGTGTTGTACCAGGCGTCATACTCGTTGTGGAGGCTGTCAGACAAATCTCCATGCCCCACGGCAACCAGCCACTCAGCCTCATCAGGCACGGTGTAGGCATCTGCCGGCGGGAATATCTGCCGGAAAATCCCTCTAGAGATGTACGGTTGTGCACGAGTTCTTGCTTCAAAGCTATCACTGCCCAGCGACGCCTCGTGTTTAACCACCTTCATATAAGGGGCACTGGATAAAACGTCCGGATGGTCGACCCCGTACAGTGCGAGATAGGTTGGCGCCACCAATGACGTAGGGTTCGACGCCTACCCATCGCTTAAGCGAAACCGACGAATGCACAAAAAGCCGGGTATTTCGAGCCGCGCCGCGACATGTCGGTTTTCATACCAATCATTCCATTCCGTTTCATCGGAACCTGGAGAATTGGCTCTAACAAATATAATGGTCCTGTCAACAGCCATTGTGGTTATCCCGTTGGTTAGCCCCCACCGATTCTATGCTGTCAGTAACGCGCGATGACAGTTGGTTTGGAGAAATTCTCCGTCCCTTCGACAACGGTTCAGACACACGGCACGCCGCGGTCGGTCCATTCTCCCTAACGCGGCCGTATCACTGCAGGCTGCCGGCTATGCACCAGCCACAAACCGACCATTGCCAAACCAAACCCCACTAAAACATGAGGCGACAACGACTCGTCGAGAATCAGCCAACCAAGAATCGCAGTCAATCCCGGTGTGATATAGAAATTAGCCGTGACTTTACCGGCCGTCCCCGTTTTAAGCATAAATAGATACAACCCCATTGCACCCAGAGAAACACCAAACGTCAGGTAAAAGAAGCTCCAGACCAACGTGGGTGTCACCGATACATGAATCTCTTCAAACCCCAACACCACCAGCCAACAAAACCCTGCGCCTGCCGTGAGTTGGACGAAATTAGCCGTCAGAAGCGCTGACGATCGACAGAACCTGGCGTAATAAAGTGTCCCCGCGATAAGACAAGCAGATGCGCCAACACCCCATAGAATCCCTTCGGTTTGACCAAGATCGATGCTATTAATCCCGGCAACCATCGCGACCCCCGCCGTGCCCAGACAAAAACCAAACCACTGTGTCGAACGGAATCGATCGCCAAAAATCGCCCCTGAGAGAAAGGCAGTGACCAGGGGCTGAAGAGATCCGAGCAATGCCATGGTCGCAGCGGAAATATCTACCAGCGCCCAGTATCCCGCCGTTAAGGTGGCTCCATTGATCAAAACTCCCGCCACGATCAAGTGCGGGAGAATGCGACGGGCGTTGGCCCAACCACCCAATGCACCGGAGAAAAACGTGAAAGGCAGCAGTATGAGTCCTGCCAACGTAAAGCGAGCAGCCAGGAAAGTAATCGGTGACACGTCTGGCAGTCCCGCACGAGTCGCAATGAAGGCGCCACTCCAAAGAAAGACAAACACTAACGGGAAGATTATTTTTGCCATCGACTGAGTCGATCTCATCGTACCGACGCTTTACGACCTTGGTTGGTTAAACCCTGCGCGGAGCGGCCAAGGACTCGTTGCACTGTACCCCTTGGGGCTAACGGATCATCTCTTGTAGGCTTCACTTAATAAAGACAGCAAATTCTCAGCCGTATTTTTAACTGCTGATGTCGGTTCAAGCTCAAGACTCGCCAGGAGATGCAACCGCGCAACGTTGAGGTGTCGCATGGCCGTCTCAAGATCGCCTTTCTCATTCGCTTGCATGGCGAGTGCCATTAAAGTGTAACCCAGCGACACCCTCGCATTCGCTTCAACGACGTTCACATTAACCGGTATGGTGTCGGTGGGTGAAAAAATCTGATCTGGTTCTCCAATGAGTTCCATACCCCGCCTGAGATATTGCCGAGCCGTGGTCCAATCTTGTTGCTTCATCGCAAACTCGGCCCGGATGATGTTTGCCAGCGCGAGATCCGGGTCGATGCGCAACGATTCTTCAACATGTGCAAGGCCTTGCGGATCCCCTTGATAAAGGAAGGTATACGCGACCCAAAGTGAATCCATAGCCGCCAGACGGGCGGGAGAGGGCCCGGCTATTCCTAACACTGGATAGGCCATCAGTACGATCACAAAAAAAAACTTTCTCATCCGAACCCGCTCATCGGGCACTGCCGCCTCTGGCAGTTCCTCTTGAAATTTTAATCAATGCCACGCTCTCAACAGCAACCCCTCTATGGGTCACCGCTTTAGTGAAGTAGTTCATTTATTTGTGTAATCTGCTGCTCTAACTGTGCCGCATTGGTCGTCGGGAGTCGACAGACCTGGTTCACACAGACATAGGCCGTCGCCATGCCATCCAACACCTTGCGATGCCTAATAATTGGAATGTACGCTGCCTTCTCTGCAAAATCGTCTCCCGCGTGCGCGATGGCAAGGACCCGATTAGGCACAAAGTTGCGTCGAATCGGAGCCAACAACTCGGTCAGTCCGTTGCCCGTGGTCGGCGCTACCAAAATAATCTCAAATGGTGTATCCAATCGGTAATCAAGCGCCACGAGCAAATCAGAGAACGCCAATGGACGTCGCCTCATTGCATTATTAAATGTTTGAAAGATCTGATTTGCTCGCTCCTGATAATCGGCATTCAACGTGTATTCGTATAAGCGAAGCAAATTAAGCGCCGTCACCGAATTGCCTGACGGCAATGCGCCATCTGATCCGATCTTTTGGCGGGTGAACAACGCGTCGATCCCCCGAGGCACCCTGAAATAGGCTCCACCCTCTTCATCCCCGTACTCGCTATTCACGATGTCCTGTAATTCGATCGCTGCATTCAACCAGCGCAGATCCGAGTCTGCCTCAAACAAATCGAGCAACCCGGCAATCAAGAACGCGTAATCGGCAAGAAATCCCGGACCACTCGATTCACCAGCGAAAAACACCCGGCTCAGTCCACCCTTAGCGCGCACTCGAAGCAACAAACCTTCGGCAGCCCGTCGCGCGTATGAAAGGTATCTCGGCGAATTCAACACAAAACTTCCGCGCGCAAAAGCAGAAATCATCAGTCCGTTCCAAGCCGTCAGAATTTTCTCGTCACGCAGCGGGGCCGCGTGCCTAGATCGCACCAACCGCAAGTCGCTCCTGATTTTGGTGATCTCACTACGCAAGACTGCTCGAGACATTCCAAGAAACTCGGCGGCCTGCTCCTCCGAGCGAACTTTGTTAATGATGATTCGTCCTTCACTGCCACCCTCCGAATGCACGCCAAAATAGACAGAGAAAATATGGGCTCTTTCCTCTCCTAGACTTTCGATTAAGTCAGCAGGTGTCCAGGTGTAAAACCAACCCTCCTTCATCTCACCCGAAGGTGTGCGACTGTCTGCATCCAATGCCGAATAAAATCCTCCATCGTCTGAAGTCATTTCAGTGGCAACATAGTCCAGCGTCTCTCTCGCTACCTGAAGAAATTCATCTCGACCCGTGACCTGTCCTGCTTCGAGGTAAATCGGCACCAGCAGCGCATTGTCGTAGAGCATTTTCTCAAAATGCGGAATCTGCCAACTACGCTCTGTTGAATAACGATGAAAGCCCCCGCCGAGATGATCAAAAATTCCGCCGTACGCCATTTTCTCAAGCGTCAGTAACGCCAGCCGTAAGGCTTCCTGGTCCCCGGTTCGCCTGTGGTAACGCAGGAGAAACCGCAACGGCATACTGGATGGAAACTTTGTGTGCAGGCCAATACCACCCCAGACCGGGTCTGTCTGTGCGTTCACCTCAGTCATCGCCTGACGCAGGATACTCGCGTCCGGAAAGCGGCCATCGTTTGCACCAACATCCTCAATGGCCGCAATCACCGCGACACTGATTTTGTCACTCGACACCTCGATTTTGTCCCTCTGTGTGTCCCACGCAGATTGGAGAAACGCCAGCACCGTCTTAAAGCCAGGTCGATTAGGACGATCCTCTGGTGGGAAATAGGTTCCACCAAAGAACGGTTTTCGATCCGGGGTGACCCATACATTCAAAGGCCAGCCGCCGTTACTACCCATGGCTTGCACCGCAGTCATGTAGACCTTGTCTATATCCGGACGAATTTCCCGATCCACCTTGATGGCAATGAAATGTTGGTTAAGAAGCTCGGCCACCTGTAAATCATCAAATGATTCTTCCTCCATGACATGACACCAATGACAAGTCGAGTAGCCAATACTCACGAGCACCGGCCTACCCAGCGTTTTGGCCGACTCGAAAGCCTCCTCCCCCCAGGGATACCAGTTGACCGGATTGTGCGCGTGTTGTTGCAGGTAGGGGCTTGCCTCAAGTGCAAGACGATTAGTAAATCGGGGCGAACCATCTTCCAGCAAATGTTTTGTTCGAGGAATGAAACTCGCCGGACGGGCCGCGATGACCTGAATCAGCTGGGTTTCGATCTTCGGGCCAACACGTTCGCTGCCGGGCAGTATTTCAAGGTGCAGATTGGCCGCGGAACACGCGAGAGCACTCAAAGAAAAGCATAGCCCCACAACCCAATGAGAGAGCTTCTTCTCTGCCCGCTTCGGAGGCACTAACCAGATCATGTGTTCTGTTAATCCGGCAGCCAACTTACTCACCTAGTTTGCCTCGCATCTAACGAAACGTAACAACTAAAGGTTTTACCACGCAGTTTCGTTAACCGATTTCCCCGATACGACCCTACAAAATGTGAGCGCCCAGCGCCATCAATACCGCTCACCATACGCTCTGAATGCACAATAATCTCCATCGCGTCGTAACCCACCGCGACGATCTGCTGGTGACGTATACCACCGCTGCCACTCCCAAGGCCCGCACACGGTCGGCCTTGAAGATTAACTCCGTTAATACCGACCTCGAAGTCATCCGCATGAGACGCCCCCGTTATCAGCAGCAACACGATCACTAGCTTTCTCATTGCATGTACTTCAGTACCATAGTCCAGTTTCAAATAGCGTCTGAAGCTATTGTCGCACCTCTTGTCACCACCCTCCTCATACCATCCAAGCATTCGCACTAAGGTGAGCAGATCATGTCCAGGACCAAACCCACGGGACAACTAGGCCTACTCACGCTCAAAGACACTTCACGCTCGCCGGACTGTGTCAAAATAACAAAACCAGCCTGGCGATCTCCCGCTATTCCCCAATCATAGTCTCCTGTCACGTATACGTGACAGGAGATAAAACCTGATCACTGCCTAGCCACTACGAGGACTTACCATGAGTGAATCTACCGACCGCACGCTTGAACCACTCGACGCTGTTCATCGCCACCCCGCCGAGTTGGTAGAAGAAACGGTGCGGGCGATAGAAGGGGTTGTACAACAAGGCCACCTTTCGGTCGAAGTTCTCATGGTGACCGAAGCAATGGTCATGATGAAAGTACGGCGGGAAAAGGGTTTGATCGACCCGAGCCACGTGCACGAAGATCACGAATCGGTGGCCACTCTCATTAGCGGGCGCATGCGAAACTACATCGGAGACGAGGAATTTATCTCAGAAGCCGGATCAGTGTGGCGTCACTCCCCTGGCGTTGTTCACTCGAGCGAAGCACTGGAGGATTGCGTGCAAATTGAAGTCAAGACTCCGGCTCGAAAAACCTGGGCCTGACAGCATTCCCCGCCGATGCCCCAGTGAACCCACACCGTCGTTTCATTTCGCCAACGGTGTGGGTCAGCATCACCGTCAACACCTCACGGCCTCGATCAGTCACTTAAGCGTCTAAGTTGAAAAGGAGTGTCTTCAGGCGATCCTGCCCACAGACACCCTTTTCAACCCGGACGGGCAACTACACGACACGGCGCCGTCCGATTTCAAGTTAGCTATGCCGCACTCTTAAGATCCAGATCCAACCAAAATGGTCCTACATGATTTGGCTCTGCTCAGACCAGGCGCACAATATTACGCATGTTCACATCAACCTTCTCTAACAACGCCTGGTATCTAGAATCCGTGCCCAGCCCATCATAGGCCTTCTCCACCGCCGCCAGTGACGGATATGTCACTCCGAGCAGACGATTACCCGCGTTGCTGCCGGTGATCAAGGTGCCATAACGGAAGGTGATCGCGCCGGCATCCGCAAACACGCCGGCCATGGACGAGATCGTATCAATCAGCGGGTCGGCTGACGCAATACGCGTCAAGACCAGATATTTCATATCACCTGTGCCTTGTGACTCAAATGGAATCGGATGTACTTTCATCAGGTTACGCAGCCGTATCCCGATCTTCCCACTGGCCATGGCCTTGGCATAATCATCAGACGCCGCGTAAACCTCCATGGCTTTTTCAAAACCATCTAAGTTTTCATAAGCCTGAAACAGCACCACTGCCCCGGGATTGTCTCCGGTGGCAACAAAGCCATATCGAACGAGCGCAGCACCGGCTTTTTCTTTAAGTTCTTCGGCTAATTTTCCAACCATTGGCAGAAAAGTAGGCCGGTAATCAGCGGCACAATCAACGGCCGTCAGTACAAAATAATTAATATCGCTCATAGATGCATCCTCCTATTAATCAAGTCTTTTTATTGTGTCTGAAACAACTTCTCACAGTGGGACGACGTTGCCCCGGTGATCAGACAATGCCGAACCGCCGGATCAACCGGGAAAAACTCACCGTGGCCACCAGTAAATCATATCCTATTTCGTTAGTTTCGACCCTGGAATGGAGTGGTATTGCGCTGAATGTTAGTCACGTTGTCGCGCTTGACCGGCGGTCGACCTGCCAGGCAAGTACCTAGCAAATCCACACACACGCGCCCCAGTCATTATTAACCCTAATTAAAAAAGCTCTTTACCACGACGGGACTACATCGAAAGGCACAGACAAATACCGCCGGGGAAATACAGGCAGGGCGCAATCAATAGACCCTAACTCAAAGATAATCCATCAACCAGTCGATGATATTCGCAAAAGAAATCCAGAACGCACTGATTAAACTGTTCTGGCTGTTCCACAATGAGACCATGACTCGCACCGGTTATCACCTGCAGTCGCGCGTCAGGAATCCCTTCAACCAATGCGTTGGCATCGGGCAAGGGATTCAGCCACTCTTGATCTCCAATCACCACCAGTGCTGGCGAGCGAATGCTGCCCAAGATGCCGGACGTATCGTGACCTTCAATAGCACCCACATGACCCATAAACGCGTGCAGTGGCATAGGAAGCTCTGGCACGGCACCCAGTTTATCGACCAGCACAGGTAAGGCTTTGGCAAAGTAGCTGTGCGTGAAATCCACCAGCGGACCGACTGAAGCGGCCGCCGAGGGACCATAGTTTTTATAAAGGTATGCGCCGAGTTTCAGACTATAAAGATTGAGCGCATTGGGTTTCGCCGCCGTAGCCGCTAACACCAGCGCGGCCACACGATCGGGATAACGAGAAGCTATTGCCTGCGCGATTCGCCCCCCCATCGAATACCCGACGAGGTGAACTCGCTCCAGATCCAAATGATCTAACACCCCGATACAGTCATCGGCAAACTGATCTATGCTGTAACCCATCTCGGGTTTATCCGACTCGCCCGTGCCCCGATGATCGTAAGTGATCGTTTGATAGTGTTGTGAAAAGACTGGCACCTGTTCATACCAGTCCTTGCGGTTACCGCCTAACCCATTCAACAGAACGACCGGAAACCCCTCCCCGCATATCTCGTATCGAAGCGCCACTCCGTTAACCAGTGCCGTTGACAATCAAGCTTCCCGCAGTACCGGAAAAACATCCGCCGCTAATGCCTCTGCCATCTCTAGTTTTTCCTTACGCAGCAGGAAAATATTGATACGTGTAATCCCGAGCGCGGCGACTTCACGCAGCCGATCGATCCACACATCTGCCGGTCCGGCAATTGTGAAATCGTCAATCATCTTATTGGTCACATATTTAAATGCCTCTCCGGCTGCATCAAAATGTCCACCCGTATACGCACCGCGTATTGCCTCTATCGTGTCAGCGGGCACACCGGCGAGTTCAGCATAGTGCCGCGCTGTCTGTGGAAACCACGCCGCCAACGACTTACATTCCTCTCTCGCCAGATCAATGTCGTCGCGCAAAGAACCGTAGATAGTCCAACCAATATCCAAATCTGCCGACGTTCTACCACCGATTTCTGCACCCGCCTGAATCTGCGCCAACGCAAATTGAATACACGCCGGGTGAGTACCACAAAGAAAGCGCACTCCATCGCATAGCTCCCCGGCCAAGCGGAGCATCCGCGGTCCTGAAGCCGCCATATAAAGTGGCAGCGGGCCTGGAAGGTCGACAGAAAGATGTGTGTCCTTAAGCGTTACCGTGTTGCCATCAAAATTAGCCGTATCACCCTTCTCGAGGGCTCGCATGGCACCGATCATTTCTCGCACCGTAGCCACCGGCGCAATCCGATACCCGAGTTCCATTACCGGTCGGTCACCTGCCCCGACCGTGATCTTTGCTCGCCCACCCGACATCTCGTGCAATGTCGCCATCGCGTTGTAATTAATGGCAGGGTGGCGGGTATAGGGATGATTACAGTTGGGGCCGAAGAGAAGACGTTCTGAGTGGTTAGCAACGATCCCCAAATAAGCAAACACATCACGCGCGTGCAGTGAGGAATCACATACCCATAAATGATCACAATCCGCGTCTTCCACCACTGACACCAACTTAGCAAACCGCGCTGGCGTTTCTACGGCCATCGTCGTCACATCGAATCGCATTGACATCAGATAACCCTCTAGGTGACTTGCTCTACACAGATAAAACGGACCGCTTCGACCCTAGACATCACTCATCTCCGGCACCAGCGCCATGGCAACCGTTAACGCATTAATCTGGGACGCCCGTTCAATATCAGTGATTTCGAGAGATTCATTGGGTTGATATACCGGATCGCCTCCCGGACCAAAAATGACTGTCTCAACAAACGCCCCCATGCTAGCGGTATCGGCGAGCCATGATCCGCCGCTGTAGACGGTGGATCGGTTCATGATTCGCTCCCACGCGGCACTGGTGTACCGAACGACCGGCGCGTCACGCGGAACCATAAAGGCGTCTTTACGATCAGCCAGTACGAGTTCCGTCTTAATCTCCGAGTCAGTCGCCTGGGCCCTCGTAATGGCGGCTTCAAGCAACCTCTGTACTTCATCAACCGTCACCCCCGGTTGTGGCCTGGTATCGACACGAATCGTACACCGATCCGGGATCATGGAGGGACCCCCAGGGAAAAGGCCGCCGTAAATACGCCCTACCGCCAGTATCAAATCTTCCCCCACCAACTCGGCAATCTCCGGCGCCACATCCGGAACACATTCAATTCGGGAAATTTCTTCGATCACTGGAAGCATCTTTTCGATTGCATTGACAGCCTGGCCACGATGACAGGTATGTGCAGAAAGCCCGATAGTCGAGATGTCAAAGTAGTAACGACCACGATGGGCCACATAGACCTCCATATCGGTGGGCTCGCCCAGGACCGCATGATCAAACTGGTGATTCTTAACAAGATGAATCGCACCTGACTGATCACCCATGTGATCGGCAACGCCCGCAAAGATCAAAGTTCCAGCCAACTCGACATTCGAATCAACCAGCGCTTTCATAGCGGCAATTTGACAGGCAAGGCCCGCTTTCATATCCATGATCGCATGGCCGAAAATACGCGACCCTTCGCGCTCTCCGCCATAGGGGTCTCGGTCCCATCCTTCACACACTGGCTTAGTATCCAAATGACCGGTCAAAAGAAACCGGGGACCGGCCCGACATCCATTAACCTGCCAAAGCACATTGCCGCGAGTGCCGTCAATGTCTTCGTACCATACGTCACCGACATCAAGTGCTTTGAGCCATTTCGTCAACTCCAAACCGAACGCCCCCTCTTCGCCAACGACACTTGGCGTGCGCACCATTTTCTGTACTATGTCGACAGCATATTCGACATCAACACACTTAAGAATACGATTAACAATCTCACTATTCATCGCACTACCCCTCCAAACCATAGACAATTCATACAGTCACCAAACCCAAATAATCCGCCAGCCACCCGAACCCGAGGCCTTCGTTAACTTACTTTCCTGCCATCATAAACGACTGTACACACCCAAAAACGGCATAACTCTATAATGATGATCTAAGGCAACGATACCTCGTGTGTCCCAAAATATAAATGGCATGAATAAGTAGAGTTTATATCTTCCAATGACACGCCAGACGCGCTACGGTCGATCTAAATCAGGGTCGTAACAAATCGCCTCGATTAACGTCTCAGACAACTCTCCGATGGCGCTCGATAGGTAATTGCACGCCCAGAGCGTGCAGCCCTTAAAGTCGGAGACCTCGACCAGCCAGTCTTTGCGTGACATGTCATAGCCAAATCGCTCAAGGCAACCGGTTCGATACCGGTGAATCAGGCAGTACTGGTCGATCTCTGCGGGTTTGAGTCCAAACGGTGGTTCACAAGGCGGGTCGGCCCTGCACCAGGAAGCCAACAGCAGCAGGCTAGCGATCGCTGCAACTCGTGCCATACCTCGACCCTTTTCTTGAAATGACCACTGAAGACCTTGCACCGGGGATCCTCTGCACGTTGTTATACCAACATCGCCAATTTCTGACGGCCCCAGATTACACCCGTTGTCAACCTTTGCTTAGCGACAAACGTAGCCACATACGCATACGTGGCTTGATATGATGGCGCCCGCATGCGATGCCAAACCGCTGTCTACTGACTTCGCCCTTTACATCACGCTAATCATCCGCCACTCACCTATGAATGTTTCCGACGCCATCCAGCAACGTCAATCCATCCGACATTTTCTCGACACTCCGGTTTCGGATTCAACCATTAAAGCGTTGCTCACCAAGGCGGCCCGGGCACCGTCAGGAGGCAACCTACAACCTTGGCGCATCTATGTCATCAATGGATCAACCATGCCTCGCTTCTTGGAGTTCTTGCATAACCGAACAGCCCAGACAAAACCCGCCTATGCGATCTACCCACCCAGCTTGAAGGAACCCTACCGCACCTCTCGATTCAAACTTGCCGAAGATATGTACGCGTTACTCAAGCTCCCTCGAGATGACAAACCGGCCCGCCTTGCCCATCTCACTCGAAACTTTCGATTCTTTGATGCACCAGCGGCCTTCTTCTGTTTTATCGACCGCATCATGGGCCCACCGCAGTGGTCAGATCTTGGAATGTTTCTGCAGAGCTTCATGTTGTTAGCACAGGAGGCCGGCCTTGACACCTGCCCACAGGAAGCCTGGGCAAATCGCGCAGACTGTGTCCGTGAATTCGTTGATGCACCAGAAGAACTGATGCTTTTCTGCGGCATGGCCATCGGACACGCCAATCCAGATGCGCCAGTCAACCAATTAGTGGCGGAACGGGAACCTCTTGATCATTGGGCAACGTTTGTGGGGTAAAACCAAAGAGAAAAGCTATTCACCATCAAAGCCATAGTCTCTGGCGGCGCCGGCCGGCGTGACATAGCCTTCCGCGATATCGTGCCTAATCAATGCTCGCGACCTTTCCCCTGGTTTCCCAAATCCACCCCCACCCGCCTCAACCAAGGTGATTCGATCACCTGGCGATAAATGGTATTGGCCCTTCGGATGTACCGTCTCACCGTTAACCTGGTGACGGCGAAGCTGACCAGGCTCCCCGCCCACTAGACCAGCCGGCGGAAATTCTGTCCGATTTCCCATGAAGAAAACAGTCATCAAGCTGCCCGTATCATTTCTAATCGCGAGCTCCTGGCCAAGACCACCACGGGCCGTGCCCGGGCCGCCCGAGTCCGGAACGAGCCGCTTGTATTCAATCATCGTCCCGGTCAAGGCCTCCCACAGTTCAGTCGGCACCACCGCCATATTCGACGGGCCCGGTGTGACCGCCAGGCCATCGTGGTTTTCCAATGCCCCAAAGCCTCCAGAGGCAAAATAAAGCGCCGCTACAGCCCGGCCATTGGGATGTCGACCCTGGAAGGTCACGAGATCGGCCATTCCTGAATCTGCCTGAACCAGTGCGGGCGCTGCATCAGCCAAGGCACCAAAAATCAGTGGTGCGACAAAGTGGCCAATCACATGCCGGGCGCCTGTTGGTGATGGGTGCTCCGCCGCTAGCAAACACCCAGGCGGCGCCGATACGGCAACCGGCGCCAGTGTTCCGGCATTGTTCGGCAATGCCGGAACGGTAAGACACTTAATGGCGTACAACACCATGGCATTGGTATAACAGAAGGGGACGTTTATCCCCTGACGCACACACGGATCTGTGCCATCGAATGATATTGCCACGGCATCGCCCGAGACCTTTACCACGCAACTGAGCGTCAATGGGGCATCGATCCCTTCAATCTGAATCGAATGGGCATACACACCGTCCTCCATGATGCGAATGGCACTGCGCATAGCCCTCTCCGAATAGTGGCGGATCGAATACGACAAGGCCTCAAGAGAGCTCAACTTATATTCCTGCATAAACTCCAGCAGCATCCGTTCACCAACCTCGTTACAGGTTACGTTAGCAAACAAGTCTCCAAGCACCTGATCCGGCGTCCTGACATTGTTAGCGATAAATTCGACTACAAGCTCATTTCTCACACCGCCATCAAACAACTTAACGATCGGGATTCGTAGTCCTTCGTGATAAATTTCTGTCGCCGATGCGCCAAAACCAAGGCCACCGATGTCAGGCAAATGGGTAATGCTCATGGTGTACCCGACAATTTCCTGCTCCACAAATACCGGTCGCATCACGTTGATATCAAAAAGATGGCCCGTACCGATCCATGGGTCATTGGAGATCAAAACGTCACCCGGTTTTAAAGTCTCTGGCGGATAACGCGTCAAAAAATGTTGCAATGTCACTGGTGCCGTTCCCATGAAGACCGGGAGGCTTTTGGTGCCCTGACAAAGCAACTGGCCATTGGCATCGAGAATGGCCACCGTGAGATCGTAGCTCTCTGCCACAATGGTTGAAAACGATGTTCGCATCAGCGTGCTAACAATTTCATCTGCGATCGAAACCAATCGATCCCACATAATGCTAACGCTGATCGCATCATGAGTTACCAAAGGCGGGGCTTGTCGAGTATGCGTCATGAAATCTATCTAGATACCCGATAACGTCGCAATAAGACTCAGGGTTTTGTCCACAACAACGTTCCATTCCGGACCAATGACCACAGTTGACTCGCGCTCTTCAATAATTAACGGCCCCTCAAAGCGATCCCCCGAGCGCAGTGACATGCGATTAATCACGCGACAGGGAATGTAGTCCTCATGCTCATTGAAGTAGACCGAACGCGTTACGCGGGACTGACTCATGTCGCCGCTTGATCGCCATGTTTTGTAGCCTTCCGGGAAAAAAGGCAGTGGACCTACCGCACCCACCTTCCAGGTTGTAATCTCGACTGGCGTCTCGAGATCCACCGCGGCATAAAGTCCCGCATAGCGTTCAGCGAAGCGCTCTTCAATGGTCGGGAAAACCTCCACCAGTGAACCGTGTTCCGGTAGAGCGACCTCAATCGCGTGTCCTTGCCCGGAATAACGCATGTCCAGACGTAGCCGATATTCGATATCGCACGATGCCACACCCGCACCGACCAATGCTTGACTTGATTCGCTCATTAAACGATCAAACACCTCAACAAATGTTTCCAATGTTAATTGCTTAAGAAATACCTGTTGTCCCTGCAGAACTTCAAATGTCAGAGGACTTGCCAACAAACCAAAAGCCGACATTACCCCCGCACCAACCGGAAAAATAACCTGGGGCGCACGAAGTTTGCGCGCAACCGCTACGGCGTGAATTGGCCCAGAACCACCGAAGGCCACAATGGCGCTATTGCGGTAGTCAAACCCCCGCTCGGAGGCATGAATCCTGAACGCTCGGGCAATACCCTCATTGACGACATCATGTATTCCCCAGGCAGAACGCACAAGCGGCAAATCTAACTTCTCTGATACTCCCTTGGTGATGGCCGCTTCGGCATCGGGCAAACTTAAATCAAACTTACCGCCCAGGAATGACGCCGCGTCCAAATACCCCAGCACCAGGTTGGCATCGGTTAATGTCGCTCTCTTGCCACCTTGTTGATAACAAGCCGGCCCGGGTTGCGCGCCAGCACTATCAGGCCCGACAGCAAGCAAACCTCTGGCGTCGATTGCCGACGTACTGCCACCGCCATACCCAATTTCGATCATATCGATCGCCGGTATCTTGGCAACCAATCCGCTTCCCGGTTTGAAATCGTGCACTCGACCCACTTCAAGTTCGTACCGTTTGTTTGCCGCTCCATCAATAATGAGTGCACCCTTCGCGGTAGTACCCCCCATATCAAATGACAGCAGATTCTTGATGGATAACATTTCCCCATGACGTGCCGACATGAGCACGCCGGCGGCGGGCCCTGATTCCATGATGCGCACCGGAAAACTCCGCGCGACAGCTGGCGTCGCCGTTCCGCCACTTGACGTCATAATGAATAGAGGTGCTCGAACCTGGCGCGCGAACAGCCCTTGTTCAAGGTCACGAAGATAACGATCCAGTAACGGCTGGGTATATGCGTTGATACAGGTTGTAGTCCAACGTGAAAACTCTCGAATATCCGGAAACACTTCAGAGGAAATCGACACATAAAGTTCCGGATAATCCGCACGCACAATGTCGCGAACCGCCCGCTCATGATCTGGATTTGCATACGAATGCAAAAAACACACGGCAAGACTTTCTATCCCTTTTTCCTCAACCAGGTGTCTGACAGCCAGTTTCACCTCAGGCTGAGCTAATGCCGTCTCAACGTGGCCGTCATAACGGATTCGCTCCTTGACCTCGACACGGCAGGATCGTTCGACCAGCGGTGCTGGATAGGCGATGCGCAAATCAAACATCTCGTACCGATGCTCATTCCCCATCTCCAGCACATCCGAAAATCCGGCGGTCGTTATCATCCCGACCCGCGCGCCCTTACGCTCGATGATCGCGTTGGTAATTAAAGTAGTCCCGTGGATGACCGCCTCCACCTTCTCGACCGGCACTTGTTCTTGAACCAGCAGGTCAGACAAGCCCTCGAGAACTCCACTGGCAGGCGCTGCAGGCGTCGTCAGGCGCTTATGGGTTGCTATGCGATCCGAGGACACATCCAATAAAGCGAAATCAGTAAACGTTCCGCCAATATCAATGCCGACACGATGACTCATTAGAGCATTAGATCCTGACCACACTGCACGGAGTGTTCACACGGCAGCAGTGAACACTCCGAAAACACTCGGTAATAATGGATCGCTGTCAAAACCCGCCCCGGATGCACCTATGTTGCACTTCACAAATGAGTTATTTATCCTTTATACACGCAGTTTCAAAAAAAACCAGAGCACACTGCCAATAGTTGCTTTTACCAACATCGTTCACTTGATTAGAAGGCAAGCCTTATGAAACCAGAGCAAATTCTGGCCCGCACGCCGAAAGCACTTTGCCAATCTCAGCGCGAACAGTTTTTTCATGACGGTTATCTCGTAATTGACCAGTTCATTGACCAAGAGTGGTTAGATCGACTTTGGGCCGTTACCCATGATTTTATCGAAGAGAGCAGACAGCATACAAAGTCGAATGAGAAATTTGATCTTGAGCTAGAGCACAGCGCTGAAAACCCTCGACTACGTCGACTGAGTTGGCCCACCATGCAGCACGAACTTTATTGGGAATTTGCCAGCCAAGGCCCAATCGTCGATGTCGCCGAAGATCTGCTTGGCGGTGACGTCATGTTTCATCATTCGAAACTGAACTTCAAATGGTCAGGCGGTGGTGAAGAAGTTAAATGGCATCAGGACTTTCCGTTTTACCCCCATAGCAACCCATCCGTATTAGCCATCGGCCTCTACATGAACGACGTCGATGACCAAATGGGGCCGATGGGTGCCATTCCTGGCAGCCAGAAGGGTCCCATCTACAACCACTATAACGAGCGCAATCTCTGGGCTGGAGGACTGTCCGATGCCGATGTCGGGACACTTCCGTTGGATTCAGTCGGATGGATGAAAGGCAATGCAGGCAGCATTACAGTGCATCATTGTCAAACCATCCACGGCTCATTACCCAACAATTCAAGCCGCATGCGCCCGCTCCTGATTAATGCCTACAAATCGGCCGACGCTCGCTCACTGACAAGTTACCCCGACTCGGAGTCTAAACAACATTCGACGCTGATTCGCGGCACACCAGCGCGGTGGGCGGAACTCAGCCCGGCACTGTGTCGACTCCCACCAGACTGGTCAGAAGGCTACACCTCTATCTTCGCCATACAGCAGAAAGAAGGCGGTTCCCCTCGTGCCGCCAAATAGCCGGCGCGGCGACTTTCCACTACGCTGATTACCGTGCAAAAACTGCTGGTTTACTGGTAATCGTCAATCGGCACCCTTCACCAACATGCGGATCGGTCGAATTACCACGGGTTGAGGGATTCGGACTTTACGACGAAGATCACGCGTCAGTCCGTTTTAATGCCGGTCGCAGAAATATCGCAAGCGGTAGCGTAATGAGAGTCGCTCCCACCATCGCCGCTACAGAAGCACCCAAATGAAATGAATCAGCGACAAAGCCAAACACCAAAGGTCCGGCAACGGAGGCGCCATTGGACATCGTGTAGATCGCGGCGAACCCACGCGATTGTCGGGCGTCATGCACAAAATTGCTCACCGTCGCGTAGGAGATTGACGACGAGCCTTGCAGAACAACACCCAGCAAAGGCAACAATATAAACGCCACGATAGTCGGTGAAAAGAAAACCACGGTCATAACAATCGCAGTTAAGGATTGCACCAGGACCAATGATCGGACTACCCCCAGTTTAGCCGCCAAATGTCCGCAGGCGAATTTTCCGCAAACCCCACCCGCAAGTGTTGCAACCACTGCAAACGCAGCCAGCACCGGCGGCACCTGTTTTGCGACCATCAAGAATGCGACAAAAACCAGGAAGCCATCCTGGACTGCGATATCCAAAAACACAATGCTTGCCAGCGTTACAAAACCCATGCGATCCCGCACACCCCAACCCCCAACAACCGTTCTGGCACGCAGGGTCGCCGGTATTGCACTGCTTTTTTTTATCACCCCCAACACCAACCAGAGGATTCCTGCTGCGGTCAACCCGACAAATCCGTATCCCGCCGCTAGTCCCTGCCACCCCACTTGGAAACCAAAAAGCACACTGGCAATTCCCGTGAACAACAATTTTCCAGTGTCTCCGCTCGCGTTATAAGTGCCTAACGCGACTCGCCGATCAGGACCCTCAAACGCACCAGCAATCAAGGATGAACACAGCGAGTGTTGAAAGGCAGCACCACACCCGGCGATCAACAGTGCCAGTAAAACTCCGTGGTAGCCATTCGCCAGGGACATCGTCAAATACCCCACGCCCGCGCCTGTCAGCCCGAGCACCAACAGTCGCCGCTCACCCACCCGCTCGGAAAGAATGCCCGCTGGTATCTCGAGTAACCACATCGCGCCGCTGTGTACTGCCCGAATCGCACCGATCTGCGCATAGCCAAGACCAAAACTCTGGGCAAGAACAGGCAAAAGCACGTAGATCGACGCGGTCAACCCATCCTGCAAACCATGCACCGCCGCACAAGTTGCGAGCAGTTGCTTATGGGGTGCTTTCATCATGCAAGCAAATGAAAGCAACCACGAGGAAACCCGATGTCGCTCTCTATGGTCAGCATCGCAAATACCGCGAGGGCCAAACTAGCGCGGCCAGAGAATTAGCTGTGTACAACGGTAATAACACAATTCTTTTCCCTCGTCAGCGCTGGACACCACTGCGTCCCATACCTGCGTGGTGCGACCTTTGTGCACTGGAGTGGCAACACAACGGATCACGCCTGCATTAGTCATGGCAAGAAAATTGTTCTTTGTTTCGATCGTTGTAAAACCAGAGGCACCCTGCGGCAACGATTTAACGCAGCCGTATCCAGCGCACGAATCTGCTAATGCAAATAAGGTTCCCGCATGCAAGGTCCCATGCCAACCGGAATGGTGTTGCTGTAGAGGGATATGAGCGATCACTTCATCTGCCTCAACCTTGGTGAAGGCCATACCAAGATAACCAAACAAAAATCCCTTCCCGTATTGATTGAATTCCTCAAGCGTTCTTGGCCATGGTGATTCCATAGAAACTCCGTGTCGTTACCGTCTGCATTTGGCTACATATCTTAACAATGATAGACACAATTGGTGGCTGGGCCTGACTTCGGGATTTATTTTTCGTGGCAGGCCGCGGCCATTAGCTTCTAGCATAACCCTCCATGCCGATGTTGACCTTACGAGGTTAAGGGCGTCGCGGTGTTCGCAAAAATCAATCGCCGTTGAACAACTGTTAGATTGAGAATTAGTTCAGCAACGATCCAGCCGGGCGCCCAGATCCGTAGATGGCAAGGCGCCTTAATAATTCGACATACCCCGTCAACGGATAAGTTGGAAATGCTTTTGAGGAATAGCGCCTCCAGATGTCGCGGGCACGCCCAGGTTCACCCGCTGTAAGGTCCCCTAGCATCGCGGCCGCAACAACATAGGATCGAACAACGATCGGAGTCTCTATATTGTTTTCGAGGAGGCGCCTCGCCGCAGCGGACATTCCATTCTCGTCACGATGAGCCACCGCGCGATATAAGTTTAGCCATAACACAGTTCGTGCATCTTTTGATGCAGCACAGTTAGCTTCAGCAACCATGTTAACCAAGGATATTCCATCATCGGGATTAAGGAACGGTAGAGACATCGTCATGACATCGTGAACGATGAAACGAAAATCAGATATCGCGCTATCGAGGGTGCATGACGATAGGGCACGCCTCAACGAATGTGTCAGATACCCTGTCATCGGCAAAGAAGGCCGCGAATAATTATTCCTCTCGCCGATCTTCCCAGTATCGAATAAGTTGCGATGCACCCAACGTGCCTCCATATGCATAGCGACTGCACCAAGAAATCGCGCATGAGTAACTTGCGAGTGATCAAATATTTCCCCACTCAGCATTTCGACCACCGGCAAGGGTGCGAGACTGAAAGAGCCAAGTGTCCGGGCTACTGATTTCTTAAACCGCGCACGACCTGCATTAAGGTCAACGTAAGGGAAATAATCCGAGTTAATCGGAGCCGTTGACCCTTCCAAATAAAGCTCTAGATGTTCCCTTCCAATCAGCCTTCTTACCAGAAGATCACTTTTCTTATCTACGCCGACTCGTTTCAATTCCTCGGCAATAGGACCCAATAAGATATGGGACCAATCGGGATCACTCAATTCGCCAGAATTCTTCGCGATGACCAAGATGTCCCCATCGTCCAACATATAAACAACGAAGTCAGAGAAACTGCTCGCAAGTGCTTTTAAAATCGAATTCATCAAAACGTCATCAAACTCGTAAAGCTGAATCCACTGAGCGAACAAACCATTCTTAGCGAGATAATGCTGTATGGTGGAGTAGAACTCTGTCGTAAATAGACTTGCAACCCCGCTCACCCAAGGATTGGAGGGTTCGGCAACAATGATGTCGTAGACATCTTGATTAAGTGAAAAAAACGTTTTGGCATCCTCAATATGTATGTTGCTGCGCGGATCCATATAAGCGCGTTGCACGCGATCTTTAAATCTGTAGGCACCAGCAACGATGGCGGGCTCGATTTCGATAGTGTCCACTTTCCTAATACCTTCGGACGCCAAGAGCACATGGGTCGTTAAGCCAGAACCCATGCCGATAGTTGCAGCAGTCTTGGCATTGGGCATGTACGCCATAGGCAGAACGCCGGACAGGACCATCGTTACTTCATCAGCGGTGTAAGGCTTCGATTGATTCATCTGAATACTCGCATCTGGCTTCCCATTCGTTGATATCGTCACAATACCCCCAGCGTTTTCAGTCACGGCGACAGTTGCCGTTTTCCCATCTTTATAAAAACTGACACGGGAAGATGGCACTAACTTGGCGACGCCTGATCGGAAAACACCAGACACTAAAACTGACGAAGGAAGAGCCATCGTCGAAATGAAGACAATTAGCCCAGCGAGGCTTATCAGGCCGCTAGCAGTCAGAAGGATATTGCCAGACCATCGGATAGGTCTCCTAAATAGCAATATGAGTCCTAGGGAAATATCGAGTCCCGCACCCAAAACGATTAACTGTTTTAACCCCAGAAATGGCAGTCCCACATGAACCGCAACCAAGACTCCGATGATCGCACCCGTTGTGTTAGCTGCGTAGATTTGCCCAATGCTCTTTTCACCGTGTCCCTGCCCGATCAACGCATAGGTAAACAAAGGCAGCGTCATCCCAGCCATAACTGTGGTTGGCAACATCACCAATAACGCGATTGAGTGACTAGCTATGTGAAATACGTCATAGCCTGCATCTGTTTGACCGAGCACTTTCAGCACCCATTCCATTCCATCGAAAGCACCCACATATATTGGGATAGTGAGCAACGCGAAAGCCCCCATCATCAATTGCACATAGCCCGCAAAACGAATAGGGGATACGATGTGGTCAAGACGGTTCTTGATCCAGAGTCCGCCAAGCGCCAGGCCCACAATAAAGGCGCTTAAGATCAATTCAAATGAATGCGTAGTCGATCCAAGAACCAAACTAAGCATGCGAATCCAGCTTATTTCATAGATAAAAGACGCTGTGCCGGTGACAAAAGCAGCAAAAAGAAACAATGAGGCAGGTGATGAAATGTGGCCGGACTTGATCCGCTTCTCGAAAGGCAGTCCTGGCATTGATGGATCGAGTCGCACGAGAATCCAAATAGCGAGCGCGAGCGCAATGTTAAGCAGGCCTGCGGTGACGATGGTGCCGGGCAATCCAACAAAGCCAATTAACCAAAAGCCACTCGCCAAGACTCCAGCCGCAGCGCCAATGCTGTTGGTGAAATACAGCATGGCAATACTGCTCCCCGGTGCGCGAGGATAACGTCGAATTACTCCAGCACTCATTAATGGAAAAGTCATGCCCAGCAGCACAGACTGGGGCATGATTAAGCAACCCGCTACTAGCCATTTAAGACCCACTCCAAACGTGGAAGAGACTGTCGAAGAAAGTACCGAGTCATAAAAAAATTCCATTAAGGAAGAGAAAGTGTCGTGAAAGACCAGGCCGGCACAGCCGACAAGAAACTCAGCTGCGGCATAAAATAGGAGTGGGGAAATGTCTTTGACCAAATAACGGCTCGCCGCCCAGGACCCTAGCGCCATGCCCCCCATAAAAATAATGAGCACCAGTGATTGAGCATAAGCCGCATGTCCGAGGAAGAGCTTCAGGTAGTGCGACCAGATCGACTCGTACATCAATCCAGCAAACCCCGAAATGCCAAACATCAAGAAATACATGGCCCGCGGAGCGATTAATGTGTTTCGAGCAAATAACACAGAAGATAAGTATTTGTTCATTTACGTGGTGTGAAAATGTGTAGCGGTGGTGCTATCACTAATAAATGACTGGCACAAATCAGGACCGCAGCATACCGATGATCGAAGATTAGTAAAATTACTCAACGTAACAGCCGCCAAAGTATGACCGATTGATGGGGAAAAAGTTACCCCACCATTCATGATTTCCAAGGTGATTAACGACAACATCACGAAGATGACTTAGTGATTTTCCGGAATTCGAAAAACGTTTTCCATTAGAGATACGGGCCCCGACAACGATTCATTGCGCACGTTTGGTGATGATATCGATTCCGCGCACTGAACCAACTACAACTGTTAGTCAAGTTAAGCGAGAGCCACAACTTGTCCTACAGCCTTGAAACATTGAGACAAGGCGCAATAGTTGGTAATGTTTCCTGGCTAGCGAGAAACCAGGCTATTTCACTGTGTCATGCTACAAACAATGTTACCCCAATGGAATTGTTCTTCCCTTGAACGGTGCCTTTGGGGCACTTGTTGAGGGCGTCAATCGACACCAGCTCGCGGATGCAGCGTTTCGCGATCAGGCTTATGACTTGTGGATGGCATACAACGGCTTACTCATAGTCCGAGGTCCAGACCTTGCGTTTCTGACGCCAGAAAGCTTGCTGCATTGGGGGGAAACATTCGGCACGGTAGATTGGAAAATGGAAAGCGGTCGCGATTTCTGTCGGGTTGGCAATCTGCCAATCATGCGTATTGGAAACACCGTGGACCATAGAGCCACATCCAACGCGATCTTGTCCAATGAGCCGCTTATCAAGACTGCTGACGAGGTGCGCTACAACCCCGCAACCAGGACTCCTGTGTGGCATACCGACGGCACTTTCAAGCGGCATCCACCCATTGGTTCCGTCTTTCATTGCCGACAGGCTCCCAGCGCAGGTGGCGCCACTTTATTTGCCGACATGTGCAGCGCATTCACAATGCTTGATGACTCGGTCAAGGAAGAACTATCTGGCTTAGAGGCGGTCTGCTCTCTGGCCCACCACGACAAAAAAATCAATCTCAGTTCACCGACCTACCCAACGCTGACACCGACCCAGCGTGCCGACAACCCACCGATGCGAGTCCCTCTAATTCTGACTCACCCCATCACTGGAAAAGCCGCTCTTTATGGACTCAACAGCTAACCTGCGCCATTGTTTCCACGAATGCATCAATCACTGAAGAGAAGATGGATATCTTCGACCTGCAAGGCATCGAACATGAAAGCGTCGCTACCTTGAGAAACCTGCTACCCACTGTGACGGCGCCTGATTTCACAGTCTCCTGGACGTGGGCCCCTGGCGACATCGTCGTATGGGACAACCGCTGTACTCTCCACGCGGGCACCGGTTTCAACGCGGCGGCTGAACAACGTGAAATGTGGCGCTTGTCGCTTACGACTCCCGAACCGGCGACCAGTAACACATCCCTGGGCTAACTCCACTCGGCGTCGTTTGTGCCCCAACAAACCCTCTCACTTTTTCCTTCATGGAATTGTTCAAGTAGCACAGCGCCTCGCCATGTTGCGCCACGATGCAACGTAACTCCACTAACCTATCGACGTCTGGTGACGCAGTTGACCAACTCCATTAAAATCAGGCCATGCTAACTGACTGGCCACACGTTATTAACGAGACTTCTGTATGGAAGTCATCAGTTTACGCCGACGAATCCAGCTGGATAGTGCATTTTACCGAGTCACAACTGGCCGAGATCGAACAAGCCGCACGTCAGGTTCTTGCCTCAGGACAAGGCCCAACTTCATTCAGAAAATCTGACTTTACTCTGCCAACGGTGGCATCACTTCTCGACGACCTACTTCGCACCCTACACAAGGGGCGGGGTTTTGTCTTTCTGCGAGGACTCGACGTCACTCGCTATGACATTGACACCCTGAAGATTATTTATTGGGGCATCTGTTCCTACCTCGGTGAAGGAATCTCCCAGAACGCACAGGGTGAAGCCATGAGTGCCGTAACGGATTACGGTGATTCATTTGAGGGCAACGACCCTTATCGTCACAACATTCGCGCACATCGAACCACTACCGAGATACACCCACACACCGACAGCTGTGACTACGTCGCTTTATTGTGTGTTCGACCGGCCAAATCTGGCGGTGAAAGTGCGGTCGTCAGTTCACTTGCCATCTACAATGAACTCATGGCCACACATCCGGAATACCTACAGCCTCTGCGACGAGGGTTTTTCCTGGACCTGGTAGGCAAAGGAACGTCAGGAAAACAACTCAGCTTCCACCGCATCCCCGTCTTCAGTTATTTCAGCGGGAAAATGTCTGCGCGATTTAATAAACGCCAGATCGAACTTGGCGCTGAAAAATCAATTGAAGGCCTGGATACGCTCAGCCAAAAAGCAATCAACTACGTCGCCGAACTCTCGCTGCGTGATGAGTTTCAACTGCCTATGACGTTTCAGGCCGGTGATATACAAATTCTCAATAGTCGCGTGACATTTCATGCTCGAAAAGCCTTTGATGATCATGCTCAACCTGAGCGCAAGCGCTTGCTGTTAAGGGTGTGGTTAAACGCACTGAATCCCCGACCCATGGCACCTGAATTTGCCAACCAGCTCAACACGGGTGAGCGAGGGGCGGTGACGCTTCGCCAGTAGCGGTAACTATTTTCAGCTCACGGAACCCGAAACCGCAGTGAGCGATATCACCGTTTAAGCCCTTGTCGCGGGCGGCGCGAAAAATAAGTCCGCCTCGAGATAGGGCGGATGTCGCCGGCAGCTCTCAGTCACCTTGATAGATGCAACACTTTCCACGGCACTATTGTCCGTTCGATTGACAATCAATGCGCCGAGACTCTCGGCTACGGGATGACCGATAGACCGCACTGGATTGGCCTAACTCCACGACGGTCATTTGACTTTCCTCGCCCAATACAGGTAACACACCGCCGACAATCCAGCCGCGCCAAACAGTACACACATCACCATGATTTGATAACGCGCGGCAATTAGCGGTGAAACTCCAGCCAATACTTGCCCTGTCATCATGCCCGGCAACGAAACCAAGCCGACTGCCATCAGTGAATTGACCAATGGTATGAGCGCCGCCTGAAACGCAGTGCGCCTTGCTGACTCTTCTTTTTGTCCATTATTCATCTCGGCAGCATACCGCTCTGCTGCAATACTGACGGAATTCATCGAATTTGAAAAAATCATCCCAGCCAGTGGAATCAGGTAACGAGGGTCATACCAAGGAGTTACGTCGATAACCAACTGTGTGGTCAAAAAAAGCGTTGGCACGCCTCCAACAATAATCGCACCCAATGCCGCCCAGTAAAGACGAGGTCGATCGTGGCCCACCGATCGCAGGGCGATCCAACTGGCAACCATAATCATCATGGCGAGCACCCCAAACACAACAAGAGAGCTATCTGTATCAAACAAGAAGACCAACACATAACCAACCAGTAATAATTGGGCCAACATACGAGCCGCACCATAAATGGTTGGCCGGACAGGCAATGCCCAACGCTGTTGGACCAGGATAACCACCAACACCGGGATAAACGCGAGCGCTAACCTATTCAAAGGGATGATATCGACGGACACATTCATCAGTGCTTTCAACCCCTGGGTATTTGACATTTCAGAAGTGAAAGAAAATCATACCGCGTTTATGCATCTTCCGTGAATCACTGAAACACAACGGCATTGTGACCCCAACTTGATGCCTCATTGTGGAGCCTTTACTGGGAAAGCAACCCTCACCAGGGGTGCTACCACGCTCTGTCACGATAAGATCACTAAATAAGGAGGTGTATCGATGGATTTTCAACTACAAGAAAGGGTTGCATTAGTGACAGGCGGTAGTCGCGGTATTGGGCGGGCGATAGCTCTGACTCTGGCCTCACAAGGAATGCACGTCGCCATTTGTGGCCGCACACGGGAGACGCTGGATAACACCGCGGCCGATATTCAGAAATACGATGTCAAGGCCTGGGCATTCCAAACCGACGTCAGTCAGCTTGAGGGACTCGAACAATTGGTCCAAAAAACCCTACAGGCTGCGGGCCGGATCGATGTCTTGGTAAACAATGCCGTCACATCTACCAGCGCCCCTTTCAATGAGTTAACCGACGAT
>CAJQRU010000049.1 GCA_905612355.1 uncultured Gammaproteobacteria bacterium
TAAGACCCAGCACACCAAGCACCACGGGGATGAGCGCAACGGAGGTTAAAACCATTGGGAATCCTTAATTTTTGAACAAGAGTTGAGCCAGCAGAGCGCTGACGGAACGACCCCATATTAACATAGCGCGATCAGTGCAATCATTGGCGGGCACTGCCACCCAACAGGCCCTTCATGGCCCTGCCGCTACCGCCTCCCAGTAAGCCGGCGCGATGTCGAGCCACTCTAGCCAGTCCGCAAACGCGGCTTCGAAATCTGCCTGGGGTATCCAACCCAGCGCTGCTTCAAGGCGGTCAGTGACCAGCGGCTGCCGGACGGGCGGGCCGTGCTGATACACGTTGGGTTCCTCGTCATCACGTGCCAGACACCAGGAAAACCCTGGAAAGTGCGCTGCCAGATGTTCACACCACGCTGAACTGCTCGAACTCACTCCACAGCTGACGTTGTACATATCGTGATTCAGAGCAGAATGCGCCATTAAGGCCACTAATGCACGCGCGAGATCACGCGAATAAGTCCAATCTCGATGATCATCGAACATCAGAATCGCTTCACGAGATGCCAACGCCAACTGGGTTGCCTGCAGCTGGGGCGTTAAAAGATCACGCACACCCGAATCCAATTCCCACGGCCCAAACACAGGACCCAACCGCACATTGACGAGATTCATCGACCATAACCCTGCCAATCTCCGGACAATGCGTTCCGACGTCGCCTTCGTGACGGGGTAAAGGCCGATGGGTTCCAGCAAAGCATCCTCATGCAGAGGGGAAGCACCGTGTGCCGTCTCACCATAGGCAGCCCCTGAACTTAGATTGATTACCCGTTCTAGACCCGCGTCACGCGCGGCCTCGAGAGCGCTCGCCAACCCGACCAGGTTGGTCTCGATGATTCGACGGGGTGTCTGCGCCTCACGTTGCGGGCCCGCCGTCACTGCAGCTCCGAAAAACAGGTGTGAAACATGCGCCTGCCGGAGGCTGTGACACAAGGCAACGGTGTCCAACACGTCTCCTATCACTTCAGTCCATCGACCCGGCAAGGCATTCAAGTGCTGAGCCACCGGGGCAGATACCGGCCGTATATCAAATAACACCACCGTCTTCTCTTCGATGAGCAGCTGCTCTGCAATATTCAAGCCGATAAAACCGGCGCCACCCACCACCATAGTTACCATCGCGTTATACACTCTCGCTGCGTGCTCTCATCCGGCTTTCTTGCGCCTTGCCCGAGGATGTGCGTTGTCGTAGACCTGGGCTAAATGCTGAAAGTCAAGGTGGGTATAAACCTGTGTGGTTGAGATATCTGCATGGCCAAGCAATTCCTGGACCGCTCGAAGATCGCTACTCGATTCCAGTACGTGGCTCGCAAATGAGTGGCGCAACATGTGCGGATGCACTCGTCGCCCTAGACCCTGGCGCTGTGCCCACACTGCCACCCGTTGCTGAATAGCACGCGCCCCCAGGCGCGTGCCGCTGCGGTTAACAAACAGCGCCTGCTCGCTCTCCCTCGCACACGCAGGCCTAACATTAAGCCAAGCCAGTATCGCCTCACGGGCATAACCACCGATTGGCACAATACGTGTCTTGGCACCCTTGCCCATCACCCGCACCACCGCATCGGCCAAGTCCAAGTCACCGAGATCCAAGCCCGAGAGCTCAGCCAAACGGAGGCCGGACGAATAAAACAACTCCAGTATGGCCCGATCACGCCGGTCAAGGTCGGTTCGCGGATCAATGGTAACGAGTTGGGCAATCTCCTCGATGCTCAGCGTCGGCGGCAATCTGCGCTCGGCGCGCGGCGCGGTGACTGCCTGGCGCTGACCCACATCACGCGCTGTCAAAAACGGGTTGATCTCCACCTTCGATTCGCGCAACAGATACCGATAGAGCGTGCGTACCGCCGACAAAGCCCGCTGAATGGAGCGACTGGATAAACCGGACTGATTCAGTTGGGCGGGAAACATCCGCGCCTGCGCTATCACCAACTGACGCAAGGTTGTAATTTCACGTCGCGTTAGAAAATCCGCGAATTTCTCCAGGTCCCGCCGATAGGCAGAAATCGTGTGTGCCGACAAGCGTCGCTCATCTCGTAGATGATTGAGAAAGCAATTGATATCCCGCTGAATCCCATTCGCAGTACCCATAGGCTATACGATACCCAAACGCCAACAGGTAGCACTGACCATGGCGCCGACAAGATCGAGAAACACCGTATCTACACCGGGCTGGTAACGGTCGGCCTGGGTGGCGCCAAGAACGATCATCGCGACCAACGTGGCGCTACGATTAGTCACTGGAACCACTGCCAGTGAGCGAATGCTTGTCGTAATAGAGCCGAGCAACAGGTCACGGGGCCCAGAGGGCATCCGGTTATCACACACGCTGTGACCGTCGGCCAATCTCTCGGCTAACCAGGCGAACCCCTCGCTGCCGCTGAAGAGCATTGCCATCCCTTCAACTTGGGAAACCCGCTCAGCAATAAA
>CAJQRU010000050.1 GCA_905612355.1 uncultured Gammaproteobacteria bacterium
ATTTCGTCAATCTTATGGAATATTGGTTGGGTCCTGTGCTAAGCGGGGAGTTAATTAGAGAGGCAAAAGCGTTGGAGAATGGAGATGCCGAAGCAGATATCTTGTTGCGGTTTGATCTGGGTAATGTGATGTTTCATTCACGGAATACACAAGGCAGTCAGGAATGTTCAGTGAACTTACGTTTTGACAATGGCTGTTTGGAATACGACAGACGTCAGTCTGAAATTGTGTGGAAAACTCAGCATAGCGAAGATGGCGACGAGTCGCGTTTGTGTTGGCAGGAAGAAATTATCAAAAATGACAGTTCCCGCTATCAATGGTATGTGGCTGATGAGTTGGTCAAGGCATTGAATGGAGGAGCTAGTAATATTTGTTCCGGTGATGCAGCGTTGATGACATTGATGAATATAGCCTCAGTTGTCGGAGTCAAGGAAGATTGAAAAAATTAGCATTGAATGGTGGCGCCAAGGAGGTCAAAGGTAAGTTCCGTCCTTATAATCCGATCGGTGTGGAAGAAGCGGAGGCTGCCAAGAGGGTGCTTGACAGCGGAATTTTATCTGATTTTCTCGGGTGTTGGGACCCGCGATTCTACGGTGGTGCCAAGGTTCAGGAGTTTGAACGTGCTTGTGAAAACTACTTTGGCGTGCCTCACGCGGTTACAGTTAATTCGTGGACGGCCGGGTTAATAGCGGCGATTGGCGCTATTGGTATTGAGCCGGGAGATGAAGTTATCGTGCCTCCGTGGACTATGTCGGCCACCGCTACTGCAATATTGCATTGGAATGCGCTACCGGTTTTTTCTGATATTGAATCGAATTATTTTTGTTTGGATATTGCTGCGTTAGAGAAAAACATTACCCCATATACGAAGGCTATTATCGCAGTGGATATTTTTGGTCATTCGGCTGATATGGATGCGATCATGTCCGTAGCCTCAAAACACGGTCTTAAAGTGGTTTCTGATTCAGCCCAAGCGCCAGGGGCAATGTACAAAGGTAGATATGCAGGCACAATCGCGAACGTAGGGGGTTATAGCCTAAATTATCACAAACACATCCACACAGGCGAAGGCGGAATACTTGTGACCGACGATGAAGAAATTGCTAATAAAGCGCGATTAATTCGCAATCATGGGGAGGCGGTAGTTGGTGATATGGGTCGATCTGAGTTAGCTAATATGGTTGGGTATAACATGCGACTTGGTGAAATAGAATGCGCCATAGGTATCGAACAACTAAAAAAACTTGATGACTTCGTTTCTCGTCGTCAAGCCGTCGCGCAACGATTGACCACTGGACTTAGCGGGTTGCCTGGGCTTACGACTCCTCATCTAATAGACGATTGTACCCACGTATATTATGTCTACCCAATGGTTCTCCAGATAGACGCCGTCGATGCCAGCCGCACGACGATAGTTGACGCACTGACGGCAGAGGGAATTCAGGGTGTGTTTGCCGGTTATACCAACATACACTTATTACCAATGTATCAGAGAAAAATCGCTTATGGAACTACGGGGTTTCCGTGGAATTCAGAGTTTACAAAAAGGTCAATTTGTTATGACAAAGGCATCTGCCCGGTAGCAGAAGAACTACATGACAAAACAATGTTTGGCCTTGATTTGTGTCGATATGATTTATGCGATGATGATGTAGACCAGATTATTGCGGCTTTTTGGAAGGTGTGGAGTGGTCTAGGCCTTCTTGGATAGGTGGTAATAAAGGCGAGGTAAGCAGTAATCGTTAATCGAAAATATGTTATTTCCGACTACTGTTGCAGATACGGTTGATTGATCTGCCTCGGCACGACCTCAAATAATTCTGATCTCTATCGGATGGTCGTCTGCCAGCGATTACTGGATTATAGGTCCACTGATGTTGCTGGTCGCGAATAGCGAATACTTAGATATAACAACTTATCTTTGTACGGGGACTTCGGGAATTCTCTCTGATTTAGGATATCACTAGAATACTAAATCGCTACCGGGATAATTATGCCGACGGCAATGAATAGCATTAATCGCCGACAACACATTAGTTTTTCCGCAACCAATGTAGGCGCATAATTTAAAATGTTAGTTGCGAACCTCTAAGAGGCGGGCTAGGTGTTGTTAGGGTGTCTAAACAAGTCGTTTGAATCCTGTTTTTGCGATAGGAGTATCAATAATTGATTCAATAGGTCGCCCTGATTCTAGATCTTTGATGAGGGAAAATACTGGATCTAGTGAACTTAGGTAGTCCTTGATAATGTCAGAGGTGTGGGCAAGCGATACGTACAATAAGTTTGATGCAAGAAAATTTGATTTCAGCATTTCGAGTGTGATGATAGTTTTGTAGATCGTCCTGTTATCGCTGACTATATCGAAACTTGGAATTGCTGTTAAACCAGAGATCTTTATTGGTAACTCATATTTTTTTGATAACGTCTTCCAACCATTAGTGATTTCTTGTCCTTTGCGAATGATAGATTTCCAGGATTCTTCTCTTTTCATGACAGCGAGCGTTTCTAGTGCCGCGGTTGGGCCTATACGTTCAGTCCAAAACGTACTGCTGATAAATGTTTTCTCAGCTACTTTCATGATGGACCGTCTGCCGAGTACAGCTGTTATGGCATAGCCATTTCCCAGTGCCTTGCCAAATACGGCCATGTCGGGTTCTACACTAATTGTCGTGTGTAAGCCTCCGTAGGTTTCGCGAAATCCAGAGGTGCACTCATCAAATATGAGTACGGAGCCGTATCGGGTAGCAAGCTCCCGAACGCCTTCAAGATAGTCTTTCTGAGGTTCTTCCGAACGTGCTACTTCCATAATTATGGCAGCCGGCGCCCATGCTCTAAGCACGTCATGCAGAGAGTCGAGGTTGCCGTGTTTGAAAGGGTGGACTGTACCAGCGAGAGACTGAGGTACCCCTGAAGGTTCCAAACCGGGTAAGAGATGGTTGTCCAGCCCTTGCGCGTCGGTTAGGTTGGTTGCGAGATACCAATCATGCCAACCATGGTATCCGCAGAAGGCAATATTTTCTTTTCCAGTTGACGCACGCGCTATTCTCACGGCAATCGCGACAGCTTCACCACCGCTGCGAGCAAACCGAGCCATATCGGCCCATCCATGAATCTCAATCAGCTTTTCCGCTAACTGAACTTCCTCTGGACAGTTAAGAGTACTCATGTTCCCTTGTGATATAGCCCTGTAGACCGCCTCATCTACCTCCGGATGACCATAGCCTAATAGATTCGTGCCAACGCCCATCAGAGACATATCTATAAACTTCGTGCCAGATAAATCCCATACGTTGCAACCTTTTGCTTTGGAAAAATAGGTTGGCCAGTACTTCGGTAGAAAACGATCGGGTTGTTTCGACAATAACATGTTACCGCCGGGAATTATTTCTTTGGCCCGGGCCCATAGTTCCTGACCCAGTTGAATTCCACGACGTTTCCCCAAAGGGGGGTCATTTTTCTTAAGGGTCATTTTTGTTCACCTTCTTTAAGGAGGGATAATAAGTAAGAGTTCAGAAAAATCTACTGACGCTACAGTTGCATCAATACATCAACGTTAACAGTGTTGAACAAGTTTTTTCTATGAACCATCTCTGACTAACCAATTTGTTGGGTTTAGCAACATCGGATCTACAATGCTAAGGTCCTCCGGAACTTTAATCGACAACCCCTGAGAGATAATCGCAACAATTTCCTGTAGCTGACAAATATTATCAATACCCACGATCCACTTATCAATGCAATCGTGTGCTTGAATAAATCCGATACATGCTTCGAGCGCCGTTAATCCGATCTGATCAAGCCAGGTGTGATAATTGCCCCAAAGTCGATGCCACCGTGGAAATCGTGTTTTTTGGAATATGATGTCTTGTAGTAGCAAGCCCTGCAAGAAAATGGATCGTGCATGTATTTCTATCGACTCGAATCGTATAGGGTCTCGTTTAATCGCGTTGATCATACGTTGATCAAAAATACTAATCGGAGCTTGAATTATGTCAAAGTCAAATGCGCGTATTAGGTTTTCACATTCTGTAGGTTCGTAGCAAGAAATTCCTATCTTTTGCAATAAACCGTGCGTTTTTAAGTCGTGGACAGTCCTATATAAAAATTCGCCATGCGATGTTAAGAGATCAGTGGGGTGATGAAATAGTAAGCCTTCAAGAATCTCGGTGTTGAGTCGAGACAATGATCGTTCGACTGTAGATGAGACCCAGTCAGCGAGTTGCGTGGTGTGGGCTGGTTTGCTGGGTAGCTTTGTTATTATTTTCCAATTGGTTAGGTGGTTGGCGCCAATGATTGTTTCCGCATTACCGTAGTCAACAGCAGTATCTAGAGTTGTTATGCCACTTTGAAATGCTAGTTTTAAGATGTTAGTAATGGTTTCGTCGCTAAGGGTGTGGGCCGGGTTGGAGATGCCGTAGGGGCCATTGAACTGGGCAGTTCCTAAAATTAAGTTGGTACAAGTGTTATTCACAATTTCTTGAACGTGTATCAAAGATTAATGTAAATAAACGTGCGGAGGTTTTAGGGTCTTTCAGTGCGTCTGCTAGCGAGGCCCTATGACATTGTTTCTTGTTAACATATGCGGTACCGCGAGCGGGCGAATGCACTGGGCTAGGGATGGATTGAATCCAAGCTCCAGGAGCGCCTTTTAACTGATTCATTAAGGGCAACCCAATGTGGTTTGTTTCTAAGTAAATCCACTATATCTTTACACCTGAAGTTGGGGTTAGTCGGCCAGAAATATTCGATCACTTGCTTAATTAACTCATAGTCGGGTTGCTCATCTATAGTTAGACCAAGCTCTGGCCAATACGAATCTGATGGTGAGACTAAATATATAGCGCGAAAAACGTCAGGGTGTTCTCGTATATGAACGCTCACATGTTCTCGGTGATATGAGTCGTCTGTGAGTTCTTCCGACGTTTTGAGGGCGGCCGAGCTAAATACGGCCACATCCATGCCGTCAGGGTAACTTCTGACGTGAGAGTTGCTGACGTAGTCAACAACATTTACTTTGAATGTACGAACCACTTGGTCAATGAGTTCTGGATCGATGAGGGGGCAGTCGCCCGTTATTTGAACAATAATGTCAGCATTGTTCTGTTCCGCAGCGGCAAGTACCCGTGACATGACATCATCTTCGCTGCCACGGAATACCTCTATTCCGATAGAACGTGCGAAATCCGCAAGTACATCATCAGTAGTATTTGCCGTGGTAGCTAAGATGATTTGGTCTATCGTTTTAGCTGCTTTAATTCGTTCTACTAAATAGTAAAGTATAGGTTTTCCTAAGATCGGTAATAGAACCTTACCTGGTAATCGGGATGAGGTCATGCGTGCTTCAATTGTAGCTACGACTTTTGGCGCAGTAGTTAGATCAGACATAAAATAAATAGCATGTGTTTTAAGAAAAGATCTCCTGATTATAGCTGTGGATTGTCCGTCGTCAGAGCCTATGGGCCGAAATAGCGGATTTTGATAAGAGAGTGTTTCTGGCTCATCAGTAACCACTGAGGAATGGAACATGGGACAGACAAATGAAAACCGAACGAGCCCTGGCGAAAAGATTGTCAAGGAGATCAAGTGCGAGGCGCAAACATTATTCATCCGAAGAGAAGATCAGGATCGTCTTGGACGGTGAAGACAGAATCGCTGAGCTGTACCGCCGTGAAGGCATATCGCGGGGCATTTACTACAAGTGGTCTAAGGACTTCATGGAAGCTGGGAAACGGCGTTTGGCGGACGATACGATCCCTGCGGCAACGACTGACGAGGTGAAAAATCTGCCCGGTGAAGCGCGTGATCTGAAGGAAGTTGTCGCCGCGCAAACGCTCGAACTCCGTTTGCTAAAAAAAAGCTTACGGGAAGATGGGGCAACCAAAAATGAGGTATGCCGCACCTGAAAAGATGGGGATCATCCGGCATGTTGAGGGCGCGTAGCTGTCAGCGCGTTAGACTTTGGCCACACTGGGTATCCCCCAGACTACATTCTACCGTTGGTATGATTGGTATCTGCAGCGTGGCGAGGTTTGTCTGGAAGAGCAATCTCCCAAGCCCAAACATGTCTGGAAGCCCCTCTCTGATGCGGCGCGGTGCAAGGTCGTGAAGCGGGCATTGAAGCAGACGGAGCTGCCGCCGAGGGAACTAGCGGTGACCTTCACGGATCAAGAAAGCTATTTTATATCAGAGACTACCGTATACCGTGTGCCTCAAGGCACACGACCTGATCATCAGGCGAGCCTTTATCGTGATCAAGGGGAACCAGTGAGTTCAAAGAAAAGACCACTGCGATAAACCAGCTTTGGCACACTGGTTTCAACTATCTCAAGGTTCTCGGCTGGTGTTGATTCTATCCCAGCACAATTTCGGGCGATGACGGTCCTTACATTAACTCGTGGAAACTCTGCACCGACATGAGACCTGAAGATGTCACTGATATGCTGCACCTCGCTTTACAGGGGCCGTATCATCCTCAGACCCAAGGTAAGATCGAACGTTGGCATCAGACATTAAAGAGCTACTTCCTGCCGGCCGATCTCGAAGCGAAAATCGAAGTTGTCGCCGATCATTACAACCAACAGCGTTACCACGAGAGCCTGAAAAACGTTTCACCTGCAGATGTCTACTTCGGGCGAGACCAGGCACTTCTAAAACAACGCTAAAGGATCAAACGAAAGACATTCGAAACGCGCTACTTGCGCCACAGCCAACGCCCCGAATAATACAATCAACCAGATAAGCCAAACTCTCTGTTAGCTTAAGCCGCCGTTGGTTCCAGAAATTCTGACGACCGACAGACCGTTGATTGAAGTACCCGACATCTTAGGGCACAGCACGGTGAAGATGACCGAACGCTATGCACATCTGGCATCTGTTCATCTGAGAAATACAGTGCAATCGTACAAGTATTGGTCACACTAGGTTAACTAGTATCGACACTGATGAGTCGAGCAACGTAGTAGGCAGCTGATGTTAAAGAGGTAAATTGGTGGGCCCGGAAGGACTCGAACCTTCGACCAATGGATTATGAGTCCACTGCTCTAACCAACTGAGCTACAAGCCCGTTTGTTTTCTAACGATTTCTTCGTATTTTACTACTACTCCATATTTAGCGCACTGAAAAAACTATAACTCCACCATTGTTTTTGGCCCATTTTAC
>CAJQRU010000051.1 GCA_905612355.1 uncultured Gammaproteobacteria bacterium
TGAATAACTTCGACACCCGTCACAGGCACCGCATATGACTCAAGCGCTTGAGTGCCTCGCGCCGCCTGGTCGTCAAAAATCTTGTCCGCCTCACCCGCATCAACTTCGCTCAGGGCGCGCCACAAAGAATGAACATCGTCATGTCGAAGATCCGACAACAGACACCCCAGGGCCGAGGTAATACCTGGAAAGCGCGGCACTAACACCCGCGGAATACCCAGTTCGCGGGCCAACTCAACTGCGTGTAAGGGGCCGGCACCACCAAAAGCAAAAAGAGTGAAATCGCGCGGATCATGGCCTTTCTCGACCGATACCAGGCGAATGGCCGAAGCCAATTGATTGCCGGCCACCGCCAGTACTGCCGCTGCGGCGCTCACGGCATCCAGTGCCAGTGGATCACCAATCGCCGACCCAAGTGCAGCGGCAACCACCTCTGGGCCATGCGCCTGACTGACACCAGCGAACCCCGAGGGTTCGACACGACCGAGGATCAGGTTGGCATCGGTGACCGTGGGCTTTACACCACCTCGCCCGTAGCACACTGGACCGGGCTCAGCACCGGCGCTTTCCGGTCCAACACGAAGCAACCCAGCAGCATCAACGCGTGCAATTGACCCCCCGCCAGCACCGATGGTATGAATATCAACCATCGGTACATGCACCGGCACACCATAAGCAAGATCCTTTTCGGCACTAAGTGCCGGTGTTCCACCAAGAATCAAACTGACATCAAAACTGGTACCCCCCATATCACAGGCAATCAGATTTTCAAATCCAGCCTGCCGACCGATGTGGGCTGCTGCAACCGCGCCCGCTGCTGGACCTGACATAACCGTTTGCACAGGTTGGCGCGCGGCAGCAGATGCATTGAGTGTGCCACCGTTACCTTGCATCACAAGTAATTGACGATCGTTGCCAGCGTCTTTCAATCGCTGTCCCAGCCGTTTTAAATAACGGGCCAATACTGGCTGGACAAAAGCATTCACCGCTGCCGTACTGCCGCGTTCGAACTCCCGCACCTCGCGAAGGATCTCGCTGCTGACCGACACATAGTCGTTAGGCCACATTTGCTGTGCGATTTTTGCCGCCTGCTGTTCGTGCACCGGATTGGCATAGGCGTGCAGAAAATGAATAACCAGTGACTCAGCACCCGCATCGCGTAAGCGAATAAGTGCAGCCCGCACCTCCGCTTCGTCCAGCGGCCGAACCACACGGCCGCTGGCGTCCAAACGCTCGGTCACTTCGATTCGTAACTCACGATCGATCAGTGCTTCGAACGAACCGGTTAAACCATAATTGTTCGGCCGGGTACGCCGACCCAATTCCAACACGTCGCGAAATCCACGGGTGGTAATCAACCCACAGCGAGCGCCCTTACGTTCGAGTACCGAGTTGGTCGCAATCGTTGTGCCATGCACTATCGCAACCAGGTCTGCAATGGCTCCCTCGCCTGCATCAAGCCCGGACATCACGGCATCAGATTGGTCAGTCGGCGTCGTCGGCACCTTGGCCACCCGAAATGCGCCTGACTTGTGATCCAGAAATAACAGGTCAGTATTGGTGCCTCCGACATCCACCCCCACCTGCCACTCACTCATTGCAACCACCTCTTAATCTTGATGCATTAGTGACTCGTGACAATACGGGAGTAAGCAACCCAAGCGTCGCGGAGCACAACTTGGCAATCTCGCCGCAGGTTTCCACAGGTAGGCTACTATACGATGAACTCATCTCAGCACTCCGATAGGCTTGTATCAAAACCCTGAACTATGTCTGGTAAAGGTCCGCCCGCATGAACCAAAGAGCTAATCAACGCGTCGCCTACTATAACGGGAACATCGTGACAGAACGCGATGTGCGCATCCCCTTCCGTGACCGTAGTTTTCTCTACGGCGACGGTTGCTTTGACATGACCCGTACCTTTAACGGGACCGTATTCAAACTCACAGAACACGTTGAGCGCCTTTTCGAATCGCTAGCCTATCTGCGTATCGACATCAATTTATCACCAAGCGAAGTTGTAGAGATCAGTAACGAAGTTCTGTCACGCAACCAGCATTTGTTAAATACTGGTGATGACTACTGGCTGGGTCAAAGAATTTCGCGCGGCGTTAAAGCCGTTGGCGACGAAGGTTGGGACGACATTGGGCCAACCATTATCGTTGAATGTCAGCCTCTACCTTTTCAAGAACGGGCGCACTACTATCGTGACGGACTCAAGGTAATCATTCCATCGGTTCGTCGAACACCGCCAGAGATGCTGAGCCCACGCACCAAAACGCACAACTACCTCAACCTGGTGATGGCCGATCTCGAAGTCCAAGCACAGGATCCAGGCGCCTGGGCGATCCTGCTCGATCACAACGGCAACCTGTGCGAGGGTTTGGGTTCTAACCTCTTTCTGGTAAAAAATGGTCGCCTGCTAACACCTCGCGCGCAGTACGTGCTCGCCGGAATTAGCCGGGGAACAGTAATCGATTTAGCAGAACAATTGGGCATCGTGTGCGAAGAACGAGACCTTGACCTTTATGACGCGTACACCGCCGACGAAATATTTGTCACTTCGACAAGCTTCTGCATCTGTCCGGTGCGCTCGATCAACGGCAACAAGGCAGCACAGGACGCTATCCCTGGGGAAATTACCCAGCAACTGCTAAGCGCCTATTCCACGCTGGTTGACTGCGATATCGTCGCCCAGTATCTGCGGCGTCTTAAACCGGAGTGAGCTTGATGAGCGACACCACCGCCCGTAATTTCACACTCGACGATGCCGTAAATGACGTCGAGAAACGCTATGTGTGTGCTAACCCGAAGAGTGAGGCGCATTACCAAGCAGCCACGCGGACCATGCCTGGTGCCAACACTCGCTCGACCCTGCACCACGATCCCTTTCCCGTGGTTTTAGTTAAAGGCGAGGACGCCAGAATCAGCGATCTCGACGGCAATAGTTACCTGGATTTTCTGGGTGAATATACGGCTGGTCTTTATGGCCATTCCGAACCCACTATCAAGCAGGCCATCATGGATGCACTCTCCGGTGGCTTCGTTCTGGGTGGGCCGAATCTCTACGAGGCTCGCCTTGCAGAACTGATGGTTGAACGATTTCCCGCCGTTGAGTTGATCCGTTTCTGCAACTCTGGAACAGAAGCCAATATGATGAACATCTCCCTCGCACGTGCCGTGACGGGAAGACCTGCGGTGATGGCCTTAAACGGCAGTTACCACGGTGGACTGTTCTCTTTTGCCGGCGGATCTCCGTCACCCATGAATG
>CAJQRU010000052.1 GCA_905612355.1 uncultured Gammaproteobacteria bacterium
GCCGTTACGCGTGCCGGTAACCAAGATGATCGAAATCGGTGCAGGTGGCGGCAGTATTGCCCGCGTCGACGAGACCGGTTTGCTCAAGGTCGGCCCCGACAGTGCGGGCAGCGAGCCGGGTCCCGCTTGTTATGCGCGCGGCGGTACGGCACCAACCGTCACCGATGCCGATCTTGTGCTCGGCTACCTCGATCCGGGGTTTTTCCTCGGCGGTGAAATGCAACTCGATGTGCAACGCGCAGCGCACGCGATCGAAACGCAGGTGGCGGTACCGCTCGGTGTGGAGTTGATCCGCGCCGCTACCGGAATCCACGACGTTGTCACTCATAACATGGCGCGTGCTGCCAAGGTTCACTGTCTGGAACAAGGTAAAGATCCGCGAACCTATACGCTTGTCGCCTTCGGTGGTGCCGGTCCATTGCACGCCTATCGTCTCGCCGAGGCGTTGGGGATCCGACGCGTGCTCTTCCCGGCACGAGCCGGTGTAATGTCCGCGTTTGGTTTTTTGATCGCGGCGCCGGCCTTTGAACTGGTGCAAGCGTATCTCGCACCGCTTGAGGCAGCCGATCTAGAATTGATTAGCAGTCTGCTGCAGCGCATGGAAGACGAGGGCCGCGCATCGCTGCGCGCCGCCGCTGTCACAGCGCGTGGCGTCACGGTCAGCAGAGAAGTCGGGATCCGCTATCGCGGACAAAAATTCGAGCTTGAAGTGCCGCTCTCCAAGGGTACATTGCGAGTGGCCGAGCGTGGGCGGCTGCGCACTTGCTTTGAGGATGCTTTCGAGGCGCGCTATCACCGACGCAATCCTGATACGCCGATCGAAATTGCTACGCTGCGTGTAGTGGTCACAGGCCCTCGCCCTGATGTACACATCGAGGCCAACCAACCCGGCAATCCTCGTCGTGCGCGCAAAGGTCGCCGAGCGATTTACATTCACGAAGAGCGCGCCATGTTGCTATGTACCGTCTACGACCGCTATCGACTTGGTGGTCGTGTGCGCGGTCCTGCCGTGATCGAGGAAACGGAGTCAACTGTCATTATCGGGCCTGGCAGCACCGCTGAGATCGACAGCGACGGCAATCTTGTGGTCATGCGCCCAGCGGCAACACCCATTCGCCGCCGGCCGACACAAACGCGAGCGTCCGCATGAGCTTGGTACGCCAAGACGCGGTCCCGACGTACGTCGTGTACGTCGCTTCGTTGGTCGTCGGGTTGATGATTTGGGAGGTGGCGGCGCAACAGATCCCGCGTATCATTTTCGCACCGCCGTCGGTCGTGGCGGTCGAACTGTACAACGGTTTCGCCTCCGGCAAGCTTGCTGTGGCGTTCGCCGGCAGTCTCGGACATCTGGTGCTCGGCTTCGTGTTTGCAGTTGTAGTCGGCGTACCTCTCGGCTTTCTCGTCGGCCGCAATCGCACCGCGTACTACCTTCTCGATCCGACAATCAGCGGAATCTACGCAGTCCCACCGATAGCGTTCGTACCTTTCATGATCATCTGGTTCGGGTTGTTTTTCGAGGCGCGGGTGGCTCTGGTCTTTCTGATGAGTTTCATCGAAATTCTGGTCACTGTTTCTGCCGGTGCGCGTGGAATCGAGCAATCGTATCTTGACGTTGCGCGCGCATTCGGCGCACGCGGGCGTGATGCGTTGGTGAAAGTAATGTTCCCGGCAGTACTGCCGTTTGTGTTCACGGCGCTGCGCATCGGCTTGATTCGTGCCATACACGCGATGATCGTGGCGGAGTTGTTCTTTGCTTCGGCAAATCTGGGCCGCGTGATGAAGGATGCGGCGCAACGCTTCGACACCGGTGGACTGCTCGCAGTGGTCGTTCTGCTGGCAGTTTTCGGACTCATCGTTCAGGAAGTGCTCAAGCAGATTGAGGCGCGCGTGATCCCCTGGAATGTGCGCGACTGACATGCATTGGCTACGCAACAAATGGACGTTACGTGCGCTCGGTATCGCCTGCGCACTGCTCATTTGGGAAGCGCTCGGGCGCACGGTTGGGGAGGCGTTGCTCGCTGGACCCTTACTCGTCATCCCTGAGCTAGTGGAACTGGTGGCGGATGGTGAAATGCCGCGTGAGCTTGCGGGATCCTTGCGACAAATGCTGCTTGGTTACGCACTCGCGTGCTGCGTGGGCATGCCGGTGGGCGTGGCGATGGGGCGCTCCCGGATATTCGACGCGATTCTGCGACCATGGGTGAATATGCTGGTGGTGACCTCGGTCGCTTCTCTGGTGCCGCTGTTAATTGTCATGGTGGGGACCGGGTTCGGATTTCGCGTGCTGGTGGTATTTATCGCGTCGGTCTTCTATATCGTGCTGACGGCTTATCAGGGAACACGTGGCATCGATCCGCGCTGGGTGGGCGTCGGCCGTTCATTCAATGCGAGCCGCTTGCGCACTTTCTGGCGGATTCTGCTGCCGGCCTCATACCCGTTTCTAATCACCGGCGCACGTATTGGACTAGTGCAGGCAATTCGCGGTATGGTTGTCGCTGAACTGTATGTGCTCGTCGGCATAGGCGGGCTTGTGAACACCGCGGGCCTATATATATCGACGGCTAATTTGCTTGCATTGATGGTTACACTGATGGCGGTTGGGGTGACGGCGAATGAAGCACTAAGATATGTTGGGCGCCGTGTGGCACCTTGGCACGAGGAGAGATACGCCAACGGCGCGTAAGGCTGAGCCTCGCGACGTCGGCATATGTACGATTCGGCATTTTTCGGATCGATCAAAACCCACTAGGAGGATGACATGATGCTCAATCGACGCAAAGTGATTCAGGGGATTGGACTTGGACTTGGGGCCGGTATCGCAGGCGTTGGAACGCTTGCCAGCCAACTGGCGTTTGCCGAGGCGCAGCGCGCTATAAAGTTCCAGTTACTCGGATTCACGCTTTCAATCCACGTGCCGAGTTACGCGGCAGTGCACGACATCCTGCCATCGATGGGATACGGAACTTCGTCTGTGACCCGTATCAAACAGATCCGCATCGCAACGCAGAATATGGTCGCCGGGTCGGCTGACCTCGGTGAAACGGATCCGCCAACTGTGCTACGAGCAGCGGAGGCAGGGGCCGATCTGAAGATAATTGGCCACTTCTACAACAACACCACGCTCGTGCTGGTTGCAAACGGCGATAAAGTGAAAAGTGTTGAAGATCTTGCTAAGCCCGGAATTCGAATAGCCATTGCCTCAAAGGGCGATGTGACGCATGTTGTGCTAGTCGGGCCAATGCAAAACCGTGGCATCGATCCCGACAAGCTGACGTTTATAGAAATGGCGGGTTCAGGCACGCGGATGCGGGCGCTGTTGGCGGACCGTGTGGATGCTTCCCTCATCCACTTCGATCAAGCAGAGAGAGTCGCCAAACAGGGCAACTTTAAGGTTGTAATCGAACCACACAAGGAATACCCGGTGTGGGTGAACGAAGTGTGGGTGGCGAACGGTGCATGGCTTGCGAATGCGAAGAACAGGCGCGCAGCAGTAGACGTGCTGAAAGCGACGCTGATCGCCTTTCGTCGCGCTAATGACGACCTCGACTGGTTCACCGACAAGTACCGCAAGTTCGCATCTTTCAAGAACTCAAAAGACGCTACGGCCGAGCAGTTGCGGCCAGTTTGGGAGGCGCTGCGCGGGCCCATCAATGCGTGGCCTAAAGACATGGGTTTCAACGTAGAGAACTTTCGTGGACTGCTGCCGGCGTATAAGGCCTCCGGTGCAATTGCAGGCACAGTCGATCTCGATTCTGTGGTGCAAACCCAGTACGTGGAGCAGGCACTCGACGAACTCGGAGGTTAAGCCGTCGATGGCGGCAAAGCTTGAGGTTCGCGGCCTGACGAAGCGCTTCGAACAGGGCACGGGATCAACCGTGCCAGTGTTCGCGGAGCTTTCCTTTGAGGTCGCGAATCTCGAGTTTCTCGCCATTCTCGGACCCAGCGGTTGCGGAAAATCGACGCTGTTGCGAATCATCGATGGACTCGTTCCGGCCGATGCCGGAGCGGTGTTTCTCGACGCTAAAGAGGTCACCGGCAACGGTCATGCACACGGCATGGGCTTTGTCTTCCAAAGCTTCGACCTCTTCCCTTGGCTGACGGTGCGCGGCAACGTTGAATTCGGCATGCAAATGCTTAATCTCGATCGCCCGGAATGTCGCGCACGCGGCAGCCACTACATCGAACTGGTAGGCCTATCTGGTTTTGAGGAGGCCTATCCATACGAACTCTCCGGTGGAATGCAACAACGCGTTGGCATCGCGCGCGCCCTTGCGATCCATCCTGAAGTGTTACTGATGGACGAACCATTCGGTTCGCTCGATGTGCAGACCCGTGATCTATTGCAGGACGAATTGCTGAGAATTTGGCAACAAGAAAAGAAGACAGTGATATTCGTGACACACAGCATTGAAGAGGCACTTTATCTCGGCGATCGCATCCTTGTGTTGTCGCCGCGCCCGTCGCAGATCGACCGTGTCATCGACGTGCCATTTGGTCGCCCCCGCGCCGACGATATCAAAACGAGCCCTGAGTTTCTCGAGGCGCGTCGCGAGATCTGGGCGTTGCTCAAGCATAGCGCACGCATTTAATCCACAATCCCGCCGCACTGAACAATCACTGCGAGCCAAGCATGATGAATGAACGGGACTCTTCTGTATTTAAACGACTTGGTGTCCTGCCGACCGCGGTGATTGGTGACACCTTGCGCGAGATGGGATTCCACCATCAGGCGCTGAACCACAAGATTTCTAGTCTTGATCGTAGCATGCGCTGTTGCGGACCGGCATTTTGTATCGAAGGCGAGACCTCAGTTGGCGATTTGCCAAAAAACGAGCCAGGGGAACCAATTCCCAGTTTCGAGATATTTCGTCGTCCACTCGAAGATCATGTGCTAGTTATTGCAACCGGCGGTTTCGAGGGTTGCCCGGTATGGGGTGGAAATATCGCGCTCAGTGCGCAGCTTAAGCGGGTTGCTGGCGTCGTCGCCGACGGTGGGGTACGCGATGTTGTCGCAATCACCGAGATTGGAGTGCCGACCTGGGCGACCTTTATCACCCCGGTTAGCTCTGCCAAGCGGTGGCGAATCACGCAGTTCGGCAGCCCTATCGTGATGCCAGGACAGACTCACTCGCAGGTTGTAATCGCACCAGGCGATGCGATCGTCGCCGACGCCGACGGGGTAATGGTCGTGCCTGCACGGCTTGCCCAACAAGTCGCGGAATCGGCTGAGGAGTTGGAGCGCATTGAGTTGGTGCAACGCAACGAGCTTCTCTCGGGTGACGATCGCCAAGCCGTCTATGAGCGTTACGATCGCTTCGGCCACATCCCAAAAATGCGCTGAATGCGTACTCGATATAGCCTCCCTAACGCGATGCGAAGACGATCGCTGTCAACGGAAATGCCCGCACTCTCCTGTGCTTTCGAACCTTTTAGTTCGCCTATCCATACGCTAGATTCGGTCCAATCACGCGGTGTGAAAGCGGCCTCGTCACTTCACGGCCAACTGTTGTAGAGGAACGCTGAATGAGTAACTTTCGGATGTTGTCGACCAGTGGACTGCTCGGCTATGGTTTTCCTGAGGAATCCCTGCGAAACGGCCTGGCGCGCGACCCACACATGATCGGTGTCGATGGTGGTAGCACAGATCCCGGTCCGCATTACCTGGGCTCCGGAAAGACCCTTAACTCGCGGCGGGCGATGAAACGCGACATCAAATTAATGCTGATTGGCGCACGCGCGCACCATATTCCACTGGTGATCGGAAGTTGCGGCGGCGCTGGCGGCGAACCTCACTTGCAGGTCGTCGCCGACATCGTGCGTGAACTTGCGCGTGAAGAGAAGCTCAACTTCAAGCTGGCGCTCATTCACTCCGAGCAAGACAAGCAGTGGGTCAAGGACCGTCGCGCCGCAGGCAAAGTACGCGCTCTACGCGGCGTTCCGGAGCTTGCAGACGATGCCATTGACAAGGCGGAGCGCATTGTTGGCATGATGGGTTCGGAACCTTTTATGGCGGCGCTCGATGCAGGCGCCGACGTGATCCTCGCGGGACGCAGCAGCGATCCTGCGCCGTGGGCTGGCGGCGCCATGCGCGACCAGTGTGCGCCCGCGCCTTCCTGGTATTCGGGCAAGTTGCTCGAATGCGGTGCCACAGCGGCGTGGCCGAAAGGACATGACTGTCTGCTGGTTGAGGTGAACGCCGGTGGCATCGTTGTCGAAGCCACCAACCCGATTCGTTTTTGCACGCCGAACTCGGTGGCAGCGCAGAGCTTGCACGAGAACCCACACCCGCACTTGCATCAAGAACCAGGCGGCATGCTCGACACCACGGATTGCACCTTCACTGCTGTGTCGGATCGTGCGGTGCGCGTGGAAGGCATGCAGTGGCGCCCCGATGATGTCTACACGGTGAAACTTGAAGGAGCACAGTTGCTTGGCCATCGAGCGATCACGATCTGTGGTACACGCGATCCAGGGTTGATTGCGCAATTCGACAGTTTCCTTGAGAGTGTGCGCGAGAACGTTAGCACCAAGGCGTCTGCATTTGGTGTCGCACCTGAGGACTACCGGCTCAACATCCGCGTGTACGGCCGCGACGGCGTGATGGGCGCTCGCGAGAAGGTCAAGCAGACCCTGTCTCATGAATTGGGGGTTGTCGCTGAGGTTATCGCTGACGATCAGGAGACCGCCAACGACGTGCTCGCGATGGCGCGACCGCAGTTGTTGCATGTCGACTTCCCGGGTCGACTGTGCAAGGAAGGTAACATGGCCTTTCCCTTCTCACCTTCGGATATATCGTGCGGACCGGTGTATCGCTTTAACGTCTTCCATGTGGTGCAGCTTGACGATCCACTGAGCATTTTCCCCATCGAATACGAATCTCTTTAGAAACGACACAGATGCGCACCATCCAGCAATGCGCGGTCATGTGCCGCAGCAAAAACGCGGGACCCTTTGAGGTCACGATCGACATTGCGTTTGCCGATCGCGAGACTTATGAGAAGGTCAAGGCGAGTGGGGTTGTATGCGCGCAGCTTATCGCCGAACGATACTCGGTTGCCGTCGGGGACGTCATCTTCACGGCCTACGACGCGGGCCTGGCCTTTAAGGCGACCATCCCACGGGCGGTGTCGGCTGGGGACTTTGGTGATACCGACGTTTACGGTTGTCAGCAGCACGCGTTGTTGCTCGATGTCGAACTGCCGGTTTGAGCGGTCGCACAAGCCCCTCATGCCGGTAAAAAAACCCCGCCGCGCAACGCCTAGGGTCACCGGGAAGAGTGTGCGCGCCGGCCGGCACTTTGACCCCATCGATCTTGAGGTGCTGTGGAATCGTCTCGTCACGCTGGTCGACGAGGCAGCCTACGCGATCATTCGAACCTCGATGTCGAAGGTGGTTGTTGAAGGTCGTGACTTTGGCGTCATGCTGTACGACGGCGAGGGCAATCTGCTCGCCGCGGATGCCAGCATCGCCTCAAAACCGGGTGTCACCTCGGTCGCGGTAAAGGAACTGTTGAACCGTTTTGACGCGCAGGATTTGCGACCCGGCGACGTCATTGTGTCGAATAATCCGTGGTGGTTCATGGGGCACTTGAATGATATCGGTGTGGTGGCACCGCTATTCTATGAGGATCGCCTGATTGGTTTCATCGAGAGCATGGCGCACATGGCTGACATCGGCGGCTTACTCTCGGGTGTGCCCCGCGAAGTTTACGAAGAGGGCCTCATCATCCCGCCGTTGAAGGCCGTCGAGGGCGGCCAGGAGAATGCCACCTTCTTCGCGATGTTGGAGGCAAACGTTCGGGTACCCGAGCAGGTGACGAGCGACGTGCGTGCACTCATCACCGGCCTGCACGTCATGCAGGAAAGCATGTCTTCGTTTCTCAGCAAGCATGCCCTCGATGGGCTGACGGATTTGTCGGTGGCCATTCGTGAGCGATCGGAGGCTGCCATGCGGCGCGGCATCCGCGACAGTATCCCCGAAGGCATCTATCGCGGTTCGTCAAGCGTCGACGGCTTCGATGGGCAGGCGCTGGGGATCGAGGTGACGATCACAGTGCGCGATGGCTCGATGATAATTGACTACGCAGGTAGTGCGGCGCAGAGCCCATTTGGCATTAACAGCACCCTGGTTTACACCAATGTGTGGTCGCTGTACGTAGTGAAGTGCATCACTTGCCCAGACGTGCCCAACAACCAAGGCACTTTTGCACCGATCACTGTGACGGCCCCTGAAGGATCTTTGCTCAACCCAATCTTTCCAGCGCCGGTAAAAATGAAACCGAGTACCGGCCACTACCTGCCGATTGCCATCCTCGATGCGCTTAAGGATGTGATCCCTGAGCGTATCCTCGCCGAATCAGGTAACAAGTCGCTGGTCTACCTTGCTGGGCGTAAGGAAGACGGACGCGCATTCTCTGACCTCATCTTCGTCATGGGCGGCATGGGCGCGCGCGCCGGTAAAGACGGTCTGCATACAATCGGATTCCCGGCCAATTCTTCGAACATTCCAATCGAAGTGCTGGAGCGCTCAATGCCGCTGCGTGTCCGCGAGAAGGGTCTGCGCACGGATTCAGGCGGGGCGGGCAGGCAACGTGGCGGCTGTGGCCAGTTCATGGAATTCGAGTCGCTGTCGGCTTTTCCGCTCACCGTTCGCGCCGAGCACGGCAAGCTCGACACACCCCCTGCGGGCCTGCGCGGCGGCCTGCCGGGCGCAGCGGGCGGCCACTACCTCAATGGCCGCCGGGTCGAGGACAAAGTCCCCGTGCAACTCGTGAAGGGTGACGTTATGCGCCTGGAAATTCCTGGCTCTGGCGGCACCTACGCGCCGCACGAGCGCGACCTGCTGGCCCTGTACAACGATGTCCAAGACGGACTGGTGTCGCGCGCTACGGCGCGTCGGCATTACGGACGTAGCGTCGCAAAAATGCCCGCTATGGTTGCGACCAAGGCGCGCGCGAAGGTGATTGCGAAGAACAAGCGCGGCAATGGCAAAAAGTAGCGCCCACGGTTTTGCCCTGGGCGTCGATATCGGCGGAACCTTTACCGATTTCGCGCTGCTGGATCGCGTCGGTGGCGAGATCGCGGTCGGTAAACTGCTCACTGACCCGGGTGATCTGGCCAGCGGGGTCATGCGCGGGATTGCACAAATCCTCGCGGAGAACTCGGTGCCCGCGGCGGACGTGCAGGTTTTTGTTCACGGCACCACGCTCGCTACCAATGCGCTTATTGAGCGCCGCGGCGCACGTACGGCGTTCTTGGTCACGCGAGGGTTTCGCGACACCCTCATCATGGCTCGTGAGTGTCGTTACAACATTTACGACCTCGAAATTGATCTTCCTTCACCGCTTGTGCCGCGCTCACTGACTTTCGAGATCAACGAGCGCCTCGATGCCGAGGGCGCTGTGATCGTTGCGCTGGACGAAGGCCAAGTACGTCGCACTGCCCACCAACTCGTAGAGCAAGGCGTGGAGGCCGTCGCCGTGTGCCTGCTGCATTCCTACCGCAATCCGCTGCACGAGCAGGCAGTTGCGCGTATTCTCGAACAGGAGGCACCCGGCATCGCTGTGTCTGTATCCTCGGACGTCGTCCCTGACGTCGGAGAGTACGAGCGCGCGAGCACGACCGCGGCGAATGCCTACGTACGCCCTCCCATTCGCCGCTACCTCGAACAACTGGTCACCGCGCTGGAACAGGCCGGCACGCGAGCGGCACCACTAATGATGACATCCGAGGGCGGCACAATTAGTTGTGAAACAGCAATGCTCTACCCCGTGCGGCTCGTCGAGTCGGGGCCGGCCGGCGGTATTCTCGCAACCACTTATTTCGGTGCAACGCTGGGCCATGACAATCTGATTTCCTTTGACATGGGCGGCACGACCGCGAAGATCTGCGTCATCGACGATGGCGTGCCGACCCGTTCAAGCACCTTCGAGGCGGGTCGGGTGTACCGCTTTGCCAAGGGCAGTGGTCTGCCACTGAAGGTGCCGGTGCTCGAAATGATCGAGATTGGCGCCGGCGGCGGCAGTGTTGCGCATGGCGACGAGCTGGGTCTGTTCGGAGTCGGGCCGCAAAGTGCGGGCGCGTCGCCCGGGCCCGCATGCTATGGCTTCGGCGGTGATATGCCTACCGTAACCGATGCCGATCTTTACCTGGGCTATCTCGATCCGGTTTACTTTCTTGGCGGACGTATGCCACTGCACCGTGATCGCGCTGAGCAAGCGATCATCAAGCACGTCGCCCGACCGCTGAAGCTTTCCACGGAACGCGCCGCCTGGGGCATTCACGAGGTCGTGAACGACAACATGGCCCGGGCCGCAAAGATCCATTGCGCTGAACGCGGCAAGGATGCACGCGACTACACGCTGGTGGCCTTTGGTGGTGCAGGGCCGGTGCATGCCTACCGCGTGGCACAGAATCTCGGCATTCGCCGCATTCTTTACCCCGCGCGCGCAGGCGTCATGTCGGCGTTCGGATTCTTGCTCGCCCCGCCGGCCTTCGAGTTGTTACGTGCGGACGCCGCTGAGTTGGATCGCGTCGATTTACGTGCGGTGCGCGCACACTTCGCCGAAATGCAGGCGCAGGGAAAAGCGTTGTTGCAATCTGCAGGCGTCAGAGCCTCGGAGGTTGTTGTTGACCGCGAAGCGGCCGTGCGCTATCGCGGCCAAAGCTCAGAACTGTTCGTCTCCCTACCCAAGGGAAGCATCACCCGGCGCCACCTCGACGCGATTCGCGAGCGCTTCGAGGCGAAGTACCGTGCCGCGTATCACCGTACAAACCCACGCGTTCCTTTGGAAGTGGTCAGCTGGCGTGCGGTTCTGCGCGGCCCGCAGCCTAAGGTTTCATTGCACCAAACGCACAGTGGTCGCGATGCGCGGCACGCATTGAAAGGTCACCGACCAGTATTTTTCCCCGAGCACAGTGACTTCATCAGCTGTGCGGTCTATGACCGCTACGCGTTGTCCAACGGCAGCTGTTTGCAAGGACCAGTCATCATCGAAGAGACAGAGTCGACCGTAGTCGTTGGCACCGGTGCGCGGATAGAGGCTGACGAATTGAATAACTTACTCGTCACAATCGTTGAGGGCAAGGGCGATGCGGTGGCCAAGAAAACGCGCCGCAAGCGCGGAGTGCGCAAATGACGGCTGCGTCCGCCCTTGCCCGCCTGGTGGTCGGGTTACGTTGGTCTGCGTTGCCGTTGCCGGTACGCGAAAAAGTCAAACTCCACGTTCTTGATACCCTTGGTGTCATGTGCGCGGGTCATCGCGCCCCACACAGCGCCTCAGTGCTTCGCGTGTTCGAAGATTCCGCCACCGAGGTCTCCGCACCTGGTGCCGCTTGTGTCGTGGGATTGGCGCAGCCGGTCCCGGCAGCGGATGCCGCGTTTTGCAATGCTTTCTTAGGCCGCGCCCACACCTTTGACGACACGTTTGAGAACGGACCGGTGCATCCGGGCAGCGCAGTGGTTGCGGCTGCACTGGCAGCGGCCGAGGACGCTGGGGCCAGCGGATTGACCACGCTTGAGGCAATTGTTGCGGGATACGAGGTCGCCGTGTGGGTATCCAGAGCCGCCGGGCCACAGCACTATGCTCACGGCTTTCACAGCACCGGGACGATCAACGCTTTTGCTGCAGCAGCAGCTGCGGCAAAAGCGATGGGCCTCGAGGAGAAAGGCACTGCCGGGGCACTCGGCCACGCGGGTGGCGGTGCCAGCGGATTGCGCCAGTACCAAGAAGATGGTGGACTCGCCGACAGCGCAGTCAATGGTGCACGCGCTGCCGCATGGGGCGTGCGCTCGGCGCAACTCGCACGCGCGGGGTTAGCCGGCCCGGCGGGGATCCTCGATGGGCTCTGGGGGTTCTTACGCGTAATGAGTCCGCAGCGCGATGCTGGTACGCTTGCGGTACCTGCTGTCGCTGGCAATGGCGTGTTATCGGTGTCGTTAAAACCATACCCCTCGTGTCGCTTCACACACGGACCGGTCGAAGTGTTACGCCATCTGCGTGTTGAAGAGAACATTTCCCCCGGCGACGTTGAGAGCGTGTTCATCGATGCTTTCAAACAGTCAGTTGAAGTGTCGGACAAACCGGTGATCGAAACCCGCTCGGACGCGATCCTCGCCCACCAGTTCGCCACCGCATGCATTTTGCTGACCGGAGAGCTGACTTTGGACGCGTTCGAAGAGCCTATGCTGCACGATGCGCAGCTGCGCGCACTATGCCAGCGCGTACAGGTGCGTCACGACGCGGGGTTGGATGCTTACTATCCGACAGCATGGCCACACCGGATAACTGTTCGCCTGCACGGTGGCCGCGAGTTATACGCCAACAGTGAGCACCCTCCCGGCTCGCCGCAATTGCCCATGCACGACGACGAGGTCAAGGGAAAGTTTCTGGCGCTGTGCGCGGCACGCCTGGGAAGCGCGCGCGCGCCAATAATTCGGGATGCGGTCGCACAGCTCGAACACACGCCTAACATCCGCACCTTTAGCGCGCTGCTACAAAGTGTGTAATGGCTTAGTCCGCACTTTTTTGTTTGCCCTTAGTAGGCGGGGAAACACATGAAGACCACGACAAAGATGCGTGAATTACTACCTGGAGAAAGGGTGGTTATCGCGCCAGGTGTGAGCGACGGACTTGGGGGTCCGAATCGTTGAGGAGGCCGGTTATGAGGCAATCTATGGCTCCAGAATCTGCGTTGGAGCGAGTTGCGGCTATCGGGACCCGGCATGCTTACCATGAGCGAATTCACCGAACGCGCCGCATCGATTCGCAGGCGTCACGTCTCTTCCAGGATTCTGCGACGCCGACACGGGCTTTGGCAATGCGGTGAACGTTGTGCGGACAATGCGCGAATTTGAGCCCACCATACATCAAAGTACTTATGCCTACGCTGGTGATAGATATTTTTGATCCCAAGTGTAAAGATCAACGACTGGAAACTGTTGTGGGGGTTGCGTGGGAATGACAATGGATTGGATGGTGTGTGAACTCATAAAATCCTTTACCCCGTGTTTCAAAGGAGTGATGCTGAAGTGATTGATCGAATCCCGGTAATTGATCTGGAGTCTTTTCCCGGTGGCGACCGAACTACCAGGGTGCGGGTTGCTAAACAACTCGGTAGTGCTGCTGAGACGTGCGGTTTCGTTGTAATCAGCGGTCATGGTATTGACTCGAAGGTTGGAAGGGTTCTGCAAGAAGCGGCACTTCGATTCTTCGATTTACCAAGTGCCACCAAGATGATCATTCGACGTCCCAAGAATGATCAGAATCGTGGGTATATTCCGTACGGAGAGGAGACTCTGGTCCGCATGGCTGGAGGAGACAGTCCGCCTGACTATAAAGAGGTGTTTGCGATCGGTCCTGAGGACATTCCCCAAGACCTCTATTTTACTGGGGCCGAAAGTTATCCAAGTTTTGCTCCCAATTTGTGGCCTGATGCGCCGGGCGACTTGCGACCTAAGATGCTTGCCTACTGGCGGCAGATGGAAACATTAATGCGCATGATCGGAGAGGCACTGGCTATCGCATTGGACCTGCCGGATGACAAATTCGCAGACGTGCTTGATCACAGACATACCAGTCAACTAAGGCTGTTGCACTATCCGCCGCCGGCCGGTGATATCGAGCCGGGGCAACTGCGCGCGGGTGAACACAGTGATGTCGGCATGATGACAATTTTACGCAATGATCCTGTGCCCGGTGGCTTGCAGGTCAAGATACGTGAGGGCGAGTGGATAGATGCCCCCGCAGCGGAAAACACGTTTATCCTGAACATCGGTGATTTGTTGATGCGTTGGACCAATGATCGATTCGTGTCCACGCTTCACCGAGTGATGGTGCCCCCGCTGGACGCTGGTGATGAGGCACGACGATTATCAATTGGTTTCTTCGTTGGACCCCGTTACGACGCGACTGTGGAGTGTCTCCCCACATGTTGTGGTCCAGATGACCCACCAAAGTATGATCCGGTGTTGGTGGATGACTACCGTACTCATCGTTTTGCAGCAGGTGCTGGCGACAATAGCCCGTTTCGTACGGAGTGAGTAACGATAAAACCACTCGCTTTACAAACAAAGCCCGAGATGGTGGGTGGAGGGGTAAAGTTTCGAGCGGTTAAAAGGACCGGTAACTCAAGATCAATAACAACAATTCTCTAGGAGAAACGATATGGCTTTGCTTTCAATGTGTATTCCGATACTCCCAGGTAAGAAAGAGAAATGGCAAGAAATGATCACCAGGATGAATGAAGCGCCGTTAAAGGATGAAATTGACAAATCCCGAGAGGAAGCCGGTGTACATGAACGTTCCTTCTTGCAAGAAACACCTAACGGTGACTTCGTTATCTTGACGTTCGAAGGTGAAAATCCCGCTAAGGGTTTCGGAAAGATTATGGCGGCTGCGGACGAGCACTTTGCTGAGTTCGCACTTGACGTGCATGGCCTCGACATGAAGGGCCCACCGCCACCTCTACCCGAACTTGTTTATGACAGTCGTGCATGAAGCAGGACAAAAAATGCTAAAAGGACGGCATTCCGGTTGAAACAATCTTTTTCGGATATCCGTAAGATTGATCCGTCGAGAGGGACGCATCTACCCGATGGCTCACTCAACGACAATGATCGCGTCGAAATTGGGCCTACACAATTGGCCTTTAGTGAGTGGGAAGCAGCAGGTTTGGTATTGCCGAATCTTGCGAAGATGCGGGAGTATCGGTGGGAACGCCTAACACAGCATATTGTGGATCGGGATTACGGCGGGTTGTTGATCTTTGACCCGTTGAATATTCGTTATGCCACAGACACCACAAATATGCAGCTGTGGAATACGCATAATCCATTCCGCGCGGTCCTGATCTGCGCGGATGGTTATATGGTCATCTGGGACTACAAAAATGCCCCCTTCCTGGCTGACTTCAATCCGCTGGTCCGTGAAAACAGATCAGGTGCGTCTATGTTCTATTTCACTAGCGGGGATAAGATCGAAGATGACGCCGAAAGTTTTGTTGGTCAAGTCAAAGAGCTAATGGATGCTCATGCACGTAGTAACAAAAGATTGGCCGTCGATAAGATTGTGATTCCTGGCTTGCGCGCGTTAGAGCGCGCGGGGTTCGAAGTGATGGAAGGTGAAGAAGTCACCGAAAAGGCCCGTTCTGTTAAAGGACTTGACGAAATCCTAGGCCTGCGTTGTGCACAACATGCCTGTGAAACAGCTTGTGCGGAAATGGAAAAGGCCACGCGCGAAGGCGTCCCATCTGGAAATATGTCGGAGGACGACATTTGGTCAGTTCTGCACAAAGAAAACATTCGCCGTGGTGGTGAATGGATCGAAACGCGTTTGTTGGCCTCTGGCCCACGAACTAACCCGTGGTTTCAAGAATGCGGTCCGAGGTTGGTGCAAAACAACGAGATTGTTGCCTTTGATACGGATTTGATTGGGTCGTACGGATTCTGCGTCGATATCAGCCGGACATGGTGGGTTGGCGATGAAGCACCCCGCCCGGATATGGTTGAAACGATGAAACATGGGCACGAACACATCATGACCAATATGAGCCTGTTGGCCCCTGGTGTGCCATTTAATGATTTGGTCCATAAAGGCCATCATTTAGACGACAAATACCAACGTTTGAAATACGGCTGTAAGATGCACGGCGTCGGCTTGTGTGATGAATGGCCATTGATCGCTTATCCTGATCAACAGATTCCTGGTGCGTTTGATTACGAACTGGAACCAGGAATGGTGTTGTGTGTTGAGGCATTGGTGTCATCCGATAATGGTGATTTCAGCATTAAGTTGGAAGATCAAGTGTTAATAACGGAAGACGGGTATGAGAACCTGACTAGCTATCCGTTTGATGAGAAGCTGATGGGTCATAAGACGTAGGTGACTGGCCAGCCGTGAAAAGGTAAGCAATACGACCGTGGAAAACGGAAAGATTATCGAGGCCTATTTAGTTGGAAGCAGTTGGAAGCAGTAGACATCTTCGACAAAGCCAAGGAGTTCACTGTGTTGGTGGAGTGTTTGCAGTGCCAGTATCTGCTGTTGAAAAAAGTCTAACGAGGCAATAGAAGCATGTCACATCGAGTTGAGCGCATCGAAGTAAATGATAGTCTCATGGAGGTCTTTATCTTTGAGCCTCAGGGCGCGGGGCCACATCCCGGGCTTATTCAATGCATTCATATCCCTGTTGGACACACGGGCATCGAGAATGACAGCTTTAGTCTGAAATCAGCCCAACGCTATGCAGATAACGGCTATGTGGTCGCAGTGCCCTTCGTCTTTCACTGGTGGCCAAAATCGGCGGGCATCGAGATCAAGAGGACCGAATTTCGGGATGATTGGACGATTGCTGATTTGAATGCAGCTTATGATCTTCTCGCCTGTCTGGATAACGTAGATGGAGAACGCATCGGTATCTTTGGCCATTGCTGGGGTGGCCGCGTGTGTTGGGTCGGAGCAGGCAGTAATCCTCGCTATAAGGCTTGTGCAATCTTTTATGGAGGCCGAGTGAAACGGGTAATGGGACAGGACAACCCGCCCGCGATCGATCTAGCTTCGAATATCACCTGTCCGGTTATTGGTTTCTTCGGAAACGAAGACGAGAATCCTTCGCCAGAGGATGTAGACGATTACAGCGAAGCCTTGAGTAAAGCGGGAGTAGAGCACACTTTTCATCGCTATGATGGGGTGGGTCATGCTTTCCAGAGTTTTAATAACGAGGACCGTTACCGCGAGAAACACAGCGAGGATGCCTGGGACAAGGTGTTGGCTTTCTTTGCGGAAAAACTGCGGTAGGTTAGATCAAATGGAACGACCTGTTCCAATGCTTTTGTTAGTATTTTCTGTTAGCGTTGGGGGCGGGAAAATCAATGCCAACAGTGGAAGTCTTGGCATGGGCTGTCGAATATAAAAAGGGAGAGCACGATGGGCAATATCAATTATTTTGTGTTAACAGTTGCTGACTGTGAAGCCAGCTACAGAAATACGATGGTCGGACATGTAAAAACGTTGGCACAAGAACTTCTTGATGATGCCGGCGCAGTGAGAGTGCGGGTCGGAGTCATTGCGACGGGAGATAATCCAGGTGCCGTACTGCTGGTTCAGGCGTACGAGACGATAGACGGGTTTGAGAAGGCCATGGATGTCTACGCGAAGTCGGCGGCCTATGCCGACTTCGTTGCAAGTGGCAAAGTGCAGATCAGGTTGCGGAATCTGGTAAAGACTCACCCAGTTCCGTTTCAGGCAAAAGAGAGTGGTGATCCCAAATACATCGTGTTAACGCGGGTCTCTTCATCAGATCCGTTGTTAGACAATATGGCTAAGTTGGCCAAAGTGTTTGAGGATGCGGGTGCGTGCACACTGGCGTACGGCACCATCATAACTGGCAGTAACGCAGGGAATCGGCTGTTGGGTATCACTTATCCATCTATGTCGGCGATTGAAGCTGCCTACGACATGCTAGGAAGTGACGCTGATTACCAAGCACTTCTTGAAGATGTTGATATCAATATGCGACACATCGTTCGATTGGCTTAATGTGTGTGGACAGTCAGGAGTGCGCCGGCTAGGCGCACTCCTGTCGAGTGTGCATTGTTATACACCGTCGCTCACTCGGCTAAAGCACTTGAAGTGCACTGTGCTGGCGGAATGGTTGCAGTGAAACACTCAGCCGTAGCAGAGTAGGGTGGATACGCGCGGGGAGCGAAAATGTTTGGTCCGATTACCATACCGTATGAAGCGGTGATGCTTTATAACGTCTGTAAACTGAAAGATGGCCTGGAGTGGAGTGACGAACTAGAGTTTGCAATCGGCGAGATGTGTACTGTGGTGAAGGAAACCTATGACGACTTCATCGCGGGTCAGGTGCTGAAGTATGCGGGTTTCATCAGTCAAGAAGGTTCAGTGGGTGACTATGGTCCGGAGGGGAATCATTTTGCTCTGATTACCTATTGGAAATCTTTCGATGCGCACGAAGCGTCGCATCGAGCTGAACGATTCATGAAAGCATTCGGGGGTGTTCTCGAATATTGCAGTGACACGAAAGAGCTAGGCTATGAAATTATGTGGCAAGGTGAAAAATAGAAAATATGGCGCGCTCATTTGCGGAAGATTATGATGATAGGCGGGACGGTTGTTTGTTTTGTGTGGTTAGATCTAATGAACTTTTGGACAAAAATGAATTCTGTTATGTCTCCAAAGACGCTCATCCGGTAACACATCAACACGCACTAATTATTCCCAAAAGACACGTCGTTGATTACTTCGATCTGACTGAACTCGAGATTGCTGCTATTCATCAAATGTTGATCGCAATGCGCAGCCGTATTAGGAACCATGATCTGACTGTCACCGGTTTCAACATTGGCGTTAATGTAGGCAAGAACGCTGGTCAATCCATACCGCATGTCCATGTTCATCTCATACCGAGACGTCAGGGGGACGTAGAAAATCCACAGGGTGGTGTGAGAGGCGTTATCCCCGATAAACAAAAATATTAACCGCACTCTCACTGCAATGATTTAATTCTAAGAGGTTATGTCTGGGTCGCAATTTGCGTAACAGTTGATGCCCAGAGCACATTGACGCCAAATTACTCTACGGCAGCGGCCATGGGTTTTTTTAGTCGAAACTGAAGCCGATGGCACGCGCGTTGTAGAATAATCCGCCGTCCTGTGCGACTAGGCTCAACATCATGTCTTCTCCTTCGTTGTGGTGCGCATGCAACTCAGCCGGCGGCGTTACCATGACAGCATGACGTTGCCACTGGACCTTCTCGCCTTCGATCATTGAGTACACGTCGCTCCCGCCAAGGCATAACGTTAGGGCTGCAGAGTTGTGACGATGTGGCGTTTGAATCCCGCCAGGCTCGAGTGAGTTAATGGCCAAGCCAATAGTCCGGGTGACCGTTTTGGTGACTTGTGCGCCCGCGTTGGTGAATAGAACAAACCTGCCGGTCATTTCTTCTTTGGTTTCGCGTTGTTGCACGTCGCTCAGCAACCGCATGACTTCATCACCCGGATAATGCACGGCTTCGATCGGACCTGACTTAGTGGCGGGTGACTCGGCACCGTGCCACGACAAGGCCGGTTCGTCAGTGACTGAATAAATCACACAATCGGTATCTTTGGCTGTGATGACAGTCTTATCGCCACCAGGCAGACAAACGCTATCGCCTTCGACCCAATTGATGAGGTCTTCTCCCTTGGCAATGCTGCCGGCACCTTCAAGGAGGTAGTAGACCTCCCCGGCGGAGGTAAGATTGAGGCATTGCGTTTCACCAGCTTTGACGCGAACGTAGCGGGCCAGCAGGTTGGGCGTGGTTGCTGGGTATTCTGTCTTTAGCTTGTCACTTAGATCGAGGTTGATAATGGCGGTGCCGGTAGACGAGTTGAAGGCCTGATCGCGCTCGGTAATAAAAATGTGTGCAGGGACCTTAGGCAGTTGGGTCCCAAAACCATTCGATGGTGTCAGATAAACAGCACGACTAGTGTAGGGGGTGTTGGGTAAGCTCAAGCCATCAGTGGTTGTGTTCATCAGGATCTCCATAGGGAAGTGCCGGCATTACGCGTACGCCGGTCGTGTCTCGCGAGGGTACTTAGTCGTGTCATTGCAGTCCGTTTAGCCAACGGCAATCAGGATTCCTCTTAGGGAGCACCGTACCAGGTGTCCTAACTCCATAATAACTCGATAGGGTCGAGAATATGTGGATCCTGATGGGTGTAATCATTGATCCGACAAATGCCCTTTACGCTTGATTAACTTGAAACATTGAGTCTCTAGATGCCGGTCTGTAGTGGGTGAGTCGCCTGGTAAGCGAGTTCCCCCCTTATTTTAGACACCACAACAGGGTCATGTGGAGTTGAGATAAGCGAGCGTGCCGATGTATATGTGAGTTATACACTCCTAAACCTGAGGGCTATTGATGTTAAACGAGCATTTTCATGAAGGGGGTTGTCAGTGTGGTGCCATCCGTTTTCGTACTCATCATCAACCCTTGCGTGTCATCGCTTGTCATTGCAAGACTTGTAAACAGCGCACTGGTTCAGACTACGGTATGGGGATCTACTTCGATGAGGGTGATGTTGAGTTCACTAAAGGCGCTACACAGATCTTCGAGTTTCACTCAGATGAATCCGGTCGTTGGGTTCGTGCGGAGTTTTGCCAACATTGTGGTTCTACCATCAGTTGGACGCTCGAGATGAGACCGGGTGTCAGGGGTGTCGCCGGCGGTAGTTATGATGATCCGAACTGGTTTAATGTAGAGGCACACATTTGGACAAGTTCGGCGCGAACTGACGTCGCTTACCCAGATAACGTCAAAGTCTACGAAAAAGGTTTGCCATCGTCTTAGCCTGACGCAAAAGTGGACCCATAAGGATTGATTTAAATACACCAGTAGGAGAGGGCGGATAACATGAAGATAGTCGGGGGTTGTTACTGCGGTGCAGTGCGTTACGAAGTCAACGGTGAGGCGCAGGCGTCTCTGCAGTGCCATTGTCGAGAGTGTCAGTACATCAGCGGAGGAAATACGGCGCTACTGATGATTTTCCCGCTTGTGGGCTTTCAACTTGTATCAGGTGAAATGAAGCAATTTCGTCGCCCTGATTTGGAACGCCCGGTGACGAGGCATTTTTGTGAAAATTGTGGAACAGGTATCGCATCAGAAACGCCGAACAGGCCGGGTTCTATAGTGGTTAAGGTCGGCACATTTGATGACCCATCAGTTTTTAAACCAGCTGTCGCCATCTATACCTGCGACAAACAGGATTACCATCATATTCCCGAAGATATTCCGGCTTTTGATAAACGACCGGGATAAAATAGACCGCGAAAGTGAGCCGTGTCCTTGTGTAGTTGCTACAATTATTTATAACCCACCACCAATGAGAATTCCAACATAATGTCAACGTCACTACAGGTGCTTTACCCCATCGTCGAAGGTACGAACTTTGATTATGATTACTACCTAAGTAAACATATGCCAATGGTCGGTGAAGCGATTGGTGAGCACATCCAAAGCACACTGGTGACCAAGGGTGTTGCGGGTGGACCGGATACAGCAGCAGGTTACTATGCTATTGCGACGATCGTTTTTACAGATCAGTCAGCGATGGATGCTGCAATGGCTAATATGGGCCCTGCCATTGAAGATATTCCTAACTTCACGAGTACGCAGCCACAAATGCTGATCGGTGAGGTAGTTGTTGGCTAACCCTTCAGTTGGACGAGTCACTCCGAATATAAAGCACGTGTTGCGATGAAATGATATGTGCTTTGAAAGTTAAGCAAACGGGGTGACCCACGACTCGAGGAAAAGACATCGAAAGAATAGCCGTTATCTAAAAAACCTACCGAGTTAACGCCTACCTCTCGTGAGTCTGGTGCGCTTTTACTAGACTCTTCGAAATCAAAATAATTGCCTTTATTAAGAAAACGAATACACCATCCGTACTGAGGGACGTTTCATCACTGCAGTTGCTATACGACTGACGTTGGAAAATTCCTGAACTCGTGGGTGGCCATGCTCGTCTCGAAGCCAGGTGGTTAACATAAAGAGATAAATATCGACGGCAGTGAACTGGCTTCCTAGTAACCACTGTTGATCTCCGATCGCGTCATCAACTACCTGCCACAGTTCTCGTAATCGCGTGAGCGATCGCTGTTTAACGCTGCCTTGATCCTTTTCTTCCTGGCAAAACCTCTCAGGGTAGTACGTCATCTGATAGGCGTTCTGCAGGGAGCTCGAGAAAAAAAACAGCCATTGTAAGAATTCCCCTCGCTCAGCATCTTCGACACTCGGCGCCAAACCCGCGTGTGGATGGCGATCGCATAAGAAAGTGACAATGGCCCCACATTCATAGATAGCTCCTTTTTCCCAGATAAGTACCGGGACCCATCCATTGGGGTTTAACGCCAACAGCGCTGGTGCGCGAGGAGAGTTGGGGGAGATATCAGTCTCAATCAGTTCATATGGCTGAACGAGTTCTTCTAAAACAACCCGAACGCCCATGGCGGCACTTTGTTCTGCGTAAAAAAGTTGATACGACATAATGCGATTCGGGATGTCTATTTGTCCTACCCAACATTATGACTGATCTGCTGGGTGACAAACGTGACCCCGCGGTCGGTGGCGTGGTAGTTATTTTCCTTATCGATAAAATACGCGAGGTCGCTTACCCATTAATGTTACACATCACCATAGCTGCTGATAACGAAACGCATTAGCGGTTTGGCAGGGTTCGGTGGACGTTAGTTCGGAAACAGCGCATCTAGTCGCTCACCCAACGAACTGATTTTTTCCGATGCCAGTTGAGTTAATGGCGGTCTAACGCACAACCAAGCAGGGGAATCAAGACGATACGCGATCAACGCCTTGACCGCCGGAATGATCGGGTGCTTGAGTAGTTCATCAATGAGTAGCGGCAGGTTGGGTTCTTCGTTGTCATCATGAACGATCACCTTGATCACTTCGGGCAGGATATTGGCACTCCCGGCGATGGCACCGGAAGCTCCAGCTCGCATGCCGCGTTCCAGTTGCCCTTCGTGCCCCACGAAAACGGTTAGTAGACCGCGCTCCTTAATCAGGCGTTCTGTATGTGACCAATTGCCGGAGCTGTCTTTAACGCCGGTAATCACGCCCGGAAACTGCGCGGCCAGTCGACTGACCAGTTCGACACTCAGTTCCACCTGGGTCATGCCAGGGATGTGATAGAGCACAAACTGCCCTGGGTTTGCGCCAGCTGATTCGATGGCTTCACTGAACCAACGATAGAGCCCTTCGTCGTCTAGACCCTTGTAGTAACAAGGTGGGGCAAGCAAGACATGGCCACACCCATTGTCGAAGGCAGCACGCGCGTCTTCTCCAGCATGAACGGATGACAGGGCGAAGACACCGCTGCCCAGTTGGTCAGCGCTGATGCCCGCCTCGCGGCACCGTCGTATCGCTTCACTTCGCTCAGTGCGTGAAAAGCTCGGGCCCTCACCGGTTGTGCCGAACAAGGTCAGCAGATCAATCCCACGTTCAAGCAGTTGTACGGTATGCGCGACTAAGCAGGCATGGTCAATGCCAAGATCCGGTGTTAAGGGCGTGGCGACGGCCGCCCCAGCAAGGCGTTTTTGATTCATTGACGGCACTCCAGTTTAAGATTGGACATGATGTCCTGTTGTATTTTATGTGTAGTGTTTGTCCGGTTTTAAATGGGAGCCGGGTAGGTTTGGACTTAGCTGGCGTGGATCATGACTACAGCATCCGCGACCAGTGATTGGTAGTATGCTTTTGGATTAAACCAGATAACTTGATGGCGACTATGTCACAACTAGACGACGACACGCTGAATACCATCGCGCATCAGATGCTGGCGGACTATGACGCCGTTGATCCCGGTAAGATCTTTGCCAATGGTTTGCGGCTCGAGATTCCAGATGCCTGGCGAGTGCAGACCGCGGTGACCCACCTTCGAGAGCAACGTGGTGAATCCGTGGTCGGATACAAGATCGGTTGCGTTTGTGATAGCAATCAAAAGGCAATGGGTCTGTCCCACCCGGTTTGGGGTCGCCTCTGGTCGAACGAACAGCATGCCGACGACGCAGTCCTTGGTAAGGCAGCCTTCGCCAACGTCGCCCTGGAGGCAGAATTTGCCGTTACTCTAAATAGCGCAATCAGCCCGGGCCACACATCGACCGAAGAGATTACCTCCGCGATTGAAGCGGTGTATCCCGTCATAGAGCTTCATAACAAAGTGATGCGCGGTGAGGCACCCAACGGACATGAGTTAATTGCGAACAATGCCATTCACGCCGGGGTAGTTCGTGGACAGCCGGTGCCTGATCCTGCGGCATTACTGACGACGGATCTCGCCCTCGTGTTCGATGGTGACATAGTGGACTCTTGGGCTTCGCTTCAGTGGCCCGGGGATATTCTGTCCGCCATCAAGTGGCTGGTTGAAACACTCGCTGAGTCGAGTCAACGACTTAAAGCGGGCGATCTAATCCTGACCGGTGCGTTTGGACCACCGATACCCCTTGGTGATAAAACCCGCGTTGATGTCACCTCGTCGGCATTCGGCAATGTGGGCGCGACGTTCGTTTAAGTGAGGTGACAGTCCGTAGTTGCCCCAATGTTGGCACTAAGTCTGACCTCCTTAAGAGCGCATGTAGGGCGAAGGGTGGGGTTAGTTCACTTCACTTCACCCCAACGGGAGCCGTGAGAGCAAACTTGGTTTCGTCCAGCCCCTTTGGCGAGATAAAGATGATCGTCAGCAATGTGTATCAGGTCACCGGCGGTGCCGCCGCTAACCGGCGTTGCACTCGCCACTCCAACACTGATTGTGATGATATTCTGATGGGTTCCGGCGCTGTGTTCGATTTCCTCCGATGCGACCGCTTGCCTCAGGCGTTCGCCCACTGCCGATGCTTGGGAAAGGTCTGTTTCCGGCAACAGGGCGACGAATTCCTCACCACCGTAGCGTGCAACGAGACTGGTCGGTTCTTTTACGTTGTTGCTTAACACGGCAGCCACTTGTTTCAGGCAGGCATCTCCTGCCAGGTGTCCGTACGTGTCGTTGTACGGTTTAAAGAAGTCGATATCGATCAGCAGTAGCGAACAGTTCCCCGAGCCACGATCGGCTAGGCGTCGCCACTCTTGTTCAATGCGGAATTGGAAATCGCGCCGGTTGGAAACCTGGGTTAGGCTGTCAATCCTCGCGTGTTCGGCCATGGCGGAGGTATCACGCCGGTCGGTTACGAGTTTGTCGAAGCGGGCATTCAGGATTTCCGGACTACGGTCCAGTGGCATGTATTCGGTGGCACCGTTCTTTAGCGCTCGAATCTCGGCAGCGTCCGAACTGATGAGAGAAGCTAACACCCACGTCACGCGACGATTAGCGGCCAGATGAGTGAGTGCATCGAGGACAATGTCTTCGACAAACTCATGCTCTATGATCAGGAAGTCGACGTTATCGTTCTTGACCAACATTTCCTGGCATTGGTCCAGATCTGAGAAATGTAAAACCTCGCAGGACTCGCGTACGATCCTAACCACTGGCCAGAGATTGTCCATAGAGCCATAAAGGGCAACGACGGGCCGGGGTTGGAAGACGCAGACGTCATGGTTAACAAAATGCTCGCGGCGACCGAGAAGAAATTGGTAAAGGGCTTCTTCCGTTGGTAGTCCCAGGAGGAGATTATTGCTGGTGCGATGGGTCATGATCGGAATGCGCCGGTCGAAGTGCTCATTGCTCTCCCAGTCAGATTGCCACTTGGCGAATTCGGTCGGCGCGGACTTTTGTTCTTGCAAGAACTGCCACACTGAAAGTGATTCGCCATCAATCGTCCCGCCACCAGTTTTTTCTTTTTGGCTAATGTCCACAACAGTCCTGTTATCAGTAGCGTTTTGATGCAGGATGTCCATCAGGCCTGTTTCGTTGATGATCTCCTGTAGCACCGTGGGGTCAGCAATATTACGACCCTCGAGCCACAGGGATTGATAAAGGGCAAGCCGCAGTGTGGCTTGCGAAGCCAGGGAGGCTTTTCCTAGGGCGTAGATCAGTTCCGTTGCCAATTCAGTTCCTGGGCGGGTACGCGGTAACTTGACCGTGACATCGGGCGCTCGGTGATGAATAGAAAACACCTCGTTGGCAAGCAGACTCTGATCCTCTAGAGAGAAATTAGATTTGGACAGTTCGGGGGCATGGACTATGAGGCGCCATTCGATGCGCTCCAGCAGTCCCCAATCGGCAAGGCGCTGATGGAGTGCAAAGCAAAATGGACAGTTCAGGTCGCCATAAGCGATGACGTTATCAAGGTTTTCAGACTGAAGTGCTGATAACGGGCTTGTACCAGAGTCATTCACAATCGTAACTATATCAACGTCTTGCTTGTAGGGCCTAAGATTTGTGATTGTAACAAGGAGGCTTGCAGGTTATTGACGATCTGGTCATTTGGGGTTTGTTTGTCGAACGAATTTCAGAGTACATTAAGTCGGTTGCTGTCTTGGTCTAAGTCGGGTCGTGGATGCGGCGTAGCGCCTGGTAGTGTGGCCCTGCGTGGGTTCACCGTGTCGATTAACGGATGAGCTCGATAGCTGCCGACTGACATTCTGTATTCCTTGTATTTCATCTAAGATGCCATCGATTGCTTGATTGTTTTCCCTTGGGTGTCTGTTAAAACCGTGTATTCACGCTCTCTGGTGGTCGACCACAATCCCCTATGATTGCTGGGGTGTATGGTGCTCAGCGCTGTTGTAGATTATTAGCTGATAAGATTTCTATCTCATTATTCCAAAAGCAGTGGTTTGTGTTCTGTCCTGCCGTTTCCTTGAAGCGGCATTTCTACGAGCGGTTGCTGATTGGATAAGACATTAGGTTTTGGGGCGCATCGGGTGTGCCACAGGAGGTTGTGATGTATGACTGGAGTTTCAGCGTTGTGTGGGATTATAGGGTGGTCTATATCCAGGGTGCATTGATCACGTTGCAACTCAGTCTGTTAGCTGTACTGTTCAGCTTGTCGTTAGGTTTAGTTGTGGGAATTGCCCGGCAGAGTCAACGCAGGTCTCTGTCCTTCCCGGCTGCGTGGTACGTGGAAATATTTCGGGATACCCCATTACTCATTCAGATCGTTTGGATTTTCTATTGCCTCCCGATCCTTATGGGGGTCACGTTGTCCGCATTTTGGGCTTCGGTTGTTGCGCTGTCTTTACATATGTCAGCCTATGTCGCGGAGATCGTTCGGGCAGGTATTGCGTCCGTTGATAAAGGGCATATTGATGCTGCAAAGATTCTGGGATTGAATTACTTTCAGATTATGCGCCGCATTATCTTGCCGCAGGCGCTGCGGAGAATGCTCCCACCGTTGGTCAATAATTTTGCTGACATCTTGAAACTCTCAGCACTGGCTTCTGTCATTGGTGTCTATGAGTTACTTCATTCAGTCGAAAATGTCATCATGAATAATTTCCGACCGCTGGAGATGTACTCTGCCCTTGCAGTCGTATACTTTATGCTGATTTTCCCAGTGGCTTTTGTTGCTCGGCGTGCTGAACTTTATTTTGCTGAGAGGTTTTGATCGGTGGATTCAACAGTTCCCGCTATTCAGTTACAAGCCCTTAAGAAGCGTTTCGGATCGCTCGATGTCCTGTGCGGAGTCGATCTTGAGGTCAAAACCGGAGAGGTTGTTTGTGTGATCGGTCCATCGGGCTCCGGGAAAAGCACTCTGTTGCGCTGTATAGCTTACTTAGAAGACGATTTCGAAGGGGCCATTTATCTCGGGGGTGAGCTGCTTGGCCGCGTTTTCAACGACGGCCGTTTGGAACGCGTAGGGGGAGCTGCGTTACGTAAAGTACAGATGAAGGCAGGCATGGTATTTCAGCAGTTCAATCTTTGGCCACACAAAACGGTGTTGGGAAACATTACCGAAGCGCTCATGCTGGTAAAGAAAATGTCAAGAGATGAAGCTGAAGCAATTGGGGATCAGCTGTTAGGTAAAGTGGGCCTTTCGGAAAAGCGCAATGAATACCCTTCGCGTCTGTCCGGTGGACAACAACAGCGAGTGGCCATTGCCCGTGCACTGGCAATGCATCCAGAGATCATGTTGTTCGATGAGGTCACGTCGGCACTCGATCCAGAGTTAGTGGACGAGGTTCTCCGAGTAATGAAACAGCTCGCGGAAGAGGGCATGACCATGGTGGTGGTGACGCATGAGATCGGGTTTGCTTCCAGAGTGGCAGATCGAGTCGTATTTATGGACGGAGGGGTGATCATTGAGGAAGGCACGCCGGAAAAAGTGTTGAAAAACCCCAAGAAGGCGCGAACTCGTGCATTCCTTTCATTGATG
>CAJQRU010000053.1 GCA_905612355.1 uncultured Gammaproteobacteria bacterium
GGTTAATTAGGTTAGCCAGTTCAATTACCCGATCGCGTGCAGAGTGCCAGCAGATGGTTGGCGATAAAAGATCGAGCTTGTGAAGCGTGAGCGTCTGCATGGCACGCCCCCGTGCACCGAACGAAGCCATTGTGCCGACGGCACCGGTGATATTGCCGGTGAAGATTCGCGTCTCGGCTTCCGTGCAGCGTTGTAGCTGCCGGTTTATCTCGTCGATCCAAACGGCACATTTGTAACCAAAGGTGATGGGTAGTGCCTGTTGGCCATGGGTGCGCCCCGCCATCGGCGTGGCGCGGTGAGTTTGCGCAAGTTCGGTTAGGGCAGAGCGACTCGCTTTGATGTCACGAAGTAGCAGTGGCCAGGCTTGCTTGATCTGTAGCACCATGCCTGTGTCCATGATGTCCTGGGTGGTGGCACCGTAGTGAACAAATTCACCTGCACTGACTTCACACGCGTTCTGTAGTGCTCGGATAACTGGCACGAGAGGATGGGCGGTGGCTGCAATTTCCACACCGATGGCTTTGATGTCGACGTTTTCGACGCGTGCCCGCGCACCGATCTCTGCCGCTGCATCGGTCGGGATCATGCCCAGCTCTCCCTGGGCTTCTGCAAGTGCCGCTTCGACGTCGAACCATTTTTGGACACGGTTGTGATCATTGAAAATGGCAATGAATTCAGGCGTCGAAAACGAACTACCGTAAAGGTCGGATTCGGTAATATGGCTGGGCATCACAGGTTTCCGGTTCGGTTAATTGTCCTGGTGACCAATGCGTCGTGCCAGTTCGGGCGGTAGTCCTGTCGAGGGTTTCGCTGGGGGTCGGCGAAAGGTGCCCGCGATCGGGCGTCGTAACTTAAGTCGAATGAGTGTTTCGAGCTGCATCACGGCGGCTGCCGCACAATCAATCACAGGCACAGGAATATCGTTTAGCACTTCTTTAACCAACCCGCTCAGTGGGGCGCCACCAAACACAATAACGTCAGCCTGATCTTCTGTGACGGCAGATTGAGCAAGAGCGACCAGCGTTGTCTGCATTTCAGTTTGGACATCGTTAATGTTGCTGAAGTCCGTATCAGGCATGCGGATACTGGCTAGCCGGTCAACGAGCTGGTGCCATTCCACTGTTTCTCGATACCAAGGGGCAAGTGCCCGCGCAAAACTGACAATGGAAAAGCGTTTCCCCACCATACACGCAGTCAGCATGCCTGTCTCAGCCAATCCTACGACGGGGTAGTCCATGAGCTCTCTGGCAGCGCCCAGGCCCGGGTCCCCAAAAGCGGCGATGATGGCGCCGTCGATACCCGTGCTGTGTTCGGCCAGCAATTCCATCACCACGTTGCTGGCGATCGCCGCTTCGATACGGGAGGCAATATAGGGAACGCCGCGGTGCGCTGTAACGGGCACGAGCTCGGTGTCCGCCGATGTGGCGGTTGAAGCCGACGCCATTAATCGATCGGTAATGCTAACGGATGTGTTCGGGTTGATCAGTAGTATTCGCATTCATTTCGCCTTCTGTGCTGGATGCCGCTGGGCACTGAGTTTCCTCGCCATGAGTTGCTGTACTATCTGCAGGCCCTTAAGCGGGCGTAGCCAGACTCGAAATTCGGTGATTTCCTGATGCATATTCCAGCGGATCAGATCGATGCCATTGACTTCGATACCTTCAATAGTCACTGTGAATTCAAGCATGGCCTCGTCAGTCCCACGCAGCTCGCGCACATATCGAAAACTGTCATTAAAGAGAATCTCAGCTGCTGCCTTAAGGTACCCAATCACTTTGGCCTTGCCGACCTGCGGGGTATACACCACCGGTGAGAAGAAAACGGCATTTTCGGCAATCAGAGTATTCAGAGCCGCAGGGTCGCGTTCATCGCAGATGGCGTACCAACGTTCAAGCGCACCAGACATGGTCTAGAAGATGGCCTTGATGGGGTACGTGATGGTGGCGGTAAGGCGAATACGCATCATGGGGTGGCAGGGATCGTGGATGGAAATAATCGGTTGTTATGATGAACTTATCATGCGTTCGGTACTGGGTGGCGATGCTAGCGCGGAGATCTGGGTGTCGGGCAGGATCGATCGGGTTCAGGCCACTATAATCGGGGAATGAATCCAGACGCGTTGCCCCTCGTCAGCCGCCAAGCACAGGCCCCTTGTCCGACAAGGGCGTTCGGCAGGCCTACCCACATTTTGATTGGTTGGCATTATGGATAATCCCTTTGCCCGTTTCGATATCGACCATCTGTCGCCGACTTCAATGCTTCAGTTTCGCAATGATCCCGCGCTCGGGATTATTTACCTGATTTACGGTATTCGCGAAGCCGGTAGTCCCGCTATGCATCGCGGCCAGGCCCTGGATCAGGTAATCGGTGAAGTGCTCGCGGAGTCCGGGACGACAAGTTGTGAGGGTGCGGTAAGTCTTGCCACTGAAAAATATGACGCATTGATTGCGAAGACCGAGGAGACTTATTCAAAGGCGGCCATCCGCAAGGAGCGAGAAATTGTGGTGAAGTGTATGACGCACTGTCACCCAGTGATTTCCGATTGGAAAAGTCCGCTTTCCTATCAGCATCCCATTCGATTGATGCTCACGGATATCGAGGTGCCGGTGATCGGGTTCATCGATTTGCACTACCCATCGGAGGTTAGAGAACTGAAGAGTTCGGCTCGACCCCGTTGGGATATTGTCGAAGATCATGCCTTCCAGGTTGTGGCTTACGCCATGGCCATTCGTCAGGAAACTGGCGAATGGCCTAAAGCCGTTGTGGATTACATTACGCCACAGGGGATGAAGTCTTACCGCGTGGTGGAGCGGAATCGTTGGGTACAGGAAGTGGTCGACACAGCAGGGCAGATTCGGGAACTGCTGGCATCGTGTGAGAGCCGGGAGGCGTTGTGCAGCAAAGTGCGACCCGACTTCAGCCGCTGGATCTGGCGTTACCGTCCCAATGCCAAGCAGTTTGCCCTGAAGCATTTTATTGATGGCAATGGCTAGTGAGTGAGTGCCTCGTAGAATGTTTGAATTGCTGGGTCACATTTGATGTCAGCAATGCTGAGGGGTCGATTAAAGCTGATGCCATCCAGAGTGCGGCAACGGCTTAGTGCCACATAAGCCTGACCTGGGGCGAACATACCCCGGCCGAGATCAATTCGTATACGGTCGAGGGTCAGGCCCTGGGCTTTGTGAACGGTGACGGCCCAGGCGAGGATGAAAGGAAACTGGGTATAGGTGCCGATCACTTCTGCCTTAACGCGAAGCTTGTCTGCGTCCCAGTTGTAACGGTAGCGTTCCCATGACTCCCGTTCGACGACAACGACCGAGCCACGCTGAGGCTCAGACAAGAGTTCCACTTCAATGGTTGTGTCATCAAGATCCACGATTCTGCCGATGGTGCCATTGACCCAGTCGAAGCCGTTCTTGGTGAACATCACCTGTGCATTTCGTTTTAGGCGTAAGTCGCTGGGGGAGGGGAGCTGCCCTGCAGTATCTCTCCACTCACCGTCAATCTCCCCAGCATAAGACCAGGCGTCACCGGACAGCGAATCGAGTTGTTGTTCGTTGAAGCGTCGCGCACGGGCATTGACTGCCGTGAGTATCAGCATCGATTCGTCTTCAACGAGCGTTTCGTTAACGCAATTATTCAGTTCCTTGACCGTTGATTCAAGATTTGCGCCCACTCGAAGATTGTTCAAGATCGCAACAAATTCTTCATCAGCCTGCCGGAAAGATTGAGTCAGTATACGAGTCACTAGGGGCAGTCCTTGCAAGCAGTATGCGCTGAAGAAATAGGGTGATTCATAAACCTCTTCAAAGAGTCGCGCCTCCTCGCCTCCGCTAATGACAGGAGGCA
>CAJQRU010000054.1 GCA_905612355.1 uncultured Gammaproteobacteria bacterium
CCTCTGGAGACCACAGAGATCCACACGCCCCTTGAACTCATGAAGGCGCCCGTATTGTCGGGAAAAAAACTGTGTTTTGTTTCTATACTGCGAGCGGGTAACGGGTTACTGGAAGGCATGCTTGACCTTTTGCCCTCTGCCCGAGTAGGCCACGTCGGCATTTATCGCGACCCCGACACCCTCAACGCCATCGAGTATTACTACAAGGTTCCCCAGGACATTGAAGACCGACTCGTCATCGTAGTCGACCCCATGCTGGCGACAGCGCACTCCGGCATCGCCGCGGTTGACCGTCTAAAGCAAGGCGGTGCCAAACAAATGAAGTTTGTTTGCCTACTGGCTGCCCCTGAAGGGGTATCCGCATTTACCACGGCCCACCCTGACGTACCGCTTTATACGGCGGCCGTCGACCGTCAACTCAATGAGCATGGGTACATCCTGCCTGGACTCGGCGATGCGGGTGACCGCCTGTACGGTACTCGCTAATTAGACGCGACAACTGACTCGACGGCACGTGCGAAGCGCGCCAAGCCCTCGTCAATATCCTCGCTCGGGATAACGAGCGATGGCGCCATACGAATCACATCGGGACCCGCCACCAATAGCAATAAACCTTCCGCTTGGGCCGCGTTCAGAAACTCCCGAGCGCGACCCGCCCACTGTTCGCGTAGAACGCATCCCATGAGTAGCCCGCGGCCTCGGATTTCACCAAAAAGGCCCATACCTTGCCGCGCATCGATCTCTTCGAGTCCGGCAACAATGCGCTGCCGCCTCTCCTCGACACCATTAAGCACCTCAGGAGTATTGATCAAGTCCAGTGCCGCACCTGCGACCGCACAGGCTAGCGCGTTTCCGCCATAAGTACTGCCATGGGTTCCAATACCCAGGGATTTTCCCACCTCCGCGCGACACAGCATGGCGGCAACGGGAAAGCCCCCGCCTAGTGCCTTCGCCGTGGTCAAAATGTCCGGGATAACCTGGTAGGCCTGATACGCATATAGATACCCGGTCCGCCCAACACCCGTTTGGACCTCGTCCATGATCATCAATGCATCATGCGTATCGCAGAGCCGACGGATAGCCTCAAGAAACTCCGGGGTCGCATCGCGAACACCACCCTCTCCCTGAATCGCCTCGACCATCACCGCGCACGTACGCGAGGAGAACGCTGCTTCTAATGCGTCGACATCGTTAAATGGCAAATGGGTAATGGCGCCGGGTAACGGGCCAAACCCTTCACGATAGCTTGCCTGCCCCCCGACACTGACAGTAAATAATGTGCGTCCGTGAAATCCTTGTTCGAAGGCAATGATTTCGTCCTTCTCCGCACCATGGTGGTCATAAGCATAGCGCCGCCCCAGCTTCAGTGCGGCTTCGTTAGCCTCACCGCCTGAATTACACAAGAACACCCGTTCTGCAAAAGTCGCCTCACACAACTTGCGTGCGAGTGAAATCGCCGGTTCATTAGCAAGCAGGTTGGACACATGCCATAGCTTGCCTGCCTGTTCGGTCAGCGCAGCCACCAGTGCCGGATGCACATGCCCAAGAGCGCTAACCGCGATACCCCCCGCAAAATCGACGTATTCCCGCCCCTCTTGATCCCACAGTCGGGAACCCTCACCGCGCACAGGAATCTGTAGTCCGGGCGAATAATTGGGCACCATGAACTCGTCGAACATCTCGCGGCTGATTTTAGGCATCACAACTCTCCGTTTGGGCCATTCGCAATACTCAAGAACTATTTTAACTTCACGCCTTTAAAGACACATAGCCAACTATGGCCACCACCCTCCCACTAGTCTCAAAAGTTAAGAGACACGTCTTTATGATGTGAGTGGCAAACAGCAACGTACTGTGCCTGTTCCGTCGTCATGTAACGCTGCAGACGAAGGCCAATTGATTTTTTTAGAAGATCATCATAAACCTGCAGCTCCCCAAGCAGCTCAGTCTTAGCCCGTGATCGCCAGGCAACCTCCGTCTGCAACAACGCCAGTCCTTGGGACAAATTATTCAGCACCTTATCCATCTTGGGTGTCTTCTTCTTAAGCGCGCGTCGCGCTTTTGACAATTTTGATTTGACTTTACTGCTACCGGCGACCTTACCGAGTTTCTTCTCAGCAACCTTAATCGCAGCGATTGCCGTCTCCAGTGACGAATCCTGGACAATCTGGGTGAGGCTCGCAATTTCTTTATCCAAAGCAGCCAATGGTTCGGCATCTGCAATGAGTCCCTGTAGTCGCACTAGATCTGCGTAAGCAGTGTCAACGCTCTGGCGATAACGGAGTCGAGCCATCTTGACCGCATTTGAACGTTCGCTGAATCCGGCCCGTGCGGCTTTCCATGTTGCCGGCACCTGAGACATTAGGTTTTCACGTTTTTCGCTCAAAACAGCAGACTCTGACTCTAACTTGACCTTTCCTGCTTCCGGGCCATCATAATCCGCAGACCAATTCGTAATTCGCCGTTCGAGTTCCACAAGTCGCTCATTCGTGCGCCGCGCTCGCCCCTCGACACCACGTACCTGACGATGAAGTGGCCGATAATTGGGAATGTAGGCATCCAAATCACTTCGCGCTTCAATAACATCATCGACCAACACCGACACGCCCCTCACCGCCTCAAATCCCGTGTGCAAAGATTTTTGTGCCGCTTCAGGTAGATAACTAATATCAAGGTCTTTAGCACGTGTCACACCTGCTAACAACTCTCCACCTTCGCTGGCGTAATAGGCAAATACGAATTCCTCCAGACATTCCTGCAACTTGGGGTTCCTCGGAGGGGGCGCCATTTCCGATGTGAGGTGGATGCGATTGGGCAGGTAATTGACCAAACTCGGGTAATAACCGGCGATGGCTAGGCCAACGAGTTGGAGGAGGATAAACGGCACAGCACCCTTATAGATGTCAATCGTACTAACCACTTTGGACGCTACGCCTCGAAGGTAAAACAGCGCAAAACCGAAGGGTGGTGTTAAAAAAGACGTCTGTATATTGATGCCGATCATTACTCCCAACCAGACTGCCGTGATATTGGCTGACGGGTCAGCCAGAAGAATCGGCGCAATGATCGGCACAACCACCACCGCAATCTCGATGAAGTCGAGAAAGAATCCCAGCAGGAAAATCACGGCCATGACAACGATGAACTGTGTCCAAAACCCCCCCGGCAGCGAACCTAGAAAATCACGAACTAACTCTTCACCACCAAACGCACGGAATGCCGAGGTCAACATGGCCGCGCCGATCAAGATGATAAACACCATCGAAGTGGTCTTCGCAGTCTCTACCATGACACCGTGCATGGTGTTTTCGATCTTGAATGCGCGCCAACCGCTCCAGACCACACCAATCAGGAGAACCACCGTTGCTAACCCTGCAAGTACGAGGCCTATAACCTCCTCAGTACTTTTTATATTTTTTATGTTCAGGTCATAGATGCTTAATATGGCGACAATCGCCACGAACGCCACCACCGCCAGTATGGCCGGAACATAACTATTCTTCTGCCCCTCGGTAAGGCGATAACCCGCCATAATTGTGGCGCCAATAGCACCGATGGCACCTGCCTGATTCACTGTTGCGATGCCCGCAATAATTGAGCCCAAGACGGCAAAAATCAGAACCAATGGGGGCACCAGGGCAAGAAAAACCCGTTTAGCAAACTGCCGATCAAGCTCCCCTTCGTAAGGCACCGGTGGGGCAATATGCGGGCGCATTAATGCCGCGATTAGAATGTATCCCATATACAACGCGACGAGAATCAATCCAGGGATCAGCGCACCCATAAACATGTCACCGGCACTGGCTGGCGTCACGTCATACTCACTTGGCATTGACAACTGGCCGGTACTGAGCTTGTAGTCAACAAAGCGTATCCCATTAGCGATGTCGCCCGCGCCCGATAACTGGTCCGCCAGGATAATGAGCACGATGGACGGGGGAATAATCTGTCCCAGCGTACCGGATGCACACACTGTTCCAGCAGCAAGCGAGTGCGAATACTTGTGCCGCAACATCGCCGGCAGTGAGATCAACCCCATTGCGATAACAGTGGCTCCGACAATACCCGTAGTCGCTGCCAGTAGCGCCCCGACAAATACGACCGAGATACCAAGACCACCGGGAATCGGTCCAAACAACTGGGCCATTGTTACTAACAGGTCTTCAGCAATACGGGAGCGTTGCAACATGATTCCCATGAAGACAAACAACGGAATGGCAATCAGCGTGTCCCGCTCTACGTCCCAGTATAAACTTCGAAAATTGGTCACCCCTGCACTTAACCACTGAACGGGACCGCCCTGTGTGAAATAGGCATCCATATCACCTGCGAAGAGCCACCCACAAAGGGCAGCCAGTCCAATCGTTAAGATAGCGGCACCGGGTAGCGAAAACGCCACCGGGAATCCAGAACCCAGGGCCCCAACCATGAGCATAAAGAGCACTAACAGAAAGACGAGTTCCATCATTACACCCCAGAGGGCACAGTATCGTCGCGATCCTTGTCCAACTTCGCCTCACCCCTAAGTTCAGCGATGCTCTCAAGGAACGAACTCATAAACTGGATCGACATTGTTACCGAAAAAGTGACTAGAAATCCCACCATCAGGTACTTCACATACATGCCGTAACCTTGCTGACTCACTTCAAAACTCAGCAAGGGATTGTTCAAGCTACTACCCTTCCCCCACATGCCGGTGGTCAATATGACCCAACATAAGGGAAGACCCATCACGATAGACCCCACACCATTGGCCCACGCTTTGCCGCGCGCGCTGAAATGAGTGTAAAGCACGTCGACACGAACATGGCCCTCGCTGATGAGGGCGTACGCGCTTCCAAAAAGGAAAAGCGCCGCGTACCAAAATCGAACCAGATCACCCATAAAGGCCTGTTCATAGGAGAAAATAAACCGCGTAATAACAATCGAAAATTGCGCCACGACGACCAGCAGGGCAAGCCAGACAAATCCCAACCCACGCATAAACAATGCGATCACAAACCCCAATAGAACCATCGGATAGTGCACGTAAGTACCACGATAACTATTCCGACCAAGATCCAGTGTCATTTGTTTCCCGACGATGGGTATCAAGAGATCCTCTACACGAAGAAATGAAATTACCGCATCAACAATGCCCACCAACAAGACCGCCCAAAAAAGCGCCCGCACGAGATACGTCACGAGCGCAGTCAGTCGAGTGGCTTCCGTGCGCAGCCCAACGCCGCGAGTCAGCAACGGATAAATCACAGCAGCACCCAAACCAACCAGGCAGATGGCGATTTGAAACCAACCCAGGGTAATGGTCTCATCCATTAAAGGTTTAGGCAGCGGGTCCACTCCGAACCATCCTTGGTGGGCAAACAACGCCAGTATCCCAGGCCAGTCCATCCAAAAAATCAAAAAATTGTTCAATAAAAATAACCAGACAATCGCCACCATGCCCCAAGCGCTCGAACGCAAGAACAACGTTACAGTCTGATTTTCCGCTGACATCTAGTACTATTCTCTCTGATTCGAAAACCTGGGCACGATGCTCCCGTAATCAACATGTATCCAAGCATCGAGAGACACTGCGACACACGTCGCAATGTCCACCGCTATAGCTCAGATACTAGAAAAAAGGGCGGAGCCCTCAGACCCCGCCCTTCAGTCAACTGCTTATCCTATCTAAATCCTTACATTCAGATAACGAATCAGATGCCAAGCACTCGGTTACGTTGTGCGATAAACGGTACTTCAGAAAGATTCATCCAGCTTCCAACCGACTTGCGCGCGGCAAGCATACTGTCTAGCACACGGGCGGTCAGATTACTGTCTGCACGATATTCTTCAAAGACCTCGGCCGTCGCTTCGCCCGCTGCATCAAAGATATCGTCGCTGAACTCGCGCAGCTGAACGCCATGCTCTTCAACCAACTTTTTCATTGAAGAGCCGTTGTTCCAACAGTACTCCGAATATAACAAGTTATTTTCAAGCGCAGCGGCCGCTTCGAACATCTTCTGATCGGCTTTTGACAACTTGTCCCAGAAGGCTTTGTTGATCCCGAATGACTCCATGGTGCCTGGCTCATGGAAACCTGGCCAGTAGTAATACTTGGCCGCTTCGTAGAACTTCATGAAGCTGTCGTTCCATGGACCCACCCATTCCGTGGCATCTATCGCGCCAGACACCAAGTTTTCGTAGATCTGACTACCCGGCAGGGAAACCGGCGAAGCACCCATCTTGGCCAACACGTCGCCACCCATACCTGGGATACGCATTTTGAGTCCCTTGAAGTCATCTGCAGAATTCATTTCCTTGCGAAACCAACCCCCCATCTGTACTCCGTTATTCCCGGCCTTGAAACACTTCACACCGAACTCTGCAGTGAGTTCATCCCAAAGTTCCTGACCACCACCCCAATCGATCCAGGTGTTGACTTCATTGACAGTCAGTCCAAAAGGCACAGACCCAAAAAATGCAAAGGCTTTGTGTTTGCCTTTCCAGTAATAGTCCGCAGCATGATAGGCCTGCGCATTACCGGAAGCGACTTCATCAAACGAATCAAACGCTTTGACTCGTTCGTTAGCCGCATAATAGTCGACGTGGAAACGACCACCGCTCATCAATTCAAGGTTCTTAGCCAAACGCTGTGCGCCAGTGCCAAGACCTGGAAAATCACGTCCCCACGTCGAGACCATCACCATTTCGATACGCTCTTTAGCGATCGCAGGGGCTGACAGCGTTGTTGCTGCAACCGCACCCAGCGTTGTTGCTGCAACCGCACCGCCCGCGCCAGCGCTCTTAATAAAATCACGTCTTTTCATACCTCGGATCCTCCTAGTAAATGACACCTTTAGTTATTGTCACCGCGCAACGTAACAGATGCGATAGGCATTCCACAATACCCTAAATAACTGCTACTTCCCTACTCCAGGAGCGGTTATATGGATTCCCCCCTCACTCGACTCAAGATCGCGAAAAACACGCTAGTTCAACCAATTATTCCGCCACATCAGAGGCTTAGGATCTCCATACCGCGAGCACACTGGAAAGAAACCTGGCTTTTCTGGTACCAGGCAGTCGGTCCGAGGTCATGATGCCGAGCGAGCGACCGCATACTAGCGATCCCACTACTTCACCTAACCACCTGCCAAGTGCTTCCACATGACTTAAATCGCACATACCTGCGTGGACAAACTAACCGCGGTCCGAGTCATTCCTATCCCTAGCCAATCATTCCGTGGATGAGCCCCGCTAGGGGGTGCACCCACTCGTGCTGCGCTCCCTCTTCAAACCCCCGGTCCTGCCAGACGTTGGCTTGCCGTGGGTCACTCCAATACACCCTGACTCATAAATACTCAATCAAACATGGCGTTCGACACAGACGGCACGATTACTTCAGCACCTCGCAACAAACAGAGATGATTTCCAAAAATGTTACCATCATGCCTCTTAAACAATAGATCAGGATTTCCGACACTGACCAAGCGGCAACCACCAAACTACGATATCGAAACACTCGCCATCATCTCTGGTCGTGCCAGCGGCGAACATCATGGCGTCGTCAACACGCCCGTCTATCGGGCGTCGACCATCTTGCACTCAGATGCCAGGACCTTCGAGACACGCCACGACATCTTTGATCGTTACAAAGTGGTCTACGGGCTACTCGGCACACCGACAACCTTTGCCCTTGAAGAGGCCATGATCGCATTGACCGGCGGACACGATGCAGTGCTGACGTCATCGGGACTATCGGCCGTTACCATCAGTTTGCTTTCGTTTATCAGTGCCGGAGATCACCTTCTAATTACCGATTCGGTGTATTGGCCAACCCGCGCTTTCTGTGACCAGACGTTGAGCCGCTTTGGTGTTGATGTCACCTATTATGATCCCACTATTGGTGCCGGCATCGAGTCTCTCATCAGACCCAATACACGTGTCATTTTCCTTGAATCCCCAGGGTCAATGACCTTTGAGATACAGGATATTCCTGCCATTACAAAAATTGCGAAGGAAAGGGAGATAACAACGCTACTCGATGCGACCTGGGCAACGCCTCTTTACTTCGATGCCTTTGGTCACGGTGTTGACGTTGCGATTCATGCGGCAACTAAGTATCTGGTCGGACACTCTGATGTGTTATTGGGCGTCATTGTGAGTAACAAACGGACCTGGGAGACGGTGCGACAAACCAAAACCCGGTTTGGAGAAGGTGCTGGCCCTGATGAGGTCTATCTGACCACGCGCGGCCTCCGTACTCTCCCCATGCGGTTAAAAAACCACCAGGAAAACGGCCTGACTCTGGCCCGTTGGCTGGAACAACGACCTGAAGTCGCATCCGTCCTTCATCCCGCCTTACCCGGCGCACCGGGCCACGAACTTTTCAAACGCGACTTCAGTGGAGCGTGTGGCCTTTTCGGTGTCATCCTGAATGATTATTCAACCGAGACGGTACGCAACATGTTAAACAGTCTTGAGTTATTCGGCATTGGAGCCAGTTGGGGCGGTTACGAAAGCCTGATCATCCCCACATTTCCAGACCGTTATCGCACGGCCACCCCATGGAATGCTCCGGGTCCATTATTGAGACTCCATGCAGGGCTCGAATCCCCGACAGATCTGATCGCGGACCTGGAACACGGCTTTAATCAGTTGGCCGATCAAGGAACGAATTCAATCACTTAAGCTGATGCGTTGACCACACCAACCATCGACCCCAACATCTGCAGGACATTTCTGCAGGGATTTTCTTCGCTGCTGCTTGCTTCAACCGACGATGCCGGAGCGCCTGAAATCAGCTACAGCCCATTTATCCTGGCGCACGACGCTTTTTTTATACTGGTGAGCGAACTTTCTGGACACACGGCCAACCTACGCCATCAACAACAGGCGAGTGTGATGTTCATCGAGAATGAATCTGACGCATCCAACATTTACACTCGCCGACGTCTGATCATTCAGTGCAGTGCCAGAGAACATAACCGAACACACACACGCTGGGCATCGTTGCTGCCCCTTTTTCGAGAACGATTTGGTGAAACCATCTCTGTAATCGAGACCTTAGCGGACTTTGTTCTGATGGAACTTCAACCGGTCAATGGACGGTGGATTACTGGATTTGGCCAAGCATTCAGTTTTGATCACTTAGACTTTTTGAATGCCCACCATATGGGACCGAATCAGATTAAACGCCGACGCAAACCCTAAGATGGAGACACATTAGCAAGTTGGTAAAGTGTTCTCTGCAGCTCACGGTCGATGATTCGCGTCTGTGTCCGATCAAGATCACGCGGTAACCGAACGGGACCAAAACGAACGCGGATGAGTCGACTGACAGTCCCACCTACGGCCTCCCACAGGCGCCTGACTTCACGATAGCGACCCTGCCGCAACACCACTGTGAACCAACGGTTGTAGCCGCCGCCCGGTCGCACCTCAACCGAATCGAATCGGCATACATGACCATCGACTTCGATTCCGCTGCACAACCGCTCGAGAGCACTCTCAGACATGATGCCATTAACACGACAAAGGTATTCGCGTTCTATTTCATTTCGCGGATGCATCAGCCCGTTTGCAAGATTGCCATCCGAGCAAAACAACATCACCCCAGCAGTATTAATGTCAAGACGACCCACGGCTACCCAACGTCCATGCTTGTGAATGGGCAAATCATCGAACACCGTCGGCCGATGGTTGGGATCGCTACGGGTTACAATTTTTCCAACGGGTTTGTTGTAGATCAAAACTTCTGAATGACCGGCGTCAACAGCGCCATTAACAACAGGGATGCCATCAACCGCTACCTGGCTGGTGGAATCCACCTTGTCACCCAGCACAGCCCTCCTGCCATCGATGGTTACGCGCCCATCGCCGATCCACCGCTCCGCTTCGCGGCGGGATCCTCGCCCCACCCGCGACAAATATTTGTGGACCCGCTCGGACATCGACAGCCCCGGTTAATCACCCAATGACAGACACCTTGGCCTCCAGCAACCTATCCGCATCATCCCCCTCAACATCAACCTCGGGCTCAGCCTCAATCGCCGGTGACGTCTCGCCTATCGATACATGACTGTGGTCAATTAGGTTGTCGCCTGCGACCGAAACTATATCTTCGGGAATATTGTCTTCGGGAACAATGTTATCCGCGACAACATCACGCTCACCGGGCGGCAGAATGATTCCGAGCTCTCTCGCGATTTCATTGAGTTGACGTTGTTCTCCGAGCACTGGCAAATCTGCCAGTCTCATCAGGCCGAAATACTCAAGAAACTTAGAGGAGGTCACATACAGTGCCGGTCGACCTGGCACCTCCCTCACACCTTTTTGGGAAACCCATTCCCGGTCCAGTAACGTACGCATAATGTCTGTCGTCACACTGACGCCACGAACCTCTTCGATATCCCCGCGAGTTACCGGTTGCCGATAAGCAATAATCGCCAGCGTTTCAAGCAGTGCCTTGGAATAGCGCGGAGATCGCGTTCCGTGCATTCGACGCAACCACGGTGCGTATTGCTCACGCGTCTGAAAGCGATAACCTTCAGCCACCTGCACTAATTCAATTCCCCGGTCTTTATATTCGTCGGTTAACGATGCGAGAACCGTATCGAGATCACTGCGAAGCTGGCCATCGCCACCATCAAATAAGTCGAGAAGCCGACGAATACTGAGCGGCATTTCAGCGGCAAACAAAGCCGCCTCGACCACATTGCGAATCTCTTCTTGATCCATACTCAACCTGTTAACTTAACGTGGATAGGGCTAAACGGCTCTGTCTGAACCACAACCAGCAATCGATCCCGAACGAGCTCCAATACCGCAAGAAAACTCACGATCAGCCCTGCCCGGCCTTCATCGGCAGAGAAAAATTCTTCAATGCGGACGTACTCTCCGCTACGGACCCTAGTCAACACTTGATTCATACGATCGCGTACTGACAACGTCTCAGGTACAAGTCGTAGGCTCCGACGCTGATCAATTCTCAACATCGCGTTTCGCATTGCACTCAACAACTGAGACAAATCAACAATTGTTTCATCTTGTACAGGCTCGGCATCTTCGATCCGCGCCTGTACAAGATACAATTCGCGCTCCAACCGAGGGCGCTCATCCAGCTGCGTTGCTGCATCACGGAAGCGCTCATATTCCTGCAATCGCCGAACCAATACGGCTCTTGGATCTTCTTCTTCGTCTTGGTCTACCTCGTGTCGAGGGATCAACATACGAGACTTGATCTCCGCCAACATCGCCGCCATCACCAGATACTCAGCAGCCAGATCAAGATGCAGATGCTGCATTAACTCAACATATTCCACATACTGACGAGTGATCTGTGCGATCGGTATATCCAGAATATCGACTTTTTGCTTGCGGATCAGATAAAGCAACAGATCTAAGGGGCCCTCGAACGCTTCGATAACCACTTCGAGCGCATTAGCGGGGAGATACAGGTCCTGAGGCCAGCTATGCAACGCTTCGCCTGAGACCGTTGCATACGCTCGCGACGACTCATTATCCACAGTTGGTTGTGTTATTGGGTTATCCACTAACCGTAAACCGTTCCCACGACAGCACGTACCTCTTGCATGGTCTCTTCGGCCACGGCCATCGCTCGTTCACACCCCGCATCAATGGTACGCCGAACTTCACCTGGATCATCCTCGTAAGGTTTCGCACGCGCCCTAAGGTGAGCTTGTTCTTCCAACATCACTTCGACCAATGGCTTCTTGCAATCAAGGCAGCCAATAGCTGCGCTGCGACAACCTTCTGCCAATTTCTGTTGCAATGCACTGTCGGTATAAACCTTGTGCAGGCTCCAAACCGGACACTTGTCCGGGTCTCCCGGATCGTTACGCCGCTGACGCGCCGGATCGGTCGGCATCGTACGCAATACGTTGGCCACTCGATCCGGATCATCGCGCATATTGATCTGATTATCGTATGATTTAGACATCTTTTGTCCATCAACACCCGGGTATTTGGAGGCAGGGGTTAAAAGAGCCTGAGGTTCCGGCAAAATAGAGCGCCCACCCCCTTCTGAATAACCACGAAGACGCTCGCGCTCTTCATCTCCTAAACCGGCCGCCTTATCAATGAGTGCCATCATCTGAGCCAAAGCATCGGCATCCCCCTCCTGTAGCCAGGCTCGTCGCTGCCGACGAAACTGACCCGCCGCCTTTTTCCCAAGTTTGACCACCGCCTGTTCCGCTTTCTCCTCGAAGATCGCGTCTTTTCCAAAAACACGGTTGAAACGGCGAGCAATTTCCCTTGTTAGCTCTATGTGTGGGACCTGATCTTCACCGACTGGCACCTGGTTAGCCCTGTAGATCAGAATATCCGCACTTTGTAGAACTGGGTATCCCAGAAAACCATAGGTTGCAAGATCACGACCTTTGATCTTTTGTTGTTGATCCTTAAAGCTGGGCACTCGCTCCAACCAACTGAGTGGCGTCACCATAGACAACAACAAGTGAAGCTCTGCATGCTGGGGAATTCTCGATTGTATAAATAGCGTTGCCTTCGTCGGGTCCACACCAGACGCCAACCAATCGATCACCATTTCCCAGACATTGCGCTCCATCACGCCAGGTTCTTCGTAATGCGTCGTCAACGCATGCCAGTCTGCGACAAAATAGAAACTGTCACACTCTTCCTGCAGCCTTACCCAGTTCTTCAAAACACCATGATAGTGCCCAAGATGCAGGCGCCCGGTTACGCGCATGCCCGATAGCACCCGATCACGGCTGACTGAATCGTTCATATCATTTAAACCCAAACTATCCCCGACCCGTCATGCTGAAGTAATTTTCCACAAACACTATGCCAGTGAACCCATCTTTTTCCTTATTTTACCCGATCCCTTGCACACTGCTTCGAGTTAAAGGCCTTAGTCAAGCAAAGTGCCCGGCAGCCGCTCAACCGCCTGCCCAGCACAGCCAACTAACCATTTGCTGGCAAGCCCCCGACCCGGTAATTCAATATCACCCTCAATCTCCAACAACGGTTCGAGTACAAAACGACGTTCATGCATACGCGGATGCGGCACGGTCAATGCCATTGTTTGTTGTTGAAATCCGTCGAATAACAACAAATCTAAGTCAATCCGCCGAGGTCCGTTTCGCATTGTTGAGCGCTGTCGCCGCCCCTTAAACTCGATGAACTGCAGACAGTGAAGCAATCTAACAGGGGACAACAACGTTGTGACACGAACCACAGCATTGAGAAAATCGGGCTGCTCAAGAAAACCCACCGGAGCGCTTCGATAGCACGATGACACCGCCTCAATCGAGATCTGGGTGTTGCTCTGCAGAGCATGCAGTGCACCACGAATCCGATCGCGCGGAATATCCAGGTTAGCACCCAACCCAATCCATGCTTGAGTGCAACTCGCGTCGCTCACTTCACCGCTCGACGGCGACGCTTCCTGCGACGCCCGCTCCCGCCGCCTCCTGCCAGGTCATTTATCATCTGCACCCGACTTGAAACCGACACCTTTTGAACATCTGTCCACCAATCTGAAACCGTTTGATCGGCACTACCCGATGCTGCACGCAGCAGGTAAAAATCATAAGCCGCCCGGAATCGACGATGCTCCAATAGCCGAGCTACCATATTTTTTCGGCGTTTTTCCAAGTGGCGTTGCATATCCCAAATGTCGAACATCACTGCAGTCACCCGCCGCGGAATAGTAAGCCGCGACTGTGCCCCCGTCAGCACCACAGAAATCGCACGGTGTAGAGACTCCACGGGCGCTCCCCCTTCCTCAGTGAATCGAGATGCTTGATCGCACACCGCGCGCCAGAAAAATACCGCATAGAGAAATGCCGCGTTGAGCGGCTTTCCCATTCGAACCCGATCATCGGTGCTACGCAAGGCCAGCATCACTAATCCGGTTTGGCTTTCGACATCCCCCGCAAGATGATGTCGCGTTATTTCAGGGAGCAATTCAGCGACAAAACCGTAACGAAGCATTAAACGAAATGTGGGTTCAGCGTATCCGTTCTGCAACAGTTTAAGACTCTCGTCGAACAAACGAGGTGGCGGAACCTTCTGTAGAAACAGCCGCGCATCTGGCATTGCCGCTTCGGTACCTGTATCCAGCATAAGACCCAGTCGCGAAGCAAATCGCACTGCACGCAATAAACGAACAGGATCTTCCCGGAATCGGCGCGCTGGGTTACCGATCATTCGCAAGATGCCTGCGTTCAAGTCCTCAAACCCACCAACGTAATCCAACAATACGCCTTCGACTGGGTCGTAATAAAGTGCATTAACAGAAAAATCGCGGCGCCGCGCATCACTATCACGATCCCCAAACACGTTATCTCGCAAGATTCGGCCATCCCCTTCACTCACCTCATAACCATCGTCTCCGACATTCGGCAACGCACGATAAGTGGACACTTCCACAACCTCGCGACCCATTCGAACATGCGCCAAGCGAAAGCGGCGACCGATCAAACGTGCTCGGCGAAATAAGTTTTGAATAGTCTCTGGCTCCGCTTCGGTGACGACATCAAAATCCTTAGGACGATGCCCCAACAAGAGGTCTCTCACGCAACCACCTACCAACTCTGCTGAAAAGCCCGCCGCCTGAATGGTGTGGACAATCTTGAGCGCCCCTGGACTAACATCGGAAGGCGATAACCCATGCTGACGCGCTTCAATCACGCGCGGCTCGGACAAGACTCGGTCGCGACTCTCTGTCAACGCAGTACCTCACCCAACCGACAGACCGGGCAACCTGAATGATGGCTCATCAGACTAAAAAGGCCATATTGCAACCAAATGGTTATGCTAGCATCACGAGAAGCTGTCACTTAATCTCTTGCTCCCTTCGTCTAGCGGTTAGGACGCTGGCCTCTCACGCCGGAAACAGGGGTTCGATTCCCCTAGGGAGCGCCACATGATGCCATTCCGTGCCGGCGGAATATAGCTCGCTATACCGAATCAATTGGAATTTGATAACCGTGAACGAGTTTATTTGTTTCATTCGCCATCCCCACCACCGCCATTAATTCCCCGAACATCGCATCTGTCATGCCTTTTGAACTCGCTGATGCAGTGTGCGAGCGGATACAGTAAGCACAGTTATTGGTCGCACTCACCGCGATGTAAATCAACTCTTTGGTTAAAGGATCCAACGCACCTGGCCCCATGATCTCTTTCAAACTGTGCCAAGTTCTGCGCAGCGTGACTGGATCATTGGCCAGATATTTCCAGAAATTATTCACATCGTTAACCTCTCGCGCCTGTTTGATCTCATCATAGATTTTACGCACTTCGATTGAAGCATCACTGTATTCAATAGGATTAGGGCTCGTCATCACTGATCTCCGGTTTACTCATCAAATGAATTTTTGTGCTCGGTCCCAAGCAGGGAAACCAAGACAAATAGCGCACAACCGATTCCTGCAAACAAACCAAGGCCAACGCCGAAACCTTCCGTAACATCGTACAACACACCAAGCACCACGGGCCCTGCGACACCTCCGAACTCTGCAGCTGAGAAGAAAAGTCCAGTAGCTGTACCGGCGCGGCCTACACCAATATCCGGCAATTCAAGCATTGTGAGAATCAAAACCGTCATCATCGACGCGGAGGCAATGCCATGTAACACGAAAGCAGCCACTAACCCAGGGCCCGTTGACGTTATGGCATAAAAAACGCAACCAATGGCGACTGAGAGAAACAGGCCTCGCAACACGTGATAACGATGTTGCGGCGTTGCCAATCTAGGTATAACCAAGGCACCAAGTATACCGATTACGACAGGAATCGCCGCCCAGTAACCCGCCTGATCGACCGACATTCCGCCAGCACGTAATAACTCAGGCAACCAGTTGCCCAGCCCATGAGTAATCATCAAAACACCGACCCCCATCATCATCAACAAACGAACATCGCGCAACGCCAGCAATTCGATTAAATCGGTCATGCGAACACGTTGTGTGCTCACTTCAGCCCGCGGGCTACCGGAAATGGTGGCTAATACGATCCAAGCCCCAGTGGCTAACAGAGTAATCCATCCCCAAACGCGTAATACCAGACGCCAATCGTGATCAAACCAGGGCATAAACACAGAGTTCGTCAAAGCAAAACATACGACCACTCCTAGACCTGGACCGGTAATATAAATGCCCATCGCAAGGCCTCGTTGGCGGCCCTGAAACCATTGGCCGACAACCTTTGGCGCTCCGGCTGACACAATCGGCCCTCCCAATCCAAATAGCCCCACAGCAATGAATAATTCGGAGTAAGTCCCGGCGTAACTTCGCATCAAAGCGGAAACTGCCATCAGAACACCACCCAAAACCAACGCACGACGTGCGCCAATCCGATCCAGCAGCATTCCGCAGGGAATAGCAGCGCCAATAAAAACTAACTGCCAGGCGCCGAGAATGGTGCCCATCTCGGTATGATGCATCCCAAAATCTGATTCAATCACTGCCACCAATGGTGCCAGGCTTGCCATGTTCAGACCAAACGCAAAGTACAAACACCACACACCTGCAAGCGGCAACCATCTCCGGTGCGGCCGTTCGCCATACCCTAGCTGATCAGATATTCTCGAATCAGTCATGAGTCAGTTAATGTGGCATCGCCATCCGATCACCAACGAGAACTAGTCCCTCAATTAACCCAGGCCGACAACACGCACTTCATGACCCACACTTTCACGTTCGTTATCAACGATCTCAGATGGAAAACCCGGTGCCCACAGCCTTTCCCCACAGGCTTCTTCCAAGGCCACAACAATGTTCGGTGACCAGGCCTTCTCTCCCAGGCGCGACTTTGCCTGCCTAAACAATTGTAATACTTGGGGTGAAAGCTCTAGTGGTATTGCGGCCCGATCCGCTAAATCCTGAAAAAACCCCATGTCTTTTACTACCAGGTCCATCGTGAAATTAATATTGCGGCTACCATTCAGAATGACCTGGCTTTCCGTCTCATGAACAAACGAATTACCCGAAGAAATACGAATCCCTTCATAGGTCGTCGCAAGATCGAGCCCTGATTTCTTTGCGGTCATCATGGCTTCACCCAATTCAACCAGATGGACAGACGCCAAATAGTCAGTCACGACCTTGAGCACCGATGCAGAACCCAGAAGTCCTGTATGCAGTATCTGCCTTCCCATCGCAGTCAAAACGGGTAATGCCCGCTCAAATGTTTCGCGTTCACCTCCGGCGAAGATAGAAATATTGCCCGTCGCTGCACGGTGACATCCCGCGGATACGGGGCAATCCATCGGGGCCCCGCCCAATGCCCTGACCTTATCCCCCAAACGATGCACTTCGCTCTCATCGGCGACGCTCATTTCGACCCAGATGTTCCCTGCGGCAGTTCCACTAGCACACCATCGGCAGCCTCCATCACCCCCGCGCTGATGGCTGGGCTGGGCAAACAGGTAATGACCCTATCCACTTTCGCCGATAACAGCCGCCGGCGAGTCCGCCCACTTCGCCCCCAGCGAAAGAAGTGGTTGTGCCACGCCAACATCAAGATCACGAACCGTGAGTTCAAAGCCATTTCGCAAAAGACTGCCTGCCAGTTTGCCGCCGACATTGCCCAAGCCAATAAACCCAACCCTCATCGTCTTGCTCCTGCGGTTATTACCTAAACTACCGAATACAGCGGATCCCGGCAGCTATGAACTGCCCGTTATCCCGTGAACCCGAGTCATGACCTCGCTGCGTGCGACAACACTGGCGCTCTGGTCAATCACGAATGCCGACCCATCTGGGCCAGGCACTGCAAATGCCAGTGGATTGGTGCCGATGACCGCTTGATGGCCGCCGTGCGGTGCGATCAATGCCGGTGCATTAGTAAACCCGAACGCTACCAAGCCCGCCTCAGCAAGGCGTTCGACATGGTAACCGAGCACACCCCAGTTATATGAATTCCTGATAACGAGGCAAGCACAACCTTGTTGATGCGCCGCCGGAATCAGCGCTTCAAAACCAAGGTCGATCGCCGGATGTGCAAATCCCGTCCCGGCATCAACCACAATAGCGCCGCCCATCTGGTGCCGTTGAACCGGCATCGCCTGCCCATCCACCTTTCCACACATTACGTGTTCGCAATAAACGGAACATAAATCAACCCGTGACTGCGAATACCATCACGCTCCGCCGCCATCACCGCCCTAGCCAACGACCGTGCCGCTGTTGGTGACGTTCCAACCTTCAGCAAAGCCGCTTCAGCCAACTCCTGCACTTCATCCAGCAAAAGTTTTTGTTCAGTCATCTTGTTTTGTTGCTCCAGAAACCGTCAATCCGTGTCAATACGACCGGCACCGGCTCCCTTTTCCCGCGAAATATCGGAATCTGGAATCAGCGTTTTCGCGCCCCATTGATGAAGGAACAGTAAGTCGGCCCGCCCTATTTCTACACCATTTTGATAAACGCTCTTCTGGCGATGAACTAATGCGGCATCATTCCACAAGACCGATCCAGTGACCTCAGGCGGATTCCAATCACAGGTAAAACACAAGTCAAGAACCCCCGATCGATGCAACGGGCGGTAACCTTCTCCTAAGAATGTACAGCCATCATTGTCCACCTGTAGCCCCTGTCGATTACCCGACGGATCGGGCCATGTGAGCTTCACCGAACCATCCCCTATCGCATGCGCCACCATTGCGAGCAACAACAAAGGTTCGTCCGGAGAGGCAACTGTCATCGGCGTTGGAACCAATGACCGATGATCTATTACCACCGCACCAGCGTACAAGGCCGATACCATCTGATTTTCCATGACCGCGCACAGCTTCCTCTCCCCCGTCCACTTGACGCCCACAGATCGCCGTTCCAGCCAATGGGTCAAGGCCCGCACCACAAGTCTTGCTCCTGGCAAACCATACTGACATAACCAACGAGTTGCCCGTGCACTCAGGCTAGCCAAACCCGGCTCAAGACCAACCCCAACGGCTGCTTTCAATACTAGACTTTCCGCTTCCGCCAGAGACGCCTGCATCATGCCACTCGAGGACGAACTGGAAAGCACCAGTCATCCGCATCGAGCTGGGGCAGGTCACAGGGGAATGGTGCGCCCTGGTACAGGGTAATACGCGTCCACAGATCCGATTTGGGATCAAACTTTGATGCACCAAAAAACGCAAGCTTCCAACGCAACAGATCGATAGGTCGGCTCCCGGCAGCAATCAGATTGCCCTGCACCTCGCCGTAGGGGTATTGCGCAATAGTCTGCACACGGCCGACCGTGTGTCGATGCACCGGGTATTGCATCAGCAAGGTGGCTACCGGCGTAACCGCACTAAACGACGACAGGCACTGGTACAAACGCTGGACATCGCGCGCCACCGCGATCGGCATTTCGCGCTCGGTACCCGCTTCGTTATCACGCAATCCAAGACGCGGCTCCATTTTGTCTTCGGAGTAGTACCAAAAATAGGTATTGGCATCCCTATCGTTGAAATCACTCTCAAAGGTCCATGCATAGACTTGTTCGATGACATTTCTTAATGTTTCAATCTGCATGGAACCATCCAACGGTGTTCGTACCTCTGTTGCCAGGCACTTCTCAAGTGGATCAATCTCGCCTGGATACAACTCAATCAGCAGACTGACGACCAGTTCCTGACATTCGATCGACGCTTCTGTCACGGTCCAGCAATAAACCGCATCCCACGGTGTCTCACGCTCAAGCGGTGATGTTTCACTATCCACCCATGCGCTCAGACGAACCAGGTCTGAGGACAATTCGTCAATCCGTCGCCGCTGCACCTCATCTGCAACGCACCAATCAGCCACATGGCCCTTCACCCGTTGCAGAAGCTCGTAAAAGCGTTGTCGAACCGACCCTTGCGCCCACTGCATGGAACGCACTTTCTGTAACGCGATTTCTCGCGTGTTGGCCCAGTAATGAATCAGTTCTGGATGCGTGATCAGGAAAGGCGCCATGCCCAAGCCTGTCGCGTTGCCAATGCCAAGGAATCGCTTGTTTTCACTGGCCATCGGCACAAAAGTGTCCGGCGACTGGCATCGTGCGACATGTTCAACATGATCGAGCGTAAAACAGCGAATCAGGTAGACAATCAGCATCTCGGCTTGGAATGGGCCAGCGAACTCCGGACGATCGGTCAGACGACCCCTATCACAAGTGCCAAATTTTCCGTTGCCATAAACTGCGGTCGTCCGCATTAGATAGCCAACTTCCGCCAGACGTGCAATGTCTGGCTGCCTACCCTCGGCTAATGCATCCCGCACATGTTCATAGAGCCTCACACTGCGGTTCGCCCTCGATAAGATCAGGTCAGATGGACAAAAGCGCCCTCCCTCCTGACGCGGCGCCTGGACTGCCAATCGCTTAACCTCCGCGCTGGTTGGTAGGCCGTCGAATAACACAAAACACGCATCCCACGATTCAGCGATCACTCGATCCGTTCGCTGATCGTCACGAAGCGGATTTGAAAATACCATCAGGCTATAGGTTCTATGCGGTCCACGAGCCGCATAAATCGCATGACCATAACCCTGGTCGTCTAGATCAAAGGCCGTCGACTCTATTTGCCATTGCTCCCGGTGCAAACGACGAACCAGTGAACGCATGAAACTCAGGCGGGTAGGAAAAGCGGCCCCCATACGCTCAGGACGCATCACCTCTGAGGGCAATCGCATTGGACTTAGGCTCAAAAGGCTTAACTCACGCTTGCGCCGTAAAGGAGGCTTCAAAGAAACGCAGCCAGTTCTCCCCCATCAACTGCCCGACTTCACGTGCATCAAATCCTTCACTGAGCAACGCTTGACGCAGGCCGGGAAAACTGCGGTTATCCTGAAACCAGGTGGGTTGTTCAGGAAACCCGGCTTGTTTCGATGAGCCTTCTCCATAATCTGTCTCCTGCGTCCAGCGACCGTTACGCATCCAGTGCACTACGCTGTCTGGCTGGTCCTGACACAGATCGCTGCCAATACCAAGATGCTCTATTCCCAAACGATCTGCCATTGTCCGCACCATGTTCGCGAAACTGATCAACGTACAATCACTGCCACCCTTTAAATGATGTGGATAAAACGAAAATCCAATCATCCCACCGGAGTTAGCCAATTCACGCAAGACATCGTCGGATTTGTTGCGTAACGCCGGATGCCAGTTCGCTGGGTTCGCGTGGGTGATTGCGATGGGTCGCTCGGAAATCTCGATCGCCTCTAAAGTAGAGCGCTCGGATGAATGGCTCATGTCGATCACCATGCCAACCCGATTCATTTCTTTGATAACCTGACGCCCCATTCGAGTGATACCAGGATCTTCGCGCTCGTAACATCCTGTCGCTAAAAGACTCTGATTGTTATAGGACAACTGCATGAACCGAACACCCATCCGATGCCACACCTGGACCAGGCCCAGGTCATCTTCAATTGGCGAACAATTCTGAAAACCGAAAATAATGGCCGTACGCTCTTGCTCACGAGCCGCCCGAACATCGGCCGCCGAACAGGCATGAACAATCAACTCTGGATATGCAGAAAAGCGTCGATTCCACTCTTCAATATTGGCAACCGTTTCTCGAAAGGTCTCATGATAGGCGATGGTGACGTGCACCGCGTCAACACCCCCCTGCCGCATCTGTCGAAATACTTTTTCAGACCACGCCGCGTACTGCAGGCAATCGATAGTAATGGATTCTGTCACCTGTCAATCTCCAGCGCTGCTCGCCTTTTCATGGGTTGCGGGACGAGGCTTTAAGTATGGTGCTTTATTCTTTGCCGTGCTTATACGACGGCGTGCCAGATCGACGGATATGCGCCATCCTTCGAAGGTCAATACGGTATGAAACCCACCCCAGCGGCAACATCAACACCCACAGCAGGCGCGCCAAGGGGTTGGTCAGACGACTCGCCTGGGCTGCCACACCTTGGTGGCCGAGAAATGAAAAGCGTGTGTAATGAACAGCAGAGCGAAAAAACGCGCCAGGAATCGCGCCGAACCAGTTAATCTCTTGATTGAGCGCACTTTCGTGCTGGAGTGCGTGACCCGCCGCCCGCTCACCTGAGGGGATGCGACGGATCAACTGATCATCGCGACCCGTAGCACCAACAAAATAGATCCTGAGCATTTCGTTGACATAACGAGTTTGGTACTCACGGGCAATCGCGTTCCACACCACACCTTCAGGGATGTATAAACGCGGGCGCAGTGGAAACGGGAATTGCCGCAGAACATCGGTTCGATGAAATCCCCATTTTTCCCCTCGCACACGATAGCGATAGATTAATTCCAATGCATCTGAGTCGAGCGTGTCATTGGGAAAACGATCACCCACCAATTGCCCCTCAGGATTCATGCACAGCGCCGTCACTGCGGAAAACTGTTCTCTCTGGTCTGGGGGGATCGACTCCCAGTGGAACACAAAACGCTCCAACGCATCGGGAACACAAGCATCGTCAGAGTCCAGCACCAGAAATAACTCACCTAATGCCTCTTCCACCGCCCAGTTATGGGCCAGATGTTTTCCCGAGTTCGCCTGGTGCAGGTAGCGAATAGGAAAGGTCGCGTCATCTTGCCAAGACGTTACCAGTTTTCTCGTTCCGTCCGTGGAACCATCGTCGATGACGAGCCATTCGAAATCATCAAAGGTCTGCACCGACAGCGAGTCATACACTCGAGACAAAGTATCAGCCCGGTTAAATGTGGGGGTAAACACAGTAAAGCGGTAGCGATACGCCCCGCTCGTCCCAGCCCCACCACGCCTGTCATGATTACTGTTCATCGGCTCGATATTAGGTGTTACTCAAGCCAAACAATCACATCATCAGTTGACAATGCATAACTCGCTTCTATAGCCAATCAATTTCATAGGGGTAAGTCGACAGGCGCTCAACGCGGTCTTCTGTAACCAACACTTGCTCTTCCAGTTTGATGCCTTCACGACCCCCTTCACCGCCGATAAACGACTCTACACAAAGCGTCATTCCCGCCTCAATCACCCCATCATAGCCACCGCCCTCGAAATCACACCAGTGCTTAATGCTGGGGTATTCATCAGCCAGGCCAACACCGTGGATGACAGAACTGTATCGATGCGCAAGAAATGCCTCCGGGATAGGCCAACAGGCCTGCGCCAGGTCACGGAAACTCATCCCCGCCCGCAGGACAGCGATATTGTGTTGAATCTGTTCATAAGCGATAGCATACAGTCGCCGTTGTTCATCGTTCGGTCGATCACCGCATACCCATGCCCGTGAGATGTCTGAGCAATAGCCATAAGGGCCAACCAGGTCCGTATCGAAACTGACCACGTCATTCTGTTCTATCTGCCGCATCGAGCATTCCCGAAACCACGGATTGGTCCTGGGACCCGATGCAAGCAAGCGCGTCTCGATCCATTCCCCACCCTGGCGAATATTGGTTTCATGCAATCTCGCCCACAGCGCATTTTCTGTAATGCCCGGCTCCAGCGCTTCGCGCATGCTATCCATCCCCGCCTGGCACACCGCCACGGACGCCCGCATCAACGCTATTTCTTCACTCGACTTAATCGCCCGGGCGCGTTCGGTCACTTGCTGCCCCTCCACCAGCTCAAGCCCCTTGGTCCGTAGCGCGTCGGTTGCGGGAAATGACAATACATCGATGGCCAATCGCCGATTACCGCCACCATGGCGGCGCATCAGATCATCAATCTCATCGGCAAAACGCAGAACGAACTCCGGCCCACGATCGCCACGCGCAAAGTAGTAAAACCCTGGCAATTTCCGATACTCATCAACGGTCGGCAAATCTTGTGCCAGATACGGATGGTTAGCGTAGTCAAACAAAACAACCGGCCCATCGAGTGCAACAAACACACAGCGCGTTTCATAATGCGAGCACCACACCTGCATGTTGGTCGCATCAGTCGCGTAGCGGGTGTTGATCTGGTCAAACAGGAGCAACCCAGCTACGTCGTGACGTAACATTTCCTGGCGCAATCGATCACACCGATAACGACGAACAACATCAAGGTTAACGGGTGGATTTGAAAATTCCATTGCCCCGTGTTGACGCGACTGCTTTTCAGTTGACTTCATGCGCTCACACTCCAGGCATGATTTCTGTCGTAGTGGTTCATATCTGTGACTCGATCAACTCATTTATGGCTCTATAGGCGCATTCAACACAGCACCCGAAACGCGAATACCACCCCGAATCATGCCAGGTGTAATCGTTCCGTAGCGTTCTTGAAATGCCATCGGCAAAGGTCGACCATCTGCAGTCGAAAGCCATAACCGGAGCAGGTGACGCTGATGTTCTATCGCTGGCCAATCTTCGTAAGTCGTTCGCGAGTGCAGGATTTGATGATTGTGCAACAACTGAATATCTCCAGGTTCAAACACCATGTCGAACCGCAAGCGGTCACTCGCAACCAACTTGTCGAGCAAATCCATAGCCTCAATCTGTTCGGGGAGCAACCGCGGTACATCGTCAAAACGTTGCGCCGCTTCGATAAAATCCCTGGAATAAATACACGTGACATAACCCGCATGTCGATGAAACACAGCCAATTGATACGTCGGCTCTTTACCCAGGGGTATCTCGTCTTTCCGATCTACATAGAAGGGCTGACACAAAACCTCGAGGAGGTCGGGTCGTTGCTCGGCCAACACGTTAAAGGCGCTTGTAGATGAAGCGATAGCACTTGCCCCACCCCGGCGCGCCGCTTTTACGCACAATAAACCGACAATATCGGTGGAGTCCGTGTGAAAGGGCTGTCGGTAGTTGGTTTGATAAACCCGCGTCACGGGATCAGAAGGGTCATTGCCAAGATCTTTGACATGACCCAGAAGATGACCCGACGCATTTTGCGAGACGGCCTGACCTATATGACAACCCATCCCGTAGTAGACCCTCGCCGTTAAAGCCGGCGACCACTCACCGACAGGCAGTCCACGCAGCAACACAAATCCTCGCCCTTGGAGAATCTCTCGCCGAAGCTCGGCAAGCGTAACGGCCAACTCGTCGAGTGGAAAATCATCCGCCTGCAGCTCGGGGAGCGGCACTCTTGTGCTGTGCGCAGCCGCGCGCGTTAGTTCATTCAGCTCCGCGTGAGTAAAACGGTAAATCCAGTCGTCATTACCATCAAAATCTTGGGAAAACCAGGCGGCAGGATCATCCGCACGCACCACGGATTGAGTGACCGCTTCAGGCAGCTGGTCGCCTTCACTCATCACGTTAATCCTCTCTCACCGCGCCATGTCACCTGCCCCCAATCGCGTCATATGGGGCTTTCACAGCACCTCGGCTAACCACGCATGCGCTCTGCTTTGGGATCGAACAAGGGCGTCACCTGTAATTTTGCACCCCGACGTTCGCCCAGAATCTCAATTTCCCAACCATCATCTTCGTTCGCGCAAGCCCACGGCACATAACCCATAGCAACCGATACAGACGAACCGTGCGCATAACCGCCAGAGGTTACCCAACCTCTCACCTCACCGTTTAACCAGATTGCTTCGTCGCCGATCACGTCCGCATCTTTTGCATCCACGACAAAAGTGCGTAACCGCATGGTACCGCCGTGTTCCTTTTCTGCCATTGCCGCTGACTTACCGATAAAATCAGCTTGTTTCTTCAGAGCGACAAAGCGACCCATACCGGCCTCATAAGGTCCATAGATTGGTCGGTATTCCCGCGCCCATGAGCCAAAATTCTTTTCCAGACGCAGGGCATTGAGCGCCCGTGACCCAAACAGCCGTAGGCCATGCTCTGCGCCTGCTGCCAGCAACACTCCTAGCACATGCCGTTGATACTCCGGCTCCATCCAGATCTCATACCCCAGATCTCCGGTATAACTGACACGGCCCACCAGACACGGTGCCATGCCAACATCCATTTCTCGAATATCCATAAAGGTGAACGCGTTAGCCGAAACGTCTTCGGACGTCACTGAAGCCAAGACCTGACGAGACTTGGGACCCGCAATCGAAAGACCGACGATGCCAGCACCATGCGGCATGACCTCCACCGAGTCATCGTCAGGGAGATTCTGCAGAAACCACCGCATGTGATACGCCTCGGCAACACCAGCGCCAGCAACAAAATATTCATTGTCCCCCAGATTAGCTAGGCTGAAATCACCAATCAGTTTTCCGTTCGAATTCAGCATGGGAGCCAGGGTCATTCGATCTTCTTCGGGCAAGCGACAGGCCAGTAATTCATCCAACCATGCTGGGGCACCGACGCCCGAGATGGAATACTTGGCAAAGCCCGATATCTCCATTAGACCGACGCCCTCCCGTACCGCCCTTACTTCAGCCGCGACATGTTCGAAATCAGTTGAACGGCGCCAGGAAAATTCATCCTTCACTCCGTCAGGTGCGAACCATAACGGCTGCTCAAGCCCGTAGGCCTCGCCCATCTGAGCACCAGCGGCCAGCAATTGATCATAGACCGGTGTGGTGCGCAGAGGCCGACCCGCAGGCAGTTCTTCATTGGGAAAGCGGATGGAAAAACGACGAGAATAGTTTTCCTTCACCTTTGCATTCGTATACGGCAAACTGGTCCAGTCCCCAAATCGAGCGACGTCCATTGCCCAGACATCAAATCCGGGATCACCCTCGACTATCCAATTGGCCAGTGCCAAACCCACGCCACCGCCCTGACTGAAGCCCGCCATCACAGCACAGGCACACCAAAACCCAGGCAACCCCTTGATTGGTCCCACCAGAGGATTGCCATCAGGCGCAAACGTAAATGGGCCATTGATAATCTGCTTAATACCCGCCTGCTGAAAAGCCGGGAAATGCTGGAAGCCTATCTCGAGCGACGGTGCGATACGATCAAGGTCCGCTGGTAACAGATCCTGACCGAAATCCCATGGCGTCTGGGTCGGTGACCAGGGGACACAGGCTTTCTCATAGGTGCCCATGAGCATGCCCTTTCGTTCCTGACGCAAATATATCTCGCCGTCAAAATCAACCGCGTGCATCATCTCCTTACCAGAGGCCTCATTAAACGCCGTGACTTCCGGCATGTCCTCAGTGATTAGATACATGTGCTCCATGGCAAGAACAGGCAATTCCAAACCGACCATGCGACCCACCTCACGCGCCCAAAGCCCCCCCGCATTAACCACGTGTTCAGCGACTATCTCGCCCCCCTCAGTCATCACACGCCAACTGCCGTCGACCTGCTGATGAAGATCGGTCACTCGAGTCTGCGTATAAATGGTGGCTCCATTCTTTCGCGCCGCCTTGGCATACGCGTGAGTGATACCACTCGGATCAAGATGGCCCTCCATCGGGTCGAACATGGCGCCTTCAAATTGACTAGGGTCAATCAACGGCATGATCTCAGCTGCTTCGCGAGCACTGATGATTTCTGTCTCCATGCCCAAGTAGCGACCTTTCGCATGAATGCTCTTTAGCCAATCGAAGCGAGCCGGCGTCGCCGCCAGCATGATACCGCCAGTCATGTGCAGCCCAATTGACTGCTCTGAAATCTCTTCTATATCGCGGTAAAGCTCTATGGTGTACTGCTGCAATTTAGCAACGCTCGGGTCACCGTTAATGGTGTGCATTCCACCCGCCGCATGCCAGGTTGATCCCGAGGTAAGTTCTTTTCTCTCAAGCAATACCACGTCAGACCAACCTAGCTTGGTCAAGTGATACAACACTGAGCAGCCCACCACACCACCGCCGACGACCACGACTTGTGCCTGAGTCTTCATGTTACGCTCACTATCTCGGTTGATTAATATTTTTTTTACTAGTCAAGATCATTATTGCCGATCTCGTTTTTTCGCTTCGCCACATAGTCATCGAGCGCCTCACCGCAGGCCAGATCTAACATCGGCAACTGGTAATTTGCAAGCACTGATTGCCAAAGTTGTGTCGCGCGCTGAGTCGTGTCTAGTGCGCCTGCGATCACCCAATTTTCATGATTCTGCCAATCACTGACCAGTGGTTGATAAAACGCATTTTCGTATCGTGTCATCGTGTGTTCAGCACCAAAGAAATGCCCTCCCGGTTCGACGCTAGCAATTGCAGACAACCCGAGTTCCTCTTCGTTTACCTCTATGGGTGCAAAAACGGCAGCCATTGCGCCCAGCACTTCGGCGTCGATAACCACCTTTTCGAATGATGCAACCAACCCCCCCTCAAGCCATCCTGCCGCATGGTAAACAAGATTGCCATGACCTAGAACAGCACTCCACAACGACATCTGCGTCTCGTAAACGGCCTGTGCATCGACCACATTAGACGCGTTACAACCGCTGGTGCGATAGGGTAGATCGTAACGCCGAGCCAATTGCCCCCCCGCCAAATTTGCCTTCGCATTCTCGGGCGTACCAAAGGCGGGAGCACCTGAACGCATATCAACATTCGAAGTAAAACCACCATACACCACTGGTGCGCCGTTACATGCTAATTGAACGAGGCAAACACCAAACAGTGCTTCTGCATTCTGTTGCACTAAGGCTGCCGCCAACGTCACGGGCGCCATGGCGCCCATCAACGTGAACGGAGTCACGATCACTGGCTGCCCCAACATCGCCAACTCGATGGCCGCATCCGCCATCGCCCCATCGAGCCGACGCGGTGAATTGATATTGATGTTGCCCACCAACACCGGTCGAACGCTAACCTCCTCCATAGTCAATCCGTGAGCCAATGCACACATCTGGACCGCATCTCTGACTCGAATCGCGCCAATGGGAACAGCAGAGAACACCTTGTCTGTTAACGTTAGATTAGCCCTGTAACAGTCGAGGTGACGGGTATTGACCGGAAGATCAGTCGGGGCCACCGTTTGGTTACCAAACAAACTAATGGCGTTCAAACTGTGTCCCAACTTGATCAGTTTTTGATAATCGTCAAAATTACCCGCGCGACGCCCATTAATACAATCGTGTACGTTGGGCGGCCCGGAAACCATACCGAAGTAAATGCGATTACCCCCAAGGTGCATCGCTTTTTCCGGATTGCGTGGGGTGATCGTAAAAGACGATGGCGCCTTCGCAATTAATTCTAAAACCAACTCTCGATCAAGACATACGACATCGTTATTGATCCGCGCCCCAGCCGCCTTGAAAAGATCACGCGCGCGGGCACCCATCACTTCGAGCCCCTGCTCTTCCAGTAAAGAGAGTGAGGCTTCGTGAATAGCCTCTAATTGATCAACCGACAGCAACTCAAGTGGTGGCGAATTATTCTCAAGCACCGACCACGGCGCCTGTTGCAATGCACTGCCGCCCTGGCGCGCCGTCACTCGCGCCGCCCGTGCCCGCGTTCTTTGCCCTCGCCGACTCACGCTGATTTGCCGGACTCACGCACCTGACTACTAGTCCACTCGTTCATCATTGTTTTTCCGGTAGTTCATTCATCTCTGTCTAACCGATACTCGGACGAACCGCTGCCCAGGGCTGCGCTGCTTCGAAACACGCCGCAGCGCGCAGAACCGTTGCCTCATCACGCCAGCGACCGACGATCTGTAACCCCACCGGCAAACCATCAGATGTGAATCCAAAAGGCACGCTGGCCGCAGGCTGACCGGTCAGGTTGAACGGATAGGTGAACGGCAACCGGTCAAACATTGTCGGGGTCGGACGACCATCGATCTCCTGAGGTCCTTCGCGCGGACCCGGCACTTTCGACCAGGCCGCGACCGGCATCTGGGGGGTGAGCAGAAGATCAAATTTAGAGAAAAAGCGCTGGGCCTCTCCTAGCAGCTGTGATCTCGCCAGCAACGCGCTAGCATGTTCTATGGCGCTCACCTGGGTCGCATTCTCTACCATCTGCATGAGCGTGTCCTCGATCCACTCCGGGTGCTCCGCCACTCGCTCTCGCTGACGCGCCGCGACCGCAACCTCGTAAATCACCTTATGAAAATCACGCGGATCCGTCCAAGGCGGATCACATTCCTCGATTTTACAACCAAAGTCGGAAAAGACTTGTGCGGCCCGAGTGGTGATGGCTCGTATCTCAGGCTCGACGGCTGCGTAGCCCAAATCACTGCTCCAGGCGATACGAAGCCCAGTTAAATCACCCTCACATGCTGCTAACCAACCCGGTACCGATTCACCAAGCGAAAATATATCTCGTGGGTCGTGACCCGCCATTGCTTCCAGAAACATGGCTGCATCCCGAACCGTTCGCGTCATCGGTCCACTATGTGAACGCGTGGCAAAAACATCATCTGTCGGTCCAGAGGGCACGCGGCCAAAATTCGGCTTCAGTCCAAAAATCCCACACAACGCGGCCGGGATGCGTATGGACCCTGCACCATCTGACCCATGGGCCAGCGGCCCAAGCCCTGCAGCCACTGCCGCACCGGCACCACCTGAAGAAGCGCCAGAGGTTCGATCAAGTGACCAAGGGTTACTGCACGGCGATCCAAGGAAATTGTCACACATGTCCTTGTAACCAAAGTTAGACGTATTGGTCTTACCGAGTAACACCGCCCCGGTTTTCTTCAGCCGACTCGGCAAATAACCATCGACAACTGGAACGTGATCGGCAAACCACTTCGAACCAAAAGTTGTTCTGATCCCAGCGGTGTGTTCGAGATCTTTGAGGGAATAGGGAATACCGTCGAGCGGCCCGATTGATTTCTTCTGACGAAATCTCAATTCCGCCGCTCTTGCCTCGTCCCGTGCCTGGTCGGGGGTAATCGTCAAAAATGCGTTCAACACAGAATTCAACACGTCGGTACGCTCCAGAATCGCGTCAATCACTTCGACGGGCGACAAGGTGCCGGCCCGATATTCCCGCGCAAGATCCACCGCAGAGGTAAAACAAAGATCACTGCTATTCATCGCTATGCTCCAGGCTGTTGTATTTTTGTCGGGCGAGGTGATTTAGACCCACACCAACAATAAAAGCTGACACTACCATCAATCTGGCGAAGTCTGTCGCACCCCCCCGAGAGACCATAGGGCACATCCAACGACCAGGCACTGTGCCAAGAACTTTCGATCCGCTACTATTGCGACATGCAGTTTGGCCGCTCAAAGATCACGCCGGACATTGACCTGACCGCACAAGGAAAGGAAATCGGTTGTCTGCGCATACCCCATTCAGTCCATCGCTCGGCCTACGGCTGGCTGCCGATGCCGGCCGTATCCATACGCCATGGCGACGGGCCGCGTGTATTGATTACGGCAGGCAATCACGGAGACGAGTACGAAGGTCAGATTGCCGTTTCTCGACTGGCCCGCGAACTGCAGCACGATGAGATTCATGGTCATCTTCTCTTGTTGCCGATGTCCAACTTCCCCGCCGCTAAAGCCGGTCGCCGCACGTCACTCATTGACGAAGGAAACCTGAATCGAAGCTTCCCCGGTGATCCAGAAGGTACACCGACCTCCATGATTGCGCATATGATCGAAGAAGAATTACTGCCGCATTTTGATTTGCTCATTGACCTCCATTCCGGCGGATCCTCGCTGTATTATCTTCACGCCACTCAGGTGCTTCTGCAGCCGGATGGCCGCATCAATCCAGTAGAAAAAATACTGGCAAACGCCTACGGTGCCCCATTTAATCATGTCATGCGTGAAGAAGGGTCGAATCACTCAGCCGAAGCAGCACGCCGCCAAGGTGCGCTATTGTTGTGCTCTGAATTTGGCGGAGCCGGAACGGTAACGCCAGAAACGCTGCGTATCTGCGAACATGGACTACGACGCGCATTACATGCATTCAACCTCATAGAACACCTGCCTGACTATATTGATGCACCAACATCACCCCGTTACCTTGAGATTAAAGGTCAAGCGCATTACGTGTATGCGCCAGAAGACGGCCTTTATGAACCCTTAGTAACGCTCGGGGATGAAGTCAGCGCCGGTGATGTAGCAGCCGCCATTCACTTTCCCGAGAGTCCGGCTCAAGAGCCGGTGCTCACATACTTTACCGGCGAGGGTGTTGTCGTTTGCAAACGAATCCCGACGCAATGTCAACGCGGCGATTGCTTGTTTCACCTCGCCAGCGAGTGGCCTGGTTAAGCACTAACGCGGGAGTCGACTCATGCAAAAAGAAACCGCCTGGGGCAATCTCAAAGCATCAGAACTTCGCCAACTGGCGACTGAGAATGCCATTGTAGTGGTACCGATCGGCTCGATCGAACAACATGGCCCGCATTTACCAGTCCAAGTTGACGCCTTACTCGCCGGTGAGGTGTGCCGACGTGCCGCCGGGTACATGGCCGATTCCGTACCAGTGACAGTTACCCCGACCATATGGAGCGGACTCGCAGAACACCACATGTCCTTCGGCGGGACCTTGACGCTTGATTTCGACACTTTCCGATCGGTCATACGCTGTATATGCCGGTCGATTCAACAGCATGGCTTCCAGCGGATCGCGCTGATCAACGGCCATGGAGGGAATATCGCAGCACTCACTGTCATTAGCGCCGAACTCACGCTTGAATTCAACGCTACCGTTGCCTGCGCCACCTATTGGCACGTTGCGGAAAAGGAATTCAACAACATTCTAGAAGCGCAGCAGACGGTTCGCCATGCCGGTGAAGCGGAAACCTCCATGCTGCTTGCACTGCGCCCAGATCTAGTTGATCAACAAATCATCGCTACATTCGAACCACCAACCGATGGCCTTGGCACAGAAAACGGCGTCTATCGCTGGCGCCCCATCAAAGACTGGAGCGACAGCGGTGTTATCGGTGTGCCCGCGGCCGCCACTGCGGAAAAAGGTGTGCGGTTACTGGAGGCCGCTGGCAAAGCCCTGGCAACACAACTCGCGAACTCCACCATCTGGCGAGACTGAAAAGATCAAATATTCCATCATTTCGCATCGTTGCCCTCGGACGACTGACTCGAGATGATGCCGTTCCAGGTTTCACGCATCCAACTCGCACAGGCCACCCCCTGCTCGAACAACGAATAACGACAACCCTCACCGTAATCCAGACTGGGAATAAATTCAGTACTAATCTGTCCCAACGCGCTGTCATCATGATGTGCGTGGTACGTCATCAACTGACGTACCACTTCTTTCCAAGATTCCAATTGAACGGGGTCCCAGGGCGAGTGATAAAGCCCTGGTGCGGGCGGTGCGAAGGGATACTGTATGCCGCGTCCATGTCGACCTTGTTCATCAACAGCATCGAGGTTTTTCGGATTGTTCGGTACCGTCGACCGCGCATGGCAATGTCCCACCCATCCTGCATCAATCCAACCCTTGCAGACACTGCCATCAGTAAAGGGATCAAGAATTAGCTTGCCTGATTCCACATCTCCGCGAATATCAAAAATCTCCTGCTCTGCGGGATTCTCGATTTTAAAAATAACATGGCTATGATCCAGCGTTAGACAATAAGTTAATCTCCGAGCTTCGGCCAGCTTGCCCACAGTCTCGACCCGACGAAAATCTTCCGACCACATATTGCAATGAACTTCGAGACAGGGTCGCACCCCCAGTCGTTCACCGTGCTCAAGCGCCAATTCGTAAAATTCGATGACCTCCTGGTCACTGACCAGTTGTCCATCTTCTTTGTACGCCATGATCTGAGTATTATGGTCGCGTGATCCGAGTCGCTTTGCTGTTTCGAGATTCTTCTTGAGTAACAATTCGTCGCGACCGAATACGTAAAACCAACCCCCGCAGCGCACGGGGAGACCATATTTCTCACTGGCCTTTTCGAATTCGGCAATCTCATCCGAGTCTGGCGTTTTGTCCACATAGTCAAACACGCCGGCTTCTCGAACCATCGCAAATCGAGTGTCGATTGATGGCATCGGATCCGCATGGGAGTGCTTTATCCCGTTGGTCTGAATCCCAATGGGTAACTGCTTAGTCATCCGGGCTATCTCCTTGCCTCTAATTGCGTGCCATTATTTCTATAACACCTAATTCAGTTGTCAATTCAACACCACTTACACGATCCCCGCCTCACGCAACGCCACAATCTTCTCGGGACTGTATCCCAACTCAGCGAGTATGGCATCGGTATGCTCACCGAGGGCTGGGGCAGGCACTGCTGGAGTCTCCGCCCCAGCAGTGCGAATTGGATTTGCGATCAGTCGATACGCTCCATGCTGCGGGTGCTCCAGGGTTTGAAGGCGTCCGGTCTCCGTAACAAACGGACTCTCCAATGCCTGATCAATACTGTTCACCGGCGCTGCAGGCACGGTGCCGGCAAATCGATCCAGCCATTCAGCGGTTGTTCCAACCGACAGCGCTTCATCCAGCAAATCAGTAATAAGATCGCGGTGAACCAGTCGTTCTTTGAAGGTGGAAAAACGCGAATCGCGTTTCCACTCTGCCTTACCCAGCACATCGCACAATAGCGGCCAGAACTTTTCCTTGTTGCACATCAGAAAAATCCAGTCATCTTTTGTTTTATATAACTGACAAGGCACGAGAGATGGATGGGCTGAGCGCGGCAATCGCGTTGGTTCTTGACCTGTATTGAGGTACCACGCCGCCAAATAATTGGTATTACTCAAAGCCACATCGAACAAACTGACGTCCAACTCCTGTCCTATCCCGCTTGCCCTGGCTGCTGTTACTCCGGCAAGCACCGCATAAGCCAACGCCAGTCCGGTCATGAAATCAACCACGGAAAGCCCAAAACGTCCCGGTGGCCCGCCGGGTTCCCCGGTTAATGACAAATACCCGACCTCGGCCTGCATCAAGTAGTCGTAACCAGGCCAGTCAGCACGCGCTCCGGTACGGCCATACGCACTCAAGTGTGCGCAGACAATCGCCGGGTTGTGTTCTTTTAAGTGCTCGTAGGTAAGTCCTAACTTCCCAGGCACATCACCACGCAGGTTAGAACACAATACATCAGAGCGGGCAACGAGATCATGCAGTACTGCCTGCGCTGTGTCCTTAGATAAATCGAGTGTCACACTCTTCTTGTTACGATTGAAGGCATGAAAAAAAAGACTCTCTCCATTGTCGAGATAGCCTGGCCCCACCGACCGCGCCATATCACCCCCATCATGAGGGTTTTCAATCTTGATAACCTCGGCACCCAGATCAGCCATAAACAACGTGCCAAAAGGACCCGCACCATATTGCTCGACAGCGATGACACGAAGCGACTCAAGCGGCAACATGTTCTTGCGTGCTCCAGACCAGACAGGCGCTATACCCGATGCCGCTCGATCAATTGCTTCGCAATGATGATGCGTTGCAATTCATTGGTTCCCTCGCCAATAGCGAGTAACGGTGCATCGCGATAATAACGTTCAATATTGAATTCCTTGGAATAACCGTAAGCACCATGAATGCGCATCGCATCCATCGAGTTACTGATAGCCGCTTCCGAAGCAAACAACTTAGCCATTCCCGCCTCCATATCGCAGCGCTCACCGGTGTCGTACGCTTCTGCGGCAGATTCGGTGAGCAACCGCGCCGCCTCAACCCGCGTCGCCATATCGGCCAGCTTGATCTGAATCGCCTGATGTTCGCCAATGGCTTTGCCAAAGGTTTTACGAACCTGGGCATAGGCGATAGATTCCTCCAGGCAGGCACGCGCGATACCCACGCCCCTGGCAGCCACATTAATGCGACCCAACTCGAGACCTCCAAGAATTTGCTGCAACCCACGTCCCTCGGTACCGCCAATTAGGCGATCTGCTGGCACACGACAATCCTCGAAAATTAGTTCTCCTGTATCGATTCCCTTGTAACCCAGCTTTTTGAGACGTCGAGCTACCTGAAACCCAGGATCTCGCTCGACCAGCAATAGACTCATTCCCCGGTGACGAGGTTCCGCAGTGGAGTCTGTCTTAACCAGCACCGCAAGGATACCGCCTTCAACGCTGTTACTGATCCAACTCTTGGTGCCATTGATAACGTAATCATCGCCATCGCGCTGGGCGCGCGTTCGAATAGCCTGGAGATCGGTGCCGCAATCCGGTTCCGTCAGGGCGATGCCCCCCCGAACTTCCCCTGCCGCGAACCGAGGCAAGTACATCCGCTTTTGCTCGTCAGTACCAAAGCGCTCGACTGCTGCTGCCATAATTAAGTGCGAGTTAAAGATTCCGCTAACGGACATCCAAACAGCAGACACCCGCTCCACAATTTTTGCATAAGTGCTGGCCGACAAACCCAGACCACCATACTCCTGAGAAATCGTCGCGCCGAAAAGACCCAGTTCACACATTTTGGATACGATGTCTTCGGGGTAGCGATCCTCCGACTCCAGTTCATGCGCATACGGTCGAACGTCCCTCTCAAGGAAACGATCAATAGTATCGAGAATCAGTGTCTCTTCCTCATTCGACCGACTGGTCCTGTTAGTCATGGGACCCCCCCTATAAATCCATCTATTATTCTCACGCATCCATCTCCTGGCCCATTTTTGGCACGAGAAACGAGCGCTCACATGTCATCACGACTGTACCATCGGCTTTTTTCCCAATGGTTTTAGCGGTCACAATACCCTGGCCTGGTCGACTATTTGACTCGCGCTTAGCCAACACTTCAGATTCAGCATATAAGGTGTCACCGGGGAAAACAGGGGCTGTCAACTTGATATGGTCCCAGCCAAGGTTGGCTATCGCTTTCTGACTGAGATCGCTGACACTCATTCCCACGACAACTGACAACGTCAAACAAGAGTTCACTAGGGTTCGTCCAAACTCACTGTCCGCTGCGTAATTTTGATCAAAATGCACTGGATGAGTGTTCATTGTCAGTAACGTAAACCAGGTATTGTCAACCTCGCTTATGGTCCGACCAGGCCGATGCTCATAGACATCGCCAACCATAAAATCATCAAAGTAACGACCGAACGATTCACGATAACGATTAGGCCCGATTTCTTTTGAAACAACAGTCATTAGTTTTTCATCCTGCGACTTGAGCAACCTTAAAACCATCCCCACTCAGTGGCCGTGTCAGACCCAGTAACTCC